>CAMXVQ010000003.1 GCA_947252455.1 uncultured Atopobium sp. | reverse complement strand
TAACCGTATGGTTTACAACCTTCTTAGTAAACTTTGCCGTAAGCGTTACATCTTTAGTAACACTTGTGTTAGCAAAATCCCATTTGGTATCAGCATCATACCAACCATCAAAGGTAAAGCCTTCTTTTGTTGGAGCTGTAGGCTCTGTTGCTTTTGCACCTTCTGCAACAGTTTGAGTTTTATCGCCAGTAAACGTTGCTCCATCTTCAACCTTAAAGGTAACCGTATGGTTTACAATATCTTGTTTAATTACCCACGTAAGTTTTTGGCCTGAAGGATTTGCATAAAATTGCTCAAGTTCAGAACTTGTTTTACTTAAAACGTTACCGTTATATGCTGTTGTTGTAACCCAATGTTGATTAGCATCCAAAGTTCTTAAACCAGTACCCGCGCTAAACCATCCACCCTGAGGAAGAACTTTATAGGTGGAGCTTAACGTTATTTTTTTGAGGTTGTCACAACCCTGGAACATATTTGTTGTTCCATTGTATTGAATGTATTCGAGCTCTTCATTTTTCAAGTGCTCACCGCTAATATTGCCTAGATCAATAGTCTCAAGTGAGGTGCAACCGCTCAGCATATTTTCTAACGTTTGAGCTCCACGAGCGGTAAAGTCTTGAAGCAGACTGTCTTTATCGTTCGCCTTCCAAAAGTCAGTTACACTAATTTGCTTTTTATTTTCTTTTGGCCATACAATTTGTGTAAGCTGCGAACAGCCTGAAAACCAATTTTTTGCACCTTTATTTGCGGTGTTGCTTATATCATTATCAATAATAGCAAGACCGCTCATATCAATAGATTTTACTTCACTAAAACCCTGAAACATGCTTTTTATACCGTTATCAAAGGCTATTACACCGCTACAATCAGGAGAAAGCGGCGTCATGATATTATAATTTTTCTTGGTATCGCTTTTTAAAAAGACTATCTTGGTAATAGGATACTTAATATATGGTTGTCCTGAATCCATCGTTTTACCACGCCAATCGGGCAATGATTGCCATGTTGGTCCATTGGTGTTGTAAATAGTACCAAACGTTTCGTCACCAGGTTGATCATCGTCGGGCGCTTTAATTTCTAGCGTATATTCGGTATTTTCCTTATTAGGAACCAAGCGCCATTGGGAATTACCAGCAGTAGTTTGCTGGCTTTGTCCATCAAAAATATTATTGATCTGCTTATAATCACCCGAATACGCGGAATGCCATTCTTCAACATTAAACTGTGCGGGATCATCTGCATATGCATTAAGCGGTATACAGAGTACACACGCCACAATACCTATAATAAGATAGCGTAGCAAACAGATGAGGGGGGGGGTAGTTCGCTTTTGCATAAAAACCAACCTGTCCTTTCTACAAAACATGCACGTTAAAGGTATAAAAACAGATAACGCGCTCCCAAATGGTCGTCACATTGCATACAAAAATTGCAATGTATATATAAGACCAAACGTTTTAATTTTAGGACGCATGGTGTAAAAGTAAAGTAATATATTAAATTTTATATTAACTCATAACATCAAGCATGTATAAATTGAACTAGGAAAAAAGCACTCTAGCCTGCTGAGTATGTCTATTACGCCAAATGATGCTCAATTTTGCGCGTAAACGCCCAAAAAAGAACAAGCACACCCAACACGATCAGTGGCAGCGAAAGGCATTGTCCCATCGTAAGCCAATCAGTTCCGCATAGGTATCCAAGCTGCGCATCGGGCAGGCGCACAAACTCGACCAAAAAGCGAAATGCGCCATACATCACCAGAAAAATACCGATAAACTCCCCTTCATACCTGCGCTTCTTTGAGTGAGCAAGCGTAAACAACACGGCAAAGATAACCAAGCCTTCAAGCACAGCTTCGTACAACTGTGAAGGATGACGATATACAAATCCGCCGCCAGTATGAGCAAACATAACGCCCCAGGGAAGATCGCAAGCCTTTCCCCATAATTCACCGTTAATGAAGTTAGCGCAACGGCCAAAAAAGAGACCCAGGCAGGTACCAATAACAGCCAAATCGCACACGGTTACAAATGAAATTTTATATACAAAGCGGCACATAATATATCCAGCAATAAGCGCGCCCACAAGTCCACCGTGAAAACTCATGCCGCCTTGATTGAGAAAAAACACCTCAAGCGGATGTTCGCTGTAATATGAAAAGCCATAAAACAGCACGTAAACTAAACGAGCCCCCACAATAACGCCGATGATGCTTCCGTTTACCAGCCCCATTACGCAATCAATACCCAAAGGAATCTTCCACGCTTGCGATGTTTTATACATCACAATACCAGCAGATATAAAACCAGCAATATAAGCGAGCGCATACCATCTGATAATAAAAGGACCTATTTGCAACGCAATAGGATTAAGCGTTTGGTAAAAATCATTCAGCCACATAGCATCTACCACATCATCGAAGGTTCAACTTTAACAACACCAGGAACATGCTCTTTTAAGATACGCTCTACGCCTTCGCTCATGTCGTAAGCAGACATCGGACATCCTGCGCACGCGCCAACCATATCAAGCGTTACTACGCCATCATCTGACACGTTAACGAGCACAATATCACCGCCATCAGCCTGCAGACTTTCTCGAATGACATCAAGCGTTGCTTCAAGGATTTCGCGATTAATAGGAACATGAGCCGGCTTTTCGCTGGACGTTTCGTGCGCTTGAAAATTATCAAGCTCATGCTGCGCCTCAGGAGAAATATCAGGAGATGAGCCTGCAGTAGCCGCTTGGGTATCTGCAGATGCTTGGGCGTCCGCGGCAGCTTGGGTATCATTAGCAGCTTGGGTATCATTAGTGTGCTCAGAAGCATCATCTTTAACGTCGGTAGCACGTGTGCGCGCAGCAGCTTCATCTGCCGCAAGTGCACGAGTGCGCTCAGCAGCATCTGCAGCTACGTTATACTCGTTATCTGAAGATTGCTCTAAATCTTTGAAATCATCGCTCTTAAAACCTTCCGTGTACGACGAAAATTGCGAATCGTATGTTTCTTCCACAACCGTACCCCTATCACCTATATTGAGCTTGTATTCTGCAAGATTTCAACACGCAAATACCAATAGCGCACATCTACAAACGTAAGCTCTGTCACATGGTACATACGTATTTTTATGTCTTTGTCTACCCTACTTCTTCTACCCTACTTCGTCAAAAAGTCTGCCTGCCGAAAAACCAACCATGCGCGGCTTTGGCTGTTTATGATTATACCCAGCAAGAACGGCATGTTGTACATGATGGATGTATTGTACAATTTGTTCAGTTGACAAAAGCGTGCAATCCACCATAAACATATTCATGCCTGCTTCCATAAGTGCTGGAATATGGGGCGTTGCGTCAAGCGGATGCGCCGAATACAGCCTACTTCTTCCTTCTAAATCAACGGTAAAGGCATGTTTATCGCCACGCTCAGACTCAAGCCACATGCGCCTTTGTCGCAGCCTGCACTTAAGACAATTATGAATACACTGGTTTGCCGCTTGCAAAATGCAGTGTTCAGTTGTCATCGTACGAGGCCTTCCTAATACAAGCATACCTGTACACAAAGGTGAGGCATTACTTAACCCAATAAGCTCGCGCAAGCTTAGTTCGGGCGAAAACCATATGGTACTTGCACCGTATCGCGCAAGTGCCTCAATAGTTGAGGTGTTAAAAACCGGCACACAAGGTCTAATTTCGCTTATCGCACCGCTTTGATGAGCAAGCAAAAGCTCGGACATATTTCCCACCGCACAAGACTTATCGCGCTGTACAAACAAATCGTTGCGCACGTGATCGCGTTCACGACAAACCTCGTCTAACAAAGGAATGGGAACGTGGTGCGCAGGCCATGCTTGATGATGGTGTTTTGCGTACAAAAGCGTATCAACGGTTGCATAAAGCCTGGTTGCACCTGCTTTAATTGCGGTAAATGCAGCTTCTACCGAAGGCACCAGCGCACAGATAACCGCTCCATAAAAGAGCTGGGAAGACAATTGCTCATGCACGCGGCTATCACGCATGCCCAAGAGCAAATTTTTCTGACGACCATGCGCCAGCTCGGTTGCAAGTGCGTCCATAGTAGGCTTTTGAGTAAACGGTAATCCCTTGCGCATGCGGCGCAGCGCCTCAGTGCGCGCACGTTGTGATGTGGGCTCCAATAAGGTATGTTGAAGATCCTCAAGTACCTGTTGGCGCAGATGATGAAGTGTTGAGAACGCCATGCCAAGTCTTTCGTCCATATCAATAGAAAAGGATTCTACCTCAAAAGGAGAAGTTCCCACACGTCCTACATGCGCAATAATATCTTCTTTAGTAAGCGCGCGCGTTTTTGCCACCTGCGGCGGATCGCCTGCAAGCGTGGCTACAGCGTGACCATCTGCGGTTTGAGCGGTGATGATAAATTTTTCTTTCAAGTGTGCATATATAGAAAACACAACAGGCACACGACGTACAAGCACATGACGAGCAGCTTTATCGGCTATATCCATCAATTCTTGAGAACGTATCATACGAACAGGACAGCCCTGCGGAAGAGGACGCGCAGTTTGACAGATAATCGTATCGCCAGCTTGTGCATCATGGGTAACACGCGAGGTTAAAAAGTCGCTGTGACCATCTTCGCGCAATTCTAATAAATCGTCTTTATGAACTTCGCAAGACAATAACACCGTAATTTCTGCCGTTGGCTTATAGCGAAAACGACCTGGTTTATCGGGCCGCGGGCGCTTAAACACGCCTAAATCACGAGATGAAACAACGCTTCCAACCAATTGACCACGATTATTTGAGCGATCAAAGCTCATCATTTCATTTCCCGAAGTTCCATCTAAATACGCATGAGTAAAACCACGGTTAAAACTTCGTTGCAGCAGGTTATGAATGGTTTGTTCTTCTTCACGGCTTAGATCTCTGTGTTCCAAAAGTGCCTGCATACGCATACGATACGCACGAACAACGGCATAAACATACGCAGGACTTTTCATTCTTCCCTCAATTTTAAGCGAGAAAACTCCTGCTTGTGCCATATCCTGTAATTTATCTTGTACGCAATAATCTTTTGGACAAAGAAGATGATCGTTTTTCTTGATTGTGTATACGTGACCTTCGTCATCGTACATACGATAATGCAATCTACACGGCTGAGCACAAAGCCCGCGGTTTGCAGAACGATCACCGTTAAGTGAGCTGAGCATACACAAACCTGAATAACAAAAACACAAGGCACCATGCCCAAAACATTCCAAATCAACTCCCTCTTTTGAGAGTTTAGTCAATTCGGGCAAACTAAGCTCGCGCGAAAGTGTGACGCGTTGTGCACCGCACGCGCGACAAAATGCAATGCCGCGGCAATCATGTATGTTTGACTGAGTAGAAATATGACATTCGATATGTGGAAAGCGCCTGCGTACTTCAAACAGAACGCCCCAGTCCTGAATAATAAAGGCATCAGCACCAAGCGTATACGCACGTTCAACCAAAGCTAATACGCGCGGAATCTCCTCGGTTCGCATTTCGATGTTAATGGGTACGTACACATGTACGCCTAGAATATGTGCGTCTTTACATGCCTGCTGAAAATCTTCGTCCGAAAAATTATCTGCACTGCGGCGCGCATTAAAATCGCAACCAAGCGCGCAATATATAGCATCAGCTCCTGCATATAGAGCCGCATAAAAAGCAGCGGGACTTCCTGCAGGAGCCAAAAGTTCTAAAGGAAACTTAGCTTGTGAGCTGTGAGGTGAACAAACGTGCAACGAAACCCTTTCTTATACGCAACGTGTAAATCTCATGCAACTATACCCAACTCGCACGTTAACTGTCACGGTTATGCGGATTACTTGATTCCCAGATAATTTTTCCAAAACTCAACGGAAGTCATTTCTGGCATAGCTTCTTGATAAGCACGCTCAAGCTGATCTTTGTGATCATTATAAAACTTCATGTCGCGCTTAAATCTATGATACAACTCACGAAAAGCATGGGCGTCACGGGTACGAATAGTTCCCGATCCATCAAAGCGATTAATAACCAACAGTTTTTCTCGTTGAGAAATAACACCTGAGGGATATGTCCATCCTGCAGCGTCAATAATGGCAGGCTCGGGATTTGAATGTGCCAGCCACGTAAAACGATGCCCATTAAACGTGATAAGATCAATCAACTTTTGCTTAAATGAACGAGAAATGTCGTACTCATTTTCAAAAGAGGAAACGTACGACGACGCATACACATTGGAAAGATTGAAATTAAGTTTATCTTTAAGCTGCGCTTTAAACTCATCAGCTGGTAACAAATGCTCGGACTTTTTATGTGCATACATAAAACGCTCTTCTACGATACCAGGCTTCATAATATAGTGTGGACCTTTAAGAAAATCTTCAAAACCCTCAAGTGCCAAACGCGCATCGATATAATTGAGTTTTCTGATATCAAGCCCAAATGCAAGATCTCTAAAACGGACAACTAACGAATGAGCTGATGCAATATTGGTAGTACACTGCGCGATAAAAGAATTCCTAGTAGTTTGGTAACGCTCAACTGCCGCATTGTATTTAGTATTGAAGCCCATATGCCATACGGCAATACCGTTCATACTGATAAACTTTGGACGAACACGCAAAGAGTATTCAATGTCATCAAATCGAACAAACAGCGGCAACGGCAAACCAAAACGCTTGATGGTAGACGCAGGAATTACACAGTACCACCAACCAGCATAGCAGTGGTCGTTATCGGCAATACGCTTAATATCTTGGTGTGAACACAACATATCATTACGCACAATATTTTGAAAATATGCCATAGAAGCAGGGCTTTTAAGCGAAAGACATTGACCAGTATCGGTCATGTGGCCAACATCTTCCCAACGAGTATCCATAGAATCCATGCACATCATGGCACCACTAATAAACGCTTCTTGATATTCGCTGCGAACAATTGAAAGTAAAGCAAAGCTGCGCATAATGCTTTCGGGGCAAACACTTACATCATCATCCATAAGCAGCACATGCGTTGCCGGCTTTTCTTGACGCATTGCTTCGATCATACCTCGTGCATATCCACCCGAACCACCTGCATTGGGATTGGGGTGAAGCTCAATACCTGCACATTCAACATCGCTTGCTTTAAGCGTGCGCCCATTATCAACAATGTGCATAGAAAAATGCTTGGCAATGGGCTCTGATGAAGCCAAAATGTAATCGCGTACCATATGCGCATTTTTTATAATAAAGGACTCTTTTTTGAACGTTGTTGTACATAAGGCGAGCTCAGGAGTACACACATGCTCGGGCGCAACCGATGTATAGTAATAGCAGTTGCGAATCATTGCATCAGAAGTGGTTGTTATTTTAAATCCGCATATAACTACATCACGATCGAGCTCATAGGCAATGTCTTGCGTCTGCCATTCATCAGCTGAACTGCCAATTTCGTAAGATGTCTGATACGTTTGAGCGTGGTCGTCATAAGCTTTTGCATAGGTAAGCTGAATTTTTGCGGGAGCCCCCAAAAATTCTACGTGCAAGAAAAATTGCTGAGCATACGTATAGGTAGCCCACTTTTGCACAGAGCATGCGTTCATAAACGACGTAAAGTCATATGTTGCGTCACCAAAAAGTTTCGCTTGATACATGTTAACGGGCTGCAAAGATGCCGTTGAGAAATAGTAAAGCGTGGGAAACTGATAAAAACGCGGCGAATTTTCGAATATAACGTGTGCAAGAGTGCAATTCTGCATAGAATCTTCCAATCAACAATCAATACTAGGCAATTATCGCTCAGCAATCAACACCCGACAACAAAAGCTATTTGAGCTTTGCCCAGCTACGTTTACCAAATTGTAAAACCGTACCAACTTGTAAGCGTTCATGAGAAATGTTATACGACTTAGGTGCAACCGCTTCTCCATCGATCTTTACGCCGCCGCCATCAATACGCCTGCGTGCTTCGCTTGCCGTAGGAGCAAGATTGCAATCAACCATAAGTTTTGCTAAATACACCGTTCCATCGTCATTAACTTCCACAATAGAGGTAGAAAACTCAGGAATATCATCTGGAACCTCATGATGCTTAAACTGGGCGTCAAACTGCTTTTGTGCAGCTAAACCTGCTCCTTCTCCGTGATAAAGCGTTACGATATTTACGGCCAAAGCGCGCTTTAACGCATATGGATCGGCTGTTTTATTCTTAAACTGCTCATCAACAGCATCGATTTCTTCCAAAGAAAATGTTGAGCATAAACGATAGTACGATGCAATGAGTTCATCGGGGATAGACATGAGCTTGCCAAACATATCGTCTGCTGCATCGGTAAGTCCAACGTAGTTGCCATAACTTTTAGACATCTTTTTAGTACCATCGGTACCAACCAACAAAGGCATGGTAAGAGCTATTTGCGGCTCCATACCCTCGGCACGCATAAGATCTCTACCTGCTAAAAGGTTGAAAATCTGATCATTACCGCCCATTTCTACATCGGCATGAACAACAACCGAATCGTATGCCTGTAAAACGGGATAAATGAACTCGTGCAAAGAAATTGACTGATTATTGGTATAACGATTGTGAAAATCTTCACGCTCTAATATGCGAGCTACGTTAAACTTGCTCATAAGTCCAAGCATTTTGCTGAGGTCAAGAGGCTTAAGCCAGTCACCGTTATGAACAATTTTTGTCTTTTGAGGATCAAGGATCTTCATAGCTTGCTCAACATAGGTAGCTGCGTTTTTCTCAACCTCGGCTTCGGTAAGAGGAGGACGCGTAGAATCTCTACCCGAAGGATCACCAATAAGAGCCGTACCGTTTCCGATGATAAGAACCACGTTATGGCCTAAATCCTGAAACTGGCGCATTTTGCGCAAGGGCACAGCATGGCCTAAATGAAGGTCGGGAGATGTGGGATCTACGCCCAGTTTAACGGTTAAAGGTTCTTGACGACTGAGTTTTGCCTTAAGCTCATCAATGGGAACAATTTGCATAGTACCCGAGGTAATAACCTTAAGCTGTTCTTCTACTGACACCAACGCTCTGTCCTCCAAATATACGTTGAACAACCACTATCAGCTGCGCAAACTCACATATACGAAGTTTACGTAGCGTCTTGTATGTGTTTGTTTAACAAAACACAATTCAAGCAATTCACTACACTGTACCATGTTTTATATGTGTAAAACACATGGCATAAGAAAATCTATATAGTACACATGTTCGTAAACTATTTGTTATTCTTTGTAAAGAAGCAAGAATGAGTTAATTTAAGCCGCATATCAATTATAATATGTTGTATTACTGACTCTGTAAGGAGGATACATGGGCGTAAGAACCCGTAGAGCACGACAACACAGTAAAACACATGCAGTTAAATTTGGAATAGCCGGTGCCTTTGGCTTTATAGCATTATTTGGCCTTGCACTTGCATTTTCCTTAAGCTCTCTTATTTCTTCGTGGCTTCAAGACCTGCCCGATTACACCTCAGCAGATGCATATGTCGTAGGAGAACCTACCACCGTTTACGCAGCAGATCATTCGGTGATTGCAGAATTTTACCTACAAAACAGACGAAGCGTTTCTGAAGATCAAATTTCACCTTACGTGTTAAAAGCTATTGTAGATACCGAAGACAGCCGATTTTACAAGCACAACGGTGTTGACCCCCAAGGTATTATTCGTGCAGTTGTAAAAACCGCGCGCGGAGGATCTGAAGGTGCCTCAACCATCACTCAGCAGCTTGTTCGTAACACCGTTTTATCAAAAGAGCAGTTTGAGCAAACTATTCGCCGTAAAGTTCGCGAGGCTTATATTTCCATTCAAATGGAAAAAATGTATACCAAAGATCAAATTCTGAATATGTATTTAAATACCATCTATTTTGGCCACGGAGCCTATGGTATTCAAGCTGCTGCCATTACATACTTCAACAAAAATGCCAAAGATTTAACCCTTGCTGAAAGCGCAACACTTGCAGGATTGCCGCAAGCGCCATCGTCATACGATCCACTAGTTAATCCTGATAATGCTGTTACCCGTAGAAACATCGTGCTGCAGCGCATGCTTTCCTCGGGCGACATTACACAAGACGAGTACGACGCAGCAATAGCCGAATCACTGCAGGTAAACCCTGGTAAATTCAGTACCAATAAAGGACGTTATCCCTACTTTGCAGATTATATTAAACAACTTTTGCTTGCCGATTTTGATAAAAATACGGTTATGCAAGGAGGCCTAAAGGTTTACACAACGCTTGACCCCGTTATTCAAGATAAAGCGCAAGAAGTAACAACAAGAAGACTCAAGCTCATTGGTAATAAGCGTCTAGAAGCAGCTTTAGTTGCTGTTGAGCCGCAAACTGGCTACATTAAGGCTATGATTGGCGGTAAAGACTATAGTAGTAATCAATTTAACCTGGCAACACAAGCATATCGCCAAACTGGTTCTGCATTTAAAACGTTTACGCTTGCCTGCGCTATTAACAATGGTATGAGCCCACAAACACGCGTTAACTGTAATTCACCTATTCAAGTAACTCCTTTGTGGACGCTTGGTAACTTTGGTAACCAAAGTTTTGGAACAATTAGCGTGCAACAAGCGTTTGCGGTGTCTTCAAACACTGGTTTTGTACAAATTGCACAAACACTTGGTAACAGCAATGTTGCAGAAATGGCTCATAACCTGGGCATTCATGCAAAGCTCGACGCATACGATTCTATGACACTAGGTGTAGACGGTGTTCCCGTTGTTCAAATGGCAGAAGCATATGCAACCATTGCAGCTGGAGGTCAGCATCGCGATGCTATTGCAATTACTAAGATCGAAGACCGAAACGGCAATACGGTGTACGAGCACAAAGATACACCAAGCCAAATTATTTCGGCCGAAGTTGCGCGCGCAACCATTGATGTTATGAAAGGCGTTTGCAAAGGCGGAGGAACCGCAGGTCAGCTTGCTCGAACTGTAAGAATCAAACAGCCTATTGCAGGTAAAACAGGAACTTCTCAGGAATGTCGTGACTTGTGGTTCTGCGGCATTACGCCCAATTTATCGGTTGCTATCTGGTTTGGATATATCGAAGAGGTGCCTGTACGCGTTGGCGGCGGCTTGGGTCACCCCTACAACACCGCTGTTCCTTTATTCGGCGATTTTATTAATGCGGCGCTCAGTGATGCTGGCACGGCCGATTTCCCAGCTGCAAGCGGAACCATCGACTTTAAGCCCAATAATTCGTGGACCTTTAAGTTTACCTCTGACAATGCCAATACAGGTGAAACCGATACCCTTGAAACTCTCGAGGAAGAGCAAAAACTGGAAACGGCAAATCCTGAGCAACCCAATCGTCGTGACAATCATAATCAAACCACGACGCCGTCTCAGCCAAATACTCAAAACCCCAATCAGCCTAACGGAGGAAATCCAGGGCAGCCAAATCAAAATAATCCTGGCGGAACTAATCCAGGTGGTACGCCTAACAGGACAAACCCGGGAGGTAAAAACCCCGGCAAGCCTGATAACAAACAACCGCCCACGCGACGGTAGGCATCGTGGATTGTTCATGGTTGCCGTTTGAATGCTGCTCATACGCTTTTATGCAGCTCGTATGTAAATTTGTGCACACAAGATATCCCCTCACGTATCAAATTAATCTGCACGTGAGGGGATACTTTTTTTTAAAACGCCTGCACAGTATTTGAACAGGAGCTTAAATGTTCTAAGGAAAATTTACGCTTCACCACAAATTGCAAGCGAAGCCGATGCACCAATACGCGAAGCACCTGCTTCTATCATGGCACGCGCTTCTTGAGATGTATGAATACCACCAGCCGCTTTTACGCCAAGCGCTGAACCAACCGTTTTCCTCATCAATTTTACATCCTCAACTCGCGCACCATACGTAGAAAAACCAGTGCTTGTTTTAACAAAAGCAGCACCTGCATTACGTGCACATATACAACCCTGTACAATTTCATCTGCTGTCAAAAGGCAGCACTCCAAAATAACTTTAACGGGTAATTGTGCAGCGTCTACCACAGCTTTAATATCTGCCGTGCACGCATCATAGTCTTTATCTTTAAGTAAACCAATATTAATAACCATATCAATTTCGGTTGCACCATTATGCGCAGCTTCGCGAGCTTCGTATGCTTTTGCTTGAGAAGTCATGGCACCCAAAGGAAAACCAATGCAGGCACTTATACCAACGTTGCTCCCCTGCAAGAGCTGTGCTGCATATGAGACCCAGCAGCCGTTAATTGCAACTGTCTTAAACGAATGGCTTACTGCTTCGTTGCATAAACGTTCAATATCATGCCTTGTAGCATGAGGAGCTAAACACGTGTGATCAATATACTGATTAAGTTCCATGCCGCTTTGCGCTACCTTTCTTGTAAAAGACTGATCAATGCTCTAAGATCAGCTCACATACCAATACGCACTATACGCACTATACGCACGTAAATGCCTAGATCGCGAAGTCATGCAACGCGCCAAGCACCAAGCGCCAAACGCTACGACGCCGCGCTTACCGCGTACAGTTTACAAATTTGATCGGTAATTTTGCTTTGCTCCCACGTAGCATCTGTAGCCGTTTTGCTTGTAGGATCATACAAAGACGCCGTACCATTTTTGTTGACCCGTGTAACAACAGCCCAATGCTGATATGGCGAGGTAAAGCCCTCTTTTAAGCACACAAGTGCAAGCTTTTTTTCTCCATCGCACGAAAGCTTTAAATTATCCGCTGAAACCGTATATTCCTTAATGGATAAACCAGCATCTTTTGCATGTTGTGCAAAGAATTCGCCTTGCGTTCCACAGGTATCGTCTGCATAATCTTTTGCCTGTTCAGCAAAATCGGTAGGTGTTTGCGATGCATCGCCTAAAAGCATCGCACGAATCATAAACCACGACACCAAACCAGAACCATCGGTAGCAATAGTTCCCTGCCCATAGGCCGTATTACCCCATAAGCTATCCCACGTATAATATGCAGTCATGCTTCCTTTTTGCGGCGTAATCTCGGATGCAGACACGCTTTTACTACTATCAAGAATGCTTCTCACAAACGGTGCGGCGGTTTGCTCGCGAATTGCAAGCTCGGGTAAACGCTCGTCACTATATTCATGCGCGTGCGCGGCAATCCAGGTAATATCATCAGCATAATCAAGCACAGGCGTAAACTGATGGGTAAGATTTTCCGAGGTACTAGCCTCAACGCGAGAATCAATTTCATTGGTCTGAACAACTGGAGTTTCTTCATGAGAACATCCGTGGATACATCCACTTACGCAGTTGGCAAGACACAACAACAAAACAACGCAAACAACAGCTGAAATACCAATTAAAATATATGCCAACATATCGTCTGAAAGCGAGCCGAACAACCTACGAGAACGGCGAGAACGCTCAAAATGGCGCAAATTAAGGCCAGCGTCTGTTCCACGAATCGTACGATAATTACGATGGCTTTTATAAGGAGAAAAACGCTGACGTTTACCAGGCTCTGCTACTTTAGCATCGCGATTTGAAAGCGAACCAGAATTTCCACGAGAAAGCGTTTGACCGCGACGCGAGGAGTTTGTACCCCGTGTGTGAGGACCTTGTAAAAATGCCATTAGTTATGCCTCCTCGTACCTTACAGACAGTCAGCAACATGGTAGACATGTATCCATATAGATTCAGTTTAGCGTATTTATAGTGAATATCAAATACAAGCTTCCTGCAGCGGACGAATATAATGTATAAAGCCGCTGCATTCATAAATTCTATGCAACATTTTACCCGCTAATATTAACAAAATGTAACAATTATTGACTTTTTAGTCATAGTTCCGTATTTTTAAGAAGATTAATACTCACTTTATTTGTCAAAAGATTCATGTATACAAATCTGTACCGTCTGCGGTGTGAGAGAGCCACAGGCACATGAACCAAAATATGCGTGAGTGCTCTAGGAAATGCTCAATATGTTCGGAGGCTTACATGGTTAAGCGGCGCAACAATAGACAAGACGCTATACGTGACGTTGTTCGCGGACAATCAATTCGTACTCAAAAAGCTTTGGTGGATCAACTGCAAGCTCTTGGGTTTAATTGCACGCAAGCAACGGTTTCTCGTGATATTGCCGATATGGGATTGCGTAAGCTTCAAGAAGGAATTTATGTCCTTGCCGAAGATCTCCATTTACAACGCATGGTGTCGGAATTTGTTACCAATATTGACCAAGCTGGTAACTTAATAGTTATCCATTCACAACCAGGCACTGCACCCGGTGTTGCTGCTGCAGTTGACGCGGCATCGCTTCCCGAAATTAAAGGCTCTGTTGCAGGTAATGACACCGTATTAGTGGTAGCAGATGACATGGAAGCTGCCGAAGATTTTGTTTCGCTCATCAATAAGCTGCGCAATTCTACCCTTATGAAATAAGAAGCCTACACAAAGCAGGCGTTTACAGTCCAAAAGCTACAGATAGAATCAGCATAAAATACGTGCTCAAACTCTTATAAGTCTGAGCACGTTTTTATTGAACATCACATATGGCACGTACACGTTTACTACACTTGCACTACTTTTACATCTTAATAAGCGCAAGCATAACACGCCTTACGATACGACATTTTACGCAAACAGCTCGTCAATCGTAGAAGACAACTCGTCTTGCAGGCGTAGCGCATCCTCGCGCGTAGAACCATAAGTAAAGATGTATGCTTTGATCTTTGGCTCGGTACCAGAAGGACGAATAATAAGCTTATTTTTGCCTTCTAAGTTAAACTCAAGAACATTTGCATGTGGCAACAGCTGACTTGGCTCTTTCTGCAACCCAGAAATACGCTGCATTTCACAATCGGTAAGGTAATCTACCATAGACTCTACGCGCAGGCCGCCAAACTCACAAGGAGCTGCCGTACGGAGCTTATTCATAAGAGCAACGATCTTTTGAGCTCCAGCTTCGCCCATAAATGCTGCACTCACCGTTTTGTTAAGGTAATAGCCATAGCGTTGATAAAGTTTATCCATAGCTTCGTATAAGTCTAAGCCCAGCTCAGCATAATAGCTTGCCATTTCAACACAGAGCATCGTGGCAGTAATAGCGTCTTTATCGCGCGCATGAGTTCCTGCAAGATAGCCGTATGACTCCTCAAAACCAAACAAGAAACGATCTTGTTCGCCTTTATCGGTTAACTGGTCTACCTGCTCGCCAATGTATTTAAAACCGGTTAACACGCGTCTGAGCTCAAAGCCCCATTTTTCTGCAAGCGCGCAGCTCATATCAGAAGAAACGATAGATGACACACATACTTTAGAGGCAACATCCTCGCCTTGCTCGCGCGCCATACGAGCACGCCAATCCATAAGCAAAACGCCCATTTCGTTACCAGAGAGCAGCACATAATCACCGTTGTGAGGAATGGCGGTACCCATACGATCGGCATCGGGGTCGGTTGCAACCAACAGATTTGGCTTAACTTTATCGGCTAATTGTAAACCTAAATTCCAAGTCTTTCTAAATTCGGGGTTAGGATAGGTACAGGTTGGGAAATTACCATCTGGAAATTCCTGCTCGGGAACAATGGTTACATCTTCTACGCCAAGCTTCTTTAAGATACGAGTAACACATTCTCTACCAGTACCGTTAAGCGGCGTATACACAACTTTATAACCATCAGAAGCCTTAAAGCCCTCAACAGAAGTTTTCATAACGTTTTCGATAAACGAATCAAGCACTTCTTCATGCGTCCACTCAATAAGTCCACGCTCAAGACCTTCGTCAAAGCTGATGAGTTTTGCTCCGCCAAAAACGGGCGTTTTTGCAATAGATGCCGAAATCTCGGCAGCGCATTCATTGGCAATTTGACCGCCGTTATCGTTATACACTTTATAACCGTTATAAATTGCTGGATTATGAGAAGCGGTAATAACAATACCAGCCGATGTGTGAAGATGACGAACAGCAAACGAAAGCGCAGGCACTGGCTCGATACGCGGGTAAACATACACATGAATACCGTTAGCTGCCAAAACACGAGCTGCAATATTTTGGAAATCCTCGCCCTTTAAACGAGAATCGCGACCAATTGCCACGCTGGGATTATCAAAATGAGCGTTGAGATAATCCGCAACTCCCTGTGTTGCCTGAGCCACCACATAAACATTCATACGATTGGTACCAACACCAAGCGTTCCGCGCAAACCAGCAGTACCAAATTCAAGACAACGATAAAATGCATCGTTGAGTTTTTCTTGGGAATCTGCATCTAAAAGACTTTGTAGCTCTTGGCGTAAATCTTCGTCTTCTACATGCTTACGCCACAGCTCAATGCGCTCTTGAGTTTGTGAATCCATCAAAATCTCCTTGGTTTTAGTTGAAAGAAAAAAATTACACACAAAACCATCATAGGTAACATTACGACAGATGTAAAGATGGAAACAAACGCTTTCATATTGCGTGAAGGCAATGAAGCACTTAGCTGGTCATATGTTCGTATAAAGCAACACATAAGCTTTATGTGTATGCTTCACAGATACCTCTGAGCTATCATCTACCGCTAAATTTTTGGTCATGTAAACAAGCATAGATGTCTTTTCAAGATTGGCAGCGTTATATTTTTAGGATGTATAAAGCGTATTACAACATGTTATGACGTGTGCGCGCGCAAATATCCTCTATGCTAGATAGAAGCGTTATATATTACAAAGATATTGCTAAGCAAAAAAAATATAAGCATTGCGTCATAGTAAACTGCGCGTCATCTACGTAGCATAACAAAGTGTTCAAAGGAGCGATCTAACCCATGAGTAATCAGCCAATTGCAGATCAAATGGAGTTTTTTGCAAGCTGTCCCTTGGGATTTGAACAGCTGTTAAGTCGCGAGTTGCGAAGCATTGCTCCGGTAAAAACACGTCCGCTGCAAGGACGTGTACAGTTTTTTTCGACACTTAAAGATGCATATAGCATATGTCTTTATACGCGCTTAGCGTCACGCATTGTGTATGTTATCAAACATATCGATGCAACAAATGCGCAAACACTCTACCAACAAGCAGCGGAAATTCCCTGGTGGGAGCATATAGATCGTGGTACAACCTGTGCAATTGACGCTCATGGTACCAATGAAAACCTCAGCAATTCTATATTTAGTGCGCAAAAGGTAAAAGACGCTCTATGCGATGCATGTATAAAAACGCAAGGATGGCGTCCATCTATTGACACACATCACCCCGATGTAATGATTTCGCTACGCATTGCAAAAAACCGTGCAACACTCGGTATTGATTTAAGTGGTGAGCCACTTTTTAAGCGCGGCTGGGAGGCTCAAAAGAGTACGCAACATCATCTTGCATTTTTGCGTTCTGATTATGCAGCTGCTCTGTTAAGTCAAAGCAGCTGGTACAGTTGTGTGCGACATGAGCATGCAACACTGGTATGTGCATATCCTCAAAGTGGAACGCTCTGCATTGAAGCTGTAGAACAAGCGCTACATCTTGCATGTGGTCGTAATCGTATACATTGGGGATTTTTAAAGTGGAAAGGTCACCAGCCCGATACATGGGAAAACGTCGTCGAACAATCAAAAAACGATGAGCAACGCTATCAAAATCATAGGTGCACTCTGGTTTTATACGATGATCCGTCCGCTCAACGCAAAAGTATACAAACTATACGCTTTATGCTCTCGCGTGCTCATATATCAGCTGCCCGCGTAAATTTTGAAACTGTTGATTTTGACGAATTTATACAACGATATACCAAGTTTTCGCAAGGTCAAAGCATTGCAAATAACTCAAACGCGCCTCACGTTGCAAGCAACGCATCTGCAACCGCGTTTATATTCAACGCAAGCCAAACAGATGTAAGCTCAACTGCCGTATGTGCTGATAGAGTGAGTAAACTTATTCGAGCAGCACAGGCAACTTGTAAGGAGCATGAGCCGTCTAAAGATTCTTCTGAGACGCTTAAACACAGTTTAACGATAAGCATTCCCGAAGAGTTAGCACACGAAGCTGGCGATGCTTTACTTGCGCAAACGTGCACCACGCGCCTGGGTACGCAAACCGTGCTGTTTGGTAATCTACGTCCTGCCGCGCGTGAATTGTTTTCTTGCGAACTTGGCGGCGCTTGGTCGCAAGGACGCATACAAGACATTACGATATTTGATAAAGGTGCAGCCCAATTTGCTGCGCGTCTTAAGAAAACGCTCAAGCAGCGCGGGTCTTGGGCAAAACGAGAAGATGTTAGCTGCTACCGCGTCTACGATGCAGATCTCCCCGATTTTGCCTGTTCAATAGATGTGTTTAATGCGTATCAGGCGCGCACCACAAAGACCGCAACACAAGATGGATCGGCGCAACGTTGGCTTAATATTTCTGAATATAAAGCACCAAAAGTTATCGATTCCGTGAAAGCCAAGCTCAGACTCTATGATACGTTGCATATTGCATCGCTGATACTCCAAACCAAACCCGAAGATGTATTCGTTCACACCAGAATGCAGGCAAAAGGTGGATCGCAATATCATATGCCACAGACAAATAATGCTCGTAAAACCGTGCGGACGCGCGATACAAGCACGGCGGCTTTGCGTAATGCAAACACGTCGGCTGTACGCAATGCAAGCTCATCGCCTTTGTGCAAATCAGGCATGCCCGAAGGATCTCATCTTATCGAAGAAGGCGGCTTGATTTTTGAAGTTAATTTTACCGCACGCCATGACTGCGGAATTTTTCTTGACTTTAGAGAAGTAAGAAACCGCGTGCGCGAGATGGCAAAAGCAATGAAAGGTTCCAAACGCTTTTTGAATCTGTTTGCCTATACTGCAACATCTACCTGCTATGCTGCCGATGGAGGCGCAAACTATACCACAACAGTTGACATGAGCGCGCCAACACTTCAATGGGCACAACGTAACATGGAACGAAACGGATTTAAAGGAAATCAGCATGAATACATTCGTGCGGATGTACTTACGTGGATACAAGACATGCGTCATAGCAAAAACAGGTGGGATCTTATTTTATGTGACGTTCCAACGTTTTCAAATTCAAATAAAATGCATGGAAAAACATGGGATGTTGCGCGTGATCATGTTGAGTTAATTATTACACTTTCTCGTCTCTTAACACGAGATGGAAAAGCGCTGTTTTGCTGCAATCTTAAGCACTTTACGCTCAACAAAGAAGCACTTACCAAAGCAGGCGTTGTCATACACGATATTACCGCGGATACCATTCCTTTTGATTTTGCGCGTACGCAAAATGTACACCATGCGTATGTTGTAACCCGCAGCTAAAGTCGTGGCTAAGGTCGTGACCAAAGTGTGAGAGGAGAACAACCCCAGAACATCTGATACATATTTTGAAACAACTTGAAATTTCTGCATCTTCAACAATTAAGATGCTTTATAGCTCGATTGTCGAAAGTAAGCGGTTATAAATGAACTTCATATATTCACTACTTAAGTAAAAGTTAATAATCTCTTTATTTTTGAAGTTATATTTCTTTTAAAAATTTTAAAGCTAAATACAACTTGCCAAGATCATGGTTGGCACTAAGAAGTCCTTTAACTTCATAAGAACTCTCATTTAAGACATCTCCCGCTTCAAGAAAATTATAAAGTTCAAACCCATAAAAAGAACAAGCTGCTTGAACACCAGCAAGCTCCATCTCTACGGCTATACATCCATCAGCTTTTCTCTTTGCGACGAGTCCACGAGTCTCACGTATTATAACATCTGTAGTCCAGACCTTCCCTTTAGTATAAGGAGCTTTTTCTTTGATAAAAAACTTTTCTATCTTATTATGGTTTTTAATTGCAAGGTAATCCGAAGGAGCTGCATAATAATAAGATGTTCCTTCACCCCTATAAGCTTCTGTAGGTATGATGTACTTGCCAAAGGTCTTTTCTTTATCGAGGCTTCCGCAAGATCCAAACATAATAAATTTATGTGCACCAGTAATCCAATTAACTTCTACACAATCTGTCGAAGCAAGAGCTGACCCCATCATAGAAAGGTAGAAGGCGAATTCCTGACCTTCAAAAGTGCTTTTATATACGGGCCTTGAACCATTAACAGATTCTATAGTACCAATTTTTTGGCATTCAAAGTTATCAAGTAAATATTCTATTATAATTTTTGAAAATATTATCAAACATTTTTCTGTCAAATATTTTCTTTCTTTGTAAAAGTCTTTTAGGCTTATAACAGGCTCTGTATTGTTATCATAGCTATCTATTATCATAATTTAACACCTTAATTTCTAGTATCTATCCAATACCTTTGCATAGCCTTATCTTCTCTCGCTAGGTCTTATCCCATTGCCAATATGGCCGCCTTCTTTCAAAAGTAACTCATTCAGATAATGTCTCATATCTACAGCTTTCAAAAGCCTGTCTCTTTCTGCATCTAAAATAATCAGCTGTTCTTACAGTTAAACTAACATATTTTGTTTTTGCTGCAAACTTTTTATTGTTTGCCACTTTGCTGCCTTGCGCATTTACTGAATTGCGTGTCTTGATTATACGTGGCAAACAGATATTTTAACAGGCATTTTAATGTCCAAGGGAGCCGCTGGCGTCCTCGCTTACAAAACTTTTGAGAAAAATTCGAAAAATACCCTGTTTGACACGAGTTCTGAAGTCAAAAATTGCCCTTCGCACCGCTTTTGAGAGGTTCTCAAAACGGTACCAGCGCGTCTACCTGGGCATATGCAAAACGTGTTTTTTGATCCTGTGTTGCCGCGCCACAAAAACTCGTGTCAAATAAGGTTTTTTTCGAATATTAAGCGAAATGCTCGTACATAGAAAACGGATATTCAGAGCTGAGACCTACAAGAATATAATGACACCCAAGCTCGCACTACAACTTGTAGCGATTGCTCAAGAGCAATGACAACTGCTGGCAGCACAGAAAGGAGTCACGGCTAAAGGAAGGAAACGGAATTTACACCACTTTTAGGACTTGACCATTTACACGAAGCTATATGTCGTTTGTAAAGTAACTCTCAAACTACTTAGGATTTATTTATCCTAAAATCTATGCTATAATTTTCCTAAAAAGGAGGTTTCACCTATGAATGTAAATACAGACACACTCGTTCCTATTTCCGAAGCTAATCAAAACTTTTCTAAAGTTGCACGGCTTGTTGATAAATATGGCTCGGCTGTTATTTTGAAAAATAACGCTCCTCGCTACGTAATTTTAGAATTTCCAAAAGCTCAAACTGATGAAATTAATCTTCCAACAAATGATGAGGTTGCAGCCTTATCTGACATGTTCATCAAAAAGAACAAAAAAGTCTATGAGGAACTTGCTAAATGAAGTATTTAACCCGAGAGCAGGTGATGAAGCTTCATCAGGTTCTGATTGAAACAAGCGGTGGCTCTTTAGGTATTCGCGATGAAGGAATGCTTGATTCGGCACTAAAAACTCCGCTGCAAACATTTGACAAGCGTGAACTTTTTCCAACTATTTTAGATAAGGCGACACGCTTGGCTTTTGGTCTTATCAAAAATCACCCTTTTATAGATGGCAACAAGCGCATTGGTACGCATGCTATGCTCATCTTTTTGGCACTCAACAACATTATGCTGTCTTATAAAGATGAAGAACTGATCGATATTATTTTCAAAGTTGCATCTGATAGGGCAGATGAAAATGACCTTTACAACTGGATTGAAAACCACCAAGCCTGATGGCCCAACATTCCGCAGCATTTTTAGGATCTGTCAAAGTCTGTTTTATGCAATAAGTCACAGTGACGGACATAAGACATCACAAAAGTATTACTTCACTACAGCTTTTCCATTCAAGCAACGCACAACATAGTGAGCACATCCATCTGTTCTACATCCAAGATTGACCTTATTCTTATCAGAAACCTCGGTAATACCATTCTCACAAACCACTTCAAGACATGCGTTCTTGGTAATTTCTTCTTCTAAAATACTTGTACCATTTAACGTATCCACCATGCAAGAAGCAGCAACTTTAACATTATGCGCCACAGCAGAACCATTAAGACACTTCAGAAAAACATCGTTCGCCTGAACATTTCTTGCTTCTACCTTGCCATTATGGACTTGTGCATAAACCTTGTCAGCTTTAATATCTGTTACTAATACTTGATTTGATTCAGCTTCAATCTCACAAAAATCAATGCGGTCTGGCAGCGTAACAATGACTTCAGGACTGCCTTTAGCCAGCCACCTAAGCCAGTAAAAAGCCGAAACTTTTTCTGTTTGCACAAGTTTTATACCGTCTTGATTTTCTTCGATCTTAAATATATCTTTTTCGCAATTAACATAACTAATACTAAAAGACTCAGCTGTTCTCACAGTTAAACTAACATCTTTTGTGTGTGCTAAAAACTTCCTACTATTTGGCACTTTACCGTCTCCCTTGTTACTGGATTGCTTGTTTTGATTATACATGGTGAGCAGATATTTTAACAGGAATTTTAGCCACCAAGGGAGCCGCTGGCGTGCTCGCTTACAAAACTTTTGAGAAAAATTCGAAAATTACCCCATTTGACACGAGTTTTGAAGCCAAAAATTGCCCTTCGCACCGCTTTTGAGAGATTCTTAAAAACGATACCAACGCGTCTACCTGGGCACATGCAAAACGTGTTTTGTGACCCCATGGCGCTGCACCACAAAAACTCGTGTCAAACAAGGTTTTTTTTCGAATATTAAGCGAAATGCTTTGTAAAAGCACGCGCGCTCGACCGTATACGCAAACGATACCTGCCGCGCTTCCTGCGTTTTTGCATACGTGAGCTCAAAAAGCGAAAGTATAAGACAAAAAAGCGCACCTACGCAAACATACGCAGGTACGCCTCAGATAGACAAAGCAAACAGCACGAGCACCTTTATGTTTGCTCATGCATGAGTGTTTATATACGTACTTATTTATGCCTGCTTATAAAATGCTTCCATATCCTTTGAAAGCTGTGCAAGCGTTGGAGCATCGGTATATGCCATATGACCACAGTTATACAAATGCCACTCGAGTTTCTCTTTTAATTCGGGAGAAAGGAACTGGCAGGAAATGTCGTGAAGAACATTCCAATAGGTAGTTGCTGCATCGTAGCGACCGCCTAATATGCATACTTTCATGCAAGGATTTCTACGCATAGCAACGCTTATGTCGTATGCAACGTTAGCAGACATGCTTGAACCATCTTTACCCGGTGTAGTATGTTCCCATTTCCAGTTAACGCCTACGCGATCATAGTTCATAGACATATACGGAGCCTTGAATGAATATCCTAAGGTATTATGACAAAAGTCTCTAAATGCACTTGTCCAACTTGCTTCAACTGCATCATCAGCAGGATCTTGCGATGCAAACCAAGAACTACTCGACTGAACAGCAACAGGAGCATCACTTGAATAACGCATGTCCAAACGGCCTACCACGCGTCCTTGTTCGTACAAAAGATTACGACGGAAATCGTCGAGCGTAATACGTAAATGACAAGCGCGAATATGAGCCTCAGGTAACCCGATAAAATGGCTCATCTCTTGCGCAACGCGCTCTTCTTCGTTGACATCAAGACGATCTCCTTGTAAAAGCGCAGGTGCAAGCGTTTTATCGGTCCATGCAAGCGCTTTATCAAACCAAGATTCAATAGTTTCTTGTGTACCTGCTTTACCAAAGAAGTGAGCAGTTGCAGCCATAGTTGGAAGCATGCCTAAATGATAGAGGTCACTACCCTCTTCTACCTGGGCAAAGTCGAAAATAGAAGACAACATGGTCACACCTGCAACTTTGATGTCTTTTTCGCCCAGAAGGCGCATCAAAACTGCATTTCTGGTAGTTCCGTAAGACTCACCAAACAAATAAACAGGGCTCAACCAGCGGTTATGTTCCTCAAGCCAGGTAGTAATTGCGCGACAAAATGCGTCAGCATCGCCATCGACACCAAAAATAGACGAAGTATCTGCACCTTCGGCAACGGTTGACCAACCAGTGCCCAATGCATCTAAAAATACCAAATCGGTTGAACGCAAAAGGGTGTATGGATTATCTTCAACTTCAATAGGTGTACCAAGATGCTTAACACCATTTGAAACAACACGGCGAGGACCCAAACCACCAAAATTGATAGGAACCGAAGCGCATCCAGGACCGCCGTTAAAAGCAAAGGTAACAGGACGTGTGCTTTGTGTTTTTCCATTTTCGTCCAAGGCAAGATAGGACATGGAAAACATATTACCAAGAAGTGCACCTGTATCAGAACGTACATCCACATGAGATGCCTGCGCTTGATAGCTAATCATTTCTCCTGATGTTTCGTGTGATCCACGCCATACAAGATTTGCGGACGCAGCCTTGGGCAAATCAATTCGTGTTTGTGCAGGAACGGTTATGAAGGCGTCCTTTATTTTTGAAGCACGTGTTGAGGCTTGCGACGGTACGTTTTGTACACAAACAGCTCCATCTTGTACTGATTGTGGTGTTGTGTCACTCATAAGCATCTCCTTACTTGCATAACTTTTTAAATCAGATAGGATTACATATATATTTGTACGTCCTTTTATTATACGGGTTAGCGTACAAATTTTTAGGTGAAAATAGATAAAGAAATTAGGTGTTCATGTTTACATCGTCTTCTGGCGCATCTCGTGACAATATGCAGTCGATACAAAATGCAAACGTCACAGGTCGCATAGGACAAACGGGTCGCATTGCAGCAACAGCGCGTGCTAAAATGCCGTCCATACCCTTAAGCGCATCAATGATGCTGGTAACCTTAGGTATTGTATACGGTGATATTGGAACAAGTCCTATGTATACGCTTAAAGCCATTATGACAGGCAACGGCGGACTTATGACCATGAAAGAAGATGTTGTATTAGGAGCTCTTTCACTTATTATTTGGACGCTTACCCTTATTACAACCGTAAAATATGTATTTGTAGCAATGAGCGCCGACAACCATAACGAAGGCGGAATTTTTGCGCTGTATTCGCTTGTCAAACGCTTTGGAAAATGGCTCATTATCCCTGCTATGATAGGCGGAGCCGCACTACTTGCAGACGGTATTTTAACCCCTGCCGTAACAGTTACTACCGCCATCGAAGGTCTGCGAACTATTCCTTTTATACGCGTGCTTATGGGTGGACGCCAAAGCGTGGTTGTTATAATTACCATCACCATTATTTGTCTTTTATTCTTTGTACAGCGATCAGGAACGTCTTCAATTGGTAAGGCTTTTGGCCCTATCATGACACTATGGTTTCTCTACTTAGGAATTTCAGGTCTTATTAATTTATGTGCAGATCTTAATGTTTTACGCGCACTTAATCCCATCCGTGGAATTGTATTTTTGTTTAATGGTCAGATAAATGCAGCTGGCTTAATGGTACTTGGTAATGTATTTCTTTGTACCACGGGTGCAGAAGCCCTCTATAGCGATATGGGTCATGTTGGCAAGGTTAATATTTTTGCAACGTGGCCTTTTGTTAAAACCTGTCTTATTCTTAATTATCTAGGCCAAGGCGCATGGATTTTAGTTAATAACTCTTCCCTTTCTTTAGCAAGCCTAGACGATCTTAACCCGTTCTTCCAAATGATTGACCCCAATTATCGTGTCTTTGCCGTTATACTGTCAACTCTTGCCGCTATTATTGCATCTCAAGCACTTATCACCGGCTCGTATTCCATTATTTCCGAGGCAATCCACTTAGACCTCATGCCTCACATGAAAATTAATTATCCATCTCTTAACAAAGGTCAAATTTATATTCCGCTGGTCAATAATACCATGTGGTTTGCATGCATACTTGTTGTGCTCATCTTCCAAACTTCCAATCATATGGAAGCTGCTTATGGTCTTGCTATCACCGCAACCATGTTAATGACCACCATTTTGTTGTACACTTATTTAACTTCAATTAAACGCAATAAACCTGCAGCTATTGTCTTTGGTATTTTCTTTGGTGCAATTGAGCTGATGTTTTTCTTCTCATCGCTTACCAAGTTTTTCCATGGTGGATATTTTACCGTGCTTATGGCAGCAGCGATGTTTGCAATTATGTATATATGGAGACGAGCAACCGCAGTTGAGCACACGCAAACCGTTTATTTACCCATCGTTAAATATATCGATCAGCTGCGCCGTCTTAAACGCGACCGTGAATTCCCCTATACTGCCGATAACATTGTATTTTTGTCAAATGACTCTTCTCAGGATCGTCTTGACCGTGATATTTTATACTCAATTTTGGATAAGCGTCCAAAACGTGCAAAAGCATACTGGTTTGTAAATATTAAAGTTACAAACGAGCCTTACACTCACGAATATTTGGTAGAAAACTTTGGTACCAACTTTATTTTTAAAGTACAGCTCCGTCTTGGATTTAGAGTAAACCAACGTATTAACACCTATCTGTATCAAATTGTTTCCGATATGGTAGATGCACGAATTCTGCATCCTCAGCACCACAAGTATTCAATTTATCGAGAAAATAGCAACGTGGGAGACTTTAGATTCTGCATGCTGCGTAAGGTTTTATCGCCCGAAACCAATATCTCGGGTCTTAATCGCGTAGTAATTGAAGCTAAATATATTATTCGCAGACTCTGCGGATCGCCTGTTAAATGGTATGGTCTTGAAAACTCAAGCATTATTTTTGAGTATGTGCCACTCTTTACACGAGCAAAACAGCAGCACCGCCTTACACGCATTATGAAACCACTTCACGTAAACCCCTCCCTTGAACAAACAGGAGTTATGCACATAGACGACAGCGATGAAGATATTTTTTCTGCCAGTGTTAAACACGAACTTGCAGATTCGTATGAGTCGGTTGAGCACTCCCTTATTGGTGGAGATACAGCTAGCTTTAGGCCGCTCAGACTTGACGACAACGATGATACTGAAGACGACGAGTATAGCTATCAGGGAGAAGAGTTTATAGGAACAGACACGGGCATTTTTGAACCCGACGCACAAGATATGCATAACGCGTATGAAAATGAAACTTACCCAGATTCTCAAAGGCGCTTTACAAATGATAATCAAGGAGGATCGAGGCGCAAACATTCGTAAAGGCGCAACCATTCATAAACACGCCCTTTCGTAGGTGCGAAATGAACCCACCTTCCATAAGGTGGGTGCTCTCATCGCTTGTTCCAGCTTCCTCAACTGTGAAGGATGCCTGTACTAAACACGAAATATGAGCTCCCTCAAAACGCTTGTCGGTTCACCCAGTTGTACTACGAAAGGACGCTATAACTACTATAGCGAATTTTGTAATAATAAAATAGACTTGAATAGAAAGTCATTATCGTTCAAACTTAAGATGTATGTAATTATTGGCACAACAAGTTGGCTCAACACGTTTGTCCTATAAACGCTTGCTAAGTAAGGAGATCACATATGCTCACAAATCTTATCGATTACCATGTGAGCAATTGTATCAGCATGTATCAATCTCTTTTTACCAGTTCCAATCACCGCGGTATAGAAGCATCTTGTATGTCCTTGTTTTCAACGTGGCATGCATTCACCCCTTCTTTGACACTCCAAACTGGTCCGGTTCCACTTGAGGAAATATGTTCTCCCCTTATTATTACCTGTTCTCTTTGCTTATTTTTTGTAGCATTTGCAACTGTTTTGGCACTGACACCTCTTGCCAAAATAATCGCCCACAAACTTGGGGCTATTGACTACCCTGGAAAACGACGTGTTAATAAAAAACCCATACCTCGTATGGGTGGTGTTGCCGTCTTCACAGGAATTTTCTTAACGCTGCTTATTCATTACTTGGGTATTCTAGCTCATCTTTGGCCGAGCGTATTTTTACCAAGTGAAGTATTTAGCTACATTAACTATCCACTTATTATGCTTGGCATGATCTGCATTTTTATTACTGGTGTTCTTGATGATATTTATCATTTAACTCCACTTCAAAAACTCATCGGACAAATTATCTCAGCTGCATGCGCAGTATGTGGTGGTCTTGTTATTGGCGTTATTGTTAATCCGTTAAGTTCTGGCGCACTCTATTTAGGCTGGATTGCTTATCCTTTAACAATTCTTTACTTAGTTGCATACGTTAATATTTTTAACCTCATCGACGGCCTTGATGGCCTTGCAACAGGGCTTGCCTTTATTGTAAGTGCAACTATGTTTGTGCTTTCGATTATGGCGCATAGACTTGATGCTGCGTTTTTGGCAATTGCACTATGTGGATCAACGCTTGGTTTTCTAAAATACAATTTTAACCCCGCTTCAATCTTTCTAGGCGATTCAGGATCTTTGTTAATTGGCTTTACCTTAGGTGTTATTTCGCTCTTATCGGTAACACGTGTAGCAGGTCTTACCACCATCATGGTACCTCTTATTATTTCGGGCATTCCTATTATCGATACGTTCTCAGCTATTATTAGAAGAAAACGCGCACATATCAGTATTAGTCAGGCAGATCAAGGGCACATTCATCATCGTCTTATTTCCGAAGGGTTCAATCAAAAACAAGCAGTTCTTATTATGTATGCGTGGACAGCATTTTTGTGCTGTGGAACCTATCTTATGACGCAAGTTGAGGTAGTGCCACGTATTTGCATTTTTATCGTTCTTTTTGCGCTTTCGCTGGTGTTTACCCTTAAATTGCATTTATTTGAGCCCGTACTTTTTCACCATACCAACCCTACTACCGGAAAAGACGAACTTGTTTCGCCCAAAGATCCCGAATTCAAGCTCGAAGAAGAAAAGTTTGAGCAACACCACCATAATCACGGTCTTACCCATATATAGCGAGATAAGCCATGCACAAAGGCACGCATGGCTTATAAACATAAAAGTACGCGAAGTACGCCTCGAGGTACATTAAAGCGGTTTACCTGTGTGATTACAAACGATACATATAGGTAAATACATCTTCACGCTGCATGGTAATTTGAACGTGCAGCGTTTCTCCAAGCTTATCAAGTGCCTCTTGAATCTCGGCAAAACTAACGGTGACTTCTGAAAGATCTACAACCATAGTCATCGTAAAGATGGACGACATAATTGTCTGCGAAATATCTAAAATATCTGCATCATTGTTGGCAAGTATTGTTGCAACTTTTGCAACAATACCGCAGCGGTTTTTTCCTAAAACACTTACAACCGCACGATTATGCGTGCTTTGCGCGCGCTCAAACGTTGTGTTCGCATTCGATAAAAGCTGGGCATCTGTATTACTTTCATTCATAACAATACCTTTCCGTACGTATGCAACGTTATTATAGGTAGTACAACACAAATTTTAAGAATCTGATTGATCACTATCATCTTGGTCGGCGTTTTGGTCTTGTTCTTCGGCCTTTTGTTTTTGCTGTTCCTGAAGGGAAACGAGCTGCTTAACACATACACCTATCCACTGAATAGCATTATCTTGCGGGTGACCTTTAATTTCGGCAAGCTCAAAACCCTTATCCCACACAGGTGTAAATTGAACGTCTTTTACACCATCATAATGTTTAAGAGCGGCAACCAAATTAAGCTCGGTGGTTAAAGGTGAAGCCTGCTGCATAAGCCCTGTATTGATACGCCAAAACGGTGCAACTTGTGCTTTACCAAAACCTTCACTTGAGCCGCATAAATTATAAAGCGGATTAAGTGCATTAATACGAATTTGTTGCGTGGAACCCAAAGCATCTTTTTTCTCAAGATCTTGATTAAAAGCATCAACAAGCTTTGGATCAAAGGTGGAATCTTTTTTATACGCATCCTGATGCTCGGTAAGCACATGCGCAATGTGTGCATCAAAATGCAAGGTAGATTCATTATCAATTCCAAAAAGTTGATTGCTGGGCGTAGATTTATCCAGCGCGTCAAAAGCACATACCGCTTTATTGGGAGCCTTGTAATGTTTCACAAAATCCCATAGATTACTGATAGATACTGTTCCTTTTGAAGAAGAATAGGTAATCCAGCGCGTATCACTATTAAGCGCTGCAAGATAACTTGCTGGCGTTTCGTAAGATATTCCTTGTACTTTTGAAACTCCCGAAGACGGTTGTTCTGATGCTTGAGCGCCCTCAGAAGTTTGAGCTTTGTCATCTTTCTTTTTAGCGGACACATCCTGCGAAGATTCTGCAGAGGGCTGTCCTTTTGCTGAACTTTTTTCCTGTTTTTGGTTTAAATTACCCGGAAAAGAAGGTTCTATTAAACGCGAAGGAGTTTGTATATAGGGAAACTGTGTATGCGTAATAAAATTAGTAGCGGCATCGGTAAGCGTCTTCATTACATAATTGTAGTATGATCCATCGGAATAACTTCCATCGTCTAACTTTGAAAGCAGCAAACGCTCATTTTGATCGTCACATAAACCAAGCTCATTCAAACGTAAAGCATATTCTTGTGCAAGATCTAAAGACAGCTGCTTTTTAAATGAATTTGACTTACGCGACTCATCCGTTACAAATTGCCCCATCATCCATTCATAGGCACAATTGCCTAAGTCTGCATCAAGCAAAGGACACCATAATGCACAGCCAGCAATTTTATCGGAGATTGTTTTTCCCTGACTGTCATGTGTTGCCGCACCAACCTTTTTAAGATACGGCGAATATAATTCGCTGTCGCCACTTGCACCCAAAACAGAGCTCATCGTGGCACCTGCTCCGTAAGAAAGCGTAAAAATACTATCGGTATTAGCAGGTAGTACCGAAGAATTGTAACGTAAAAAGCGAATGGCACTTTTAAGATCTACAATGCCCCAAGGAGCACCACCCGAAAAGACCTCTTTTTTATCGCTTTCAAAACCAGAACTTCTACCTCTAAAACCTGGATAAACGTAAATCATACCAGCTTGAAGATAGCGGCGCATACCTTCGTACTCATAAACATTAGAACATGCTTGAGGCGTAAAGAACGCCGAATTAAGTGGCATAACAATAGGAGCGGTTTGAGGCGTATAATCACCTAGCTGCGCGTCTTCACGCGTGGTACATTGCCACAAATCGCCTTTTTTCTTTGCAAGAAAATAAGTACCAGGAACATAAATTGAAAGAGAACCATACGTTTTTGATGCAGGATGCAAACAATACGGAACGGCAAGCTGATAAAAACAGTTGTGAACTTTATCAAATTTCCATCCGTCACGCCTAAGCTCTAACTCCTTAAATTCATTCAAGTTTACCGCAGGCTCTGGCGAAGTTGCGGCAGATGTATCTTGAGGTTGTTCATCGGTGTGAGCGGTGCAACCTGCTGCAAACAACATTGCAAGCGACGCAAGTGACAAAAAAGACTTTCTTGTGATGTTCATACATCCTCCAAGTACCTACCTCAAAAGACCTCTTATATTATGACTAAAAAGTTGGAAAGTTCCCACCAGATTCACAAGAAGAAAATATAAAAAGACGTATGTGCCAACACACATACGTCAAATGATTACTAAATTGCCCGATAAGGTACCCAAAGTGCTCGCTTAAGCTACAATACGCGTTCCTGTCTTACCTAAAAGCCCTTGTTTTGCACATTCAAGCGAGGTAATGAGCGCCTCACCTGTAGGCGTTTGTTGTACAAAGTTTACGCACGCAGAAATTTTAGGAAGCATAGATCCTGGTGCAAACTGACCTTCATCACTATACTGTTTTGCCTGTTCAACACTTATTGCATCCAAGTCTTGCTGATTGGGCTTATTAAAGTTAATAGCAACTTTTTCGACCGCAGTTAAAATAACTAAGCGATCAGCTTTAATATCGTGAGCAAGTAAAGCTGCGGTATTATCTTTATCGATAACAGCTGCAACGCCTTTATAACCTGATTCAGTCTTAACAACAGGTATTCCACCACCACCTGCAGCAATAACAACACATCCATTTTCAACCAGCGACTTAATGGTATCGGTTTCTACAATATAGGTTGGAAGCGGTGAAGCAACTACCCATCGCCATCCGCGCCCCGAATCCTCAACATAGATATCGCCCGAGTGCTCCATGCGTTTTTTTGCTTCTGCTTCGCTATAAAAAGCACCTACCGGCTTAGTAGGATGTTGAAACGCAGGATCTGCGGCATCTACCAGCGTTTGCGTAACTACCGACACCACAGGTTTGTGTATATCCCTGCGAGCAAGTTCGTTGGTCATTGCCTGCTGAAGATGATATCCAATGTAGCCTTGCGACATAGCGCCACACTCTGCAAACGGAATTTCTGGTCCAACACCATGTTGAGAAGCATAATCGGTAGAAACTTTAATAGCCCCAACCTGGGGACCATTGCCATGTGTTATAACTACGCGATAACCCTCCTCGATCATATCAACAAGCGATTTTGCTGTATTTTGAATAAGAGCCAGCTGCTGTTGAGGAGTTTTGCCTAAAGCATTTCCTCCTAAAGCAACAACGATGGTTTGTTGTGTATCCATAGTTTCTCCTTGTAGAGCGTATAAAGCAGCAAGCGCAGCCGCCGAAGCTACACGCGTTTCTTATAACATATCACAGTGTAAGCCTACCATACTTCTTACGCATAAAATAAAAGAGTTATTGTATAAATTTGTTGAGATGCAAAAATTATCGGTAAATGGTCTTATGCTTTTGAATTCTAGTAATCAAAGCTGTCTGTAATTTTTTATTGCATACACTTTATTGTATTTTTTTATTGTTTAATACATACACTGCGCGCAATTTAAATGAAAATACCTCGTAATAGTCATTCTTTTGTATAGAAAAAATAGCATGAAATACTAAGCAGCACAAAAGGCGTGCGCGACAATACCATAACAACAACTCCATAAATCACTACTAGACACGTATCTATGATTTCTGCATATTTATACCGTTTACCACTCACTTTTATCCGTTAACCAAAATTAACATTATGGAATTTAAAAATGTGATATGGACTTCTGTTTTACTCATACCCTCTGTGTTAAAAGTGCGTTAAACTAAAGGTTGCCTAAATATTTTGTGCACACTTAGTACGGGTGCACATAATCTTAATACAGCCTTTAGTAAAAGGAGTTGCCATGAAAGTACTTGTTTTTGGAACTATGAGCTACGATAAGGATTCGTTTAACAAAGAGTTACCTGATTTCCCTCATGTAACACTTGATTACACCGATGTAGAACTCACTCCAACAACTGCAGCATTGGCAAAAGGTTATGACGCCGTATGTGCATTTGTAAACTCCAACGTATCAGCAATGACTTTGGAAGTACTCAAAGGCTTAGGTATTGAGCTTGTTCTTATGAGATGCGCAGGATTTGACGCCGTAAACGTTAAAACCGCTCAAGAAATTGGCATGAAAGTTACCCGTGTTCCTGCATATTCGCCCGAGGCAATCGCTGAACACGCAATGGCTTTGGCATTGGCAGCCAACCGCCACATTTGCAAAGGCTACAATCGTATTCGTGAAAACAACTTCTCGCTTACCGGTCTTGTTGGCGATACCTTACACGGAAAAACAGCAGGTATCATAGGTTGTGGCCGTATTGGTGCTGCTCTGTGCCGTATTTGCAAGGGCTTTGGCATGACCGTTTTGGGTTACGACTTGTATCCTAATCAAAAATTGGTAGACGAAGAGCACTGTGTTGATAGATTTGTTTCCCTAGACGAGCTCTATGCAGAATCTAACCTTATCAGCCTGCATGCCTTCTTAAACGATGAAAGCTACCGTATGATTAACGACAAGGCAATTGCAAAGATGAAACCTGGCGTTATCTTTGTAAACACAGGTCGTGGTGGCTTGGTTGATACACAAGCTTTAATTCGTGGTATCATTTCTGGCAAAATTGGCGCAGCAGGTTTGGACGTTTATGAAGAAGAGGGTCCAAACGTCTATCAAGACCGTACCAGCGAAGTGTTTGAATCTGTTACCACCCAACTGTGTGCATTCCCTAATGTTGTTATGTCATCTCACCAGGCATACTTTACGCACGAAGCACTCAGCCAAATTGCGCGTGTTACCCTTGAAAATGCTGAACGTTATGCAGAAGGTAAAGAGTTTATAGAACGTAGCGTTGTATGCTAGATTTTTTTGCTACAACAACTACAATGATAGCAGATACAAAATAAACACATGTGAAAGGATATAGATGAAAAGAACAAAAATCATCTGCACCATGGGTCCTGCTACTGAGGATGATAACGTCTTACGTGAAATTATTAAAAGCGGCATGAATGTTGCTCGCTTTAACTTCAGCCATGGTTCTCATGAGTATCACCGCACAAATATCGAGCGTGTACGCCGTATTTCTCAAGAACTCGGTATTCCTGTAGCTATTATGCTTGACACCAAAGGCCCAGAGATCCGTACGGGCGAGCTTGAAAATCACGAAAAAGTTGTTTTAACAACAGGTGAAAAAACCATCGTTACCACTGATGATGGTGTTATTGGAAACAAAGATCGTTTCTCGCTTGACTACAAGCGTCTTCCTCAAGAGGTAGAAAAAGGCTCCATCATTCTTATTGATGACGGCTTAATTGAGTTAACTGTTGACCATGTTGAAGGTACCGACATGTACTGCAACATTGACAACGGTGGAGAACTTGGCGAGCGCAAGGGTGTAAACGTACCTAACGTTGAAGTTGGTCTTCCTTCTGTTACCGAGCAAGATAAAAAAGACATCCTCTTTGGTTGCGAGCTTGGAATTGACGCTATCGCTGCTTCGTTCATCCGTAACGGTGCTGCTGTAGACGAAATCCGTCAACTCTGCTTTAGTCAAGGTCAACGTCACATTGATATCTTCCCCAAGATTGAATGCGCACTTGGTGTAAAGAACTTTGACGAGATTCTTGAGCACTCCGACGGTATTATGGTTGCTCGTGGTGACTTAGGTGTAGAGATTCCACCTGCAAAAGTTCCTCACATTCAAAAGAGCATTATTAGCAAATGTGCTTCGGTGTATAAGCCTGTTATTACCGCAACTCAAATGCTTGATTCTATGATCAGAAATCCTCGTCCAACGCGTGCAGAAGTAACCGACGTTGCCAACGCAATTTATGATGGTACCGACTGCGTTATGCTCTCAGGCGAGTCTGCAGCAGGTAAATATCCTGTTGAGGCTGTAAAAATGATGGCAACCGTTTGTAAAGAAACCGAGAAATACTTGGCTGAACGTGGTATCTATCACGATTCAGGTGACGAAGTTAACGCAGCAATTGGTTTAGCAGCTGTTGAGTGCGCAAATCGTGTACATGCACATTGCATTATTTGCCCAACTCACTCAGGTCGTACCGCACGCCTTATCTCAAACTTCCGTCCTAGTTTGCCAATCATTGCAATGTCTCCTTCAAATCATGCAATCAGAAAGACATGCTTCTACTGGGGTGTTACTTCTTACAAAACCCCTGAGCAAGGCTCACTTTCTGCTACCTGCTATAACGCATTACGTGAGGCAAAAGATCATGGTTGTGTAGAAAAGGGCGATCTTGTTGTTATTACCGCTGGTGACCCACAAACTTCACCTTCTCAAGGTGACTACATTACCTCAACTAACATGACTATGGTTGCTCAGATCCAATAAGCACCAGCGTCTTACATGTTAAGAACCCCCTCTATATCTGCTGATGTAGAGGGGGTTATTTGTTAAGCGTTATGTTGAGCTACTTGTACGATGTTAATTGCCTGTACGCTGTGTTGCATTTGAAATAACACACCTGTTAGCAGGAAGCCACACGCTTCCCCACTCAAAGGGAACGCCGTTATCAAGGCGTACCAGCTGGTCTATTTCAAGCGCAGGCGCATGTTCATCAGAATCCAAATAAGCACCGCGTTTTTTCCCTACAACACGAGCATTATACACAAGCTCAGAACGACCAATTTTTCGACCACTGGTTTTTTCTACCTGATAAAATAAGGTATGCTCGGTAAAATCCTCATTTTCAAGACCCGGACACACGCTAATATTGACGTGGCTTTCCAAAAACATAACAGGACGCGCCCGTACATAACGAACACGACACAAAAACAAATAGGGATCTCCTACATCAATTTGTAAATTTTCGGCACAGACAGCATCGGCCGAGCGCACCTCACGGGTAACAACACAGGTTGTATAATCAACGCCTAAATCGGTCATAGACTCACCAAATGACAACAACTTATTAGACGTAGGACTTGCCATAACCGGCTGTACGACAAAAGTACCACGTCCGCGTTGCTGAACCAATAAACCCTCGTCTACCAGCTGTCTAATGCCTTTTTGCACGGTTCCACGCGATAAATCGAGCATGGACATCAATTCGTGCTCAGAAGGGATGGGCTCGTCTACGCCCCATTCTTTGGAATAAATCTTTTCACGCACATAGTCTGAAACCTGCGCATAATATAAATCACCTGTAGATTTTTCAAACTTTGGCATGAAAGACCTTTCTTTACGAATAGCGTTTGTGGGCGTACTCAAGCAATTTTTGTTCCATCAAATTATGTACACGCTCAAATGTTGTATCAAAAAATTCCTGATTCAACATTGCATAGTGCGGTACGGTATATATGTACTCACGTTTATTGGAAGCAACAATATCATCAACCACCTCACAAGCGTGTTTAGCATCAGCCATATCTATTTCATACTGCTTAAAAGCCTGACATTGCTGTATAAGGGCTTGCGTGAGCTCAATATGAATATCAATATCCATGGTTTTACCAAATAAGTCAAGATCGCCTTGTTTGCCAATACGGGCGCGCTCGCCGCGCGGAATATGATGCTCGGCTAAAAATACCCGCGTTGCAGCATTATAGGTATGGTCTGCCATAAGATGGCACCACGCGCCTAAAAGCACATCTTGTGGGTGTTCGTGGGCATATAAAGCCTTATCATGAGGCACATATTCGGTTTCAAAACGATCATAATCGGGAAGCGGAACCTGACTTGGATCAGCAAAATGCGTTTTCATATACGCAATCTTTTTGGTAAGCGGCTTAACCATGTAGCCAACGTATAAATCGGGTAGCAAGCAACCAAAGACAAACGCTTGTTCGTCATGAATACCCAGATCCTGTTTAGGATGTTTGTTCAACACGCGCAAGGCATGCGCTATATGAACGTTCCAGCTTGGCATAAAGACCTTCTTAGAGTTTTAGATCGCATAAATCTCGTGTGCGCTTTAATTTGTCGCACACGAGAAATAGTATACCGTATACAGTTTAGCTTCTTATCTCCGCTTTACAACTTCTTGTTATCTTGGCAATCAATTTTGTGTGAGCTTTATTAACTTCTTCTGAGGTGAGTGTATGATCATCACAACGATAGGTCAGCGAGAAGGTCATTGACTTTTTATGGACACCAACACGCTCCTCATCACGATACACGTCAAAAAGACGAACATCGGTTAAGAGTTTTCCACCAGCGGAAGCAAGACGCTGCATAATACTTTCGGCATCTAAGTCTTCATCTACCACAAGGGCAAGGTCAATAGATACGCCTGGAAGCGTTGGAACATCTTGGTAAGGCAGTTCGTGCTGCGCATGACGAAGAAGAGCCGCGCATGATAATTCAAACGCCATAACGGGTTCAGAAACACCAAAGTTTTTGCAACTCTTTGGATGTAACACGCCAAGCCAGCCAATGTGCTCGCCTGAGCATATGAGCTCGGCTGCACAACCAGGCTGAAGCCATCCAAATGCTTGTGGATCGGCAACTTTATAACGAACTTTGGTAAGACGCAAGCGCTCGCAAAGCTGCTCAACAACACCTTTAACATCAAAGAAATCAAATGCAGGATAGCTGGCACACCACGCATCATCGGCCCATGAGCCACACATAACGCCTGCTACATAGACACTCTCGGTAGGCTGACTTTTGTGCTCATGACCAAAGAACACACGGCCAATCTCGTACAAATGTACATTTTTAACACCATGATCAAGATTGTAAGCAACACTGCGTAAGAGTCCAGGGATAATATCGCGGCGCATTTCGCTTTGATCGGCAACCAAAGGACGCATAATCTGAATGGGAACTCCTCTACCCTCCTCAGACATGCCTAAACGCTCCAAATCGGCTGGATCGGCAAAATTATACGTAGTTGTCTCGCTCAGGCCACTTGCACGCAACGTAGCGCCTATACAACGCAGATATCGCTGCTCCTCGCTTAAACCACCTGCATGATTGCGTGCTGCAGGAAGCGTTGGTGTAATATCACCTTCGCCCCACAGACGAACAATTTCTTCTACCAAATCAATTTCACGCGTTAAATCGGGACGATTAGTTGGTGCATACACAAGATATTCGCATGCATTATCCGAAAGTTGTGTGCACACATCAGCGTTTTGGGTATCAGACGATTTACAAGGCTTTACCGTACAACCAAGACGCTCAAGACGCTCCTTCATAAAGTTTGGTTGAATAGTTTCTCCGGCAAGCTCGCACACACGCTTAGAGCGCAATTTTATGCATACAGGCTCTACAACATGTGGATACACATCAAGCAAACCTTTAGAAACTTCAGCCGATGCATATGCTTCAAATAATGCAGCAGCAATTTCAGAGGCACGTGCGCAGCCATTAACATCAATCTGACGCTCATAGCGTATAGAAGCTTCACTCATAAGGTCGAGGTTTCTGCTAGTACGTGAAATATGACCTGCAGAAAATGCCGCGCTTTCAAGCAAAACATCTTGTGTTGATTCATCAATTTCAGAATTTTTACCGCCCATAACACCTGCAAGCGCAAGAGGTGTTTGCCCGTTATCGCTAATAACAATCATGTCATCGGTAAGCTTACGCTCTTGATCATCAAGCGTAACCAAGGTTTCACCTGCATGTGCAGCACGTACTACAATATGGCGTTTGCCATTCTCGTCAGCTGACAGCTTAGCAAGATCAAACGCGTGCAGTGGCTGACCAGTAAGATACATAACGTAATTTGTAATATCTACCACGTTATTAATGGGTCTGGTACCTGCAGCTATTAAACGCTTGCGAAGCCACTCGGGGCTCTCTTTAATTACCACGTTATGCAGCACGCGCGCCGTATAACGAGGACATAATGTATCGTCTTGGATACGCACATCAACAAGATCTTGAGTAGAGTGCGCGGATTCGTGTTTAACAGTTTCAAGTGAGATATGACACGGCTCGTTATACATAGCGCTCACTTCATGCGCAATGCCGAGCATACTTAAACAATCGGGACGATTAGGCGTAATCTCGCAGTCGATAACGGTATCGCGCAAGTTTTTCCACGTGCAAAAATCTACTCCTACAGGAGCTGTGGGATCTAAAATCATAATGCCTGTGTGATCTGAACTCAAGCCCAATTCACGCGCTGAACAGTTCATACCACAGGATTCAACGCCGCGCAATTTACCTTTTTTAATGTGAATATCACCAGGAAGCGTAGCCCCTACCAGCGCGGTTACGGTTTTATCGCCTTCGTTAAAATTTTGAGCGCCACAAACAACCTGAAGCGGTATGGGATTACCTTTATCATCTGTATGATATGTGCCAACGTCCATTTTGCATACAAACATATGATCGGAATCGGGATGGGGTGTTTTTGAAAGAACTTGCGATGTTACCACATGGGTAATATCGGCACCCGTTGTATCCACCGCCTCAACTTCGGTTCCAGTACGAATAAATTCACGTACTAAATCATTTGGATCATCGGGTATATCTACTAAAGTTTTTAACCATTCATACGAGATGCGCATTATAAACCTTTCAACGTAACAGCAGTTGTATTAGATGATGTTAAAATTGGCGCAAGAAGCGCATATCGCCTGCCATAAGCATGCGTAAGTCTGGCAAATCGTAGCGCAATGCAGCAACGCGCTCAACACCAATACCAAAGGCAAAACCAGAATATACCTCGGGATCAATTCCTACATATCCAAAGACGTTGGGGTCTACAAGACCGCAACCCAAAATCTCTAACCAACCTGTATATTTGCAAAAACGGCACCCACTACCTTTGCAAACACCACAAGATACATCAACTTCGCAGCTTGGCTCGGTAAATGGGAAAAAGTGTGGACGATAGCGCGTTTTTCTGTCTTTTCCAAAAATCTCTTTGCAAAAATAATCAAGCGTACCTTTTAAGTCGCCAAACGTAATTCCCCTATCAACAACAAGTCCTTCTACCTGCGTAAATTGCGGAAGATGATTGGCATCTGCTGTATCGGGACGAAATACGGTACCTGGGCAAATCATATAAATAGGAGGCTTGGTATGTTCCATTACGTGTACCTGCACTCCTGATGTTTGAGTTCTCAGCAAAACATCGGACTCACCCAAAACATGGTGCTCTTTTCCTTCGGGTGCTCGATCTACCAAATAGAAGGTATCTTTTGCACTCCGTGAGGGATGATCCTCAGGAGCATTAAGTGCAGTAAAGTTATAATACGTGGTTTCAACATAAGGGCCATCTTCTACCGTGTATCCAAGACCCGTAAAAATATCCTCAATTTCTTCGCGAATAGATGAGATCAGATGTTGCGTGCCTTTTGGATACGCACGCCCCGGAAGCGTTATGTCTACTTTTTGGGCTTCAAACTGTTTGAGCATACACGCGTCCATAAGCTCACTTTTACGCTTGGCGATAAGAGTGCTTACCTGCTCGCGCACATCGTTTGCAAGCTTTCCCATATGAGGGCGCTCTTCTTTACTCACACTACCCATCATGTGCATAACTGCCGTAAGTGAGCCTTTTTTACCCAAAACTTGTACGCGAATAGCCTCGATCTCTTCTGGAGAAGACGCTTGTGCGAGGCCTTGTTCTACTTCGTGTTGAATAGCTTCAAGGCTTTCTGCCATTGACATATAAGCTCCCCTTTCAAACTGTACATATAGTTAGAAATCCATACAACTTTGTGTATAAAACGAACTTCTATATAAAAAAAACCGTCCTCGTGTATCACACACAAGGACGGATAATATTCCGCGGTACCACCTTGTTTGACAAAACGTATAGCTTTTGTTTTGCCCACTTAAAATCTCGTCTCGTGAGAAAACGGCGCACCTACTTGCTTTATACATTTGCGTTATACAAAACTCAAAAGCTTTCAGATAGCTGCTGATAGAGTGAACGTATGCCTCGATGACGTAAAATCTTTCAGCCAAGGATTTTATCTCTTAACTACACCGACCAATGGCAAAGGCATACCCTCTCCGTCATTGCATATGTATGCATCATAGCACAGCTTAGGAAGAAAAGGGCCAAATATTTTGTGCAAGCATCTCAATTGCACATGCAACGCTATCATCTTCGCACGCGCCAATGTGATAATGCGCAGCAGCTGCAGCTTCTGGAGTTGCACCTGCAACGGCAACAGAAGCAGGTACTTTTGAAAACATGGTGAGGTCGTTACCTGCGTCACCAAAAACCACTACTTCGTCGTAGCTAATACCAAGTGCCTTGACCATGGTGTCAATACCTGTAGCTTTATTATGACCGCTCAGCATAACATTAGAAAAGCCAACACGCGGATAGTCAAAATCAAGACCATCCACGCAGCGATTAAGATGATCTATAACAGCGCGCGTACCTTGCTCGGGCTCGGCCATGAACACATTTGTTTTTACCACGGGGTGCGTTGGCATCTGCAGTGTTGGAATACATATATCTGCATATGAAGGAAAATGAAGACCTAAATCCTCACGTTTTCCTGCAACTAAATAAGGAGTTGTGCCCTTAAACACCAACATACCACAGTGCGGAATACACTCAACTTCGCTTTTAAGCGCACAAAGAAGCTCATAGGGAATAATAATCTCTTCGATTTTTTTGCCACGCAAAAAAACCTGCGACCCATTAGTAGCAACTGCACTTTCTGTACAAGCACTCTCATTGGCAAATAAAGGGGGTAGTTGTCCATATACACGACCTGTACACGGACCGCATACAATCCCTGCTTCGTTTGCCAACGCGATAGCACGTCTAGTACGCTCGCTTACAACATGCTGTCCAAAGGGTAAAAGCGTGCCATCAATATCCGAAAGAATTAATTTAATCATATACTCATCCAAAACTTTGCATATTACAACTGTGACGATGTTTGTACACAAGCACCTGATAAATATGTTTCCACAACATTGAGGTTGTTGTCAAGGATATTAAAGTCTGCATGACGACCTGGTAAAATTTGTCCACACACATCATCGATACCCGACGCCTGAGCTGCAACTTCTGTTGCCATACGTATTGCTTGCTCAGCGGTTACTATATTCCAGTCAACAACATTTTTAACTGCTTGATTAAGAGTGAGTACCGAACCTGCAATGCTTCCTAAAGAGCCGTCTGGCAAAATAAGATGAGCAAGATTATCCTGCATACGAATAGGAAAATCTCCTAACATATAGTTGCCTTCGGGCATACCACCACAACGCAAACAATCGGTTACAAGAGGCGTATGCTCCCAACCTTTTGCTTTAATAAATGCAGTTAATGCATCGGGTACAATATGCATACCATCGCAGATAAGCTCACCATAGGTATTACTCGACGCCATGGCGCATGCAACTAAGCCTGGATTTCTATGATGGAGACCACTCATACCGTTATACACATGTATGAATGTTGTAGCACCAGCTTCTATACACGCAAAACCTTCTGCACATGTTGCATCTGAATGTCCAAGTGCACAAACAACACCTAAATCACGTGCCTGTGCACAATAGTGCGCGGCACCACTTCGCTCGGGTGCAAGACCAGTTCTGCAAATCAAACCATGCGCGCGTTTTTGCCAACCCTCAAGAATTTCGATATTGGGATCAATCATATGTGCAGGATTTTGCGCTCCTTTATGCTTTTCGGTAAAGAACGGCCCTTCCAAAAAGATTCCTTCGATGCGAGCGCCAACAAAATCGTCTGAACGATTTGAGCGTGCCTCATATACACTTTCACACGCACGACCAATTTGCTCAACCGTTTGTGTAAGCGTAGTTGGTACCCAGGTAGTAGTACCAAATTTTACCAAGGCACTAGACGCCTCGTCTAAACCTTTGGCGTTAGCGTCCATAACGTCGTGCCCTACAAAACCATGAATGTGTGTATCAACATATCCAGGTGCTACCCAATACGTTGATCTGTCCACAACGTTTATATCTTCTGAAGGCTTCTCATGGGTAAAACCTATAAATTCACCTTGATCGATCAGAAGATACCCGTGAGTTTCAACGCGTCCGGGAAGAACAATTTTTCCAACTTGTACCGCATACATTGCTGTTTACCTCTTCTATTTGATTCAAAACTTCATACGCATATGCTTACACACATCTCACCACGTATACAAACTGTAGCTAAGCGTTAGCTTATATTTACGAACGTACTATGGCAAAGGGTGAATAGTTACGCCTTTAACCACACGATTAACCGTACCAGATGGAGAAGGTGTATCGGGGGTATTGTTAACTTTAACAGATGTATTAAGCGCAATAGTCTGAGCAACCAAAATGTAGGGCAAGGCTAGATAGAGCTCGGGCAGCGCTTCCTGCGCGCTAAGGTTAAACGATTCGCCCTCAAAATTGCTGGTTTGAAGCTGCTGAATTGCAACGGTGTGAAGTGCAATATCGTCGCCTGCAATTTCGTTAAGAATATCAAGGTCATATTGACGCGTATAGGCATCGTTTGAAACAAAATCAAATACCAGCGTGTGTGCATCAACAAAAGACTTTGGTCCATGACGATAACCCATTGAGGTATCAAACGAAGTTGCAATTTTACCAGCAGTAAGCTCAAGAATTTTAAGTTGCGCTTCGCGTGTAAGAGCTCCTAGGGCTCCTGAACCCAAATAGGTGATACGCGTAAAGTCGTCTTGTAAGAATTTACAGATCTCTTCCTCGCGATCGGTAATATTTTTACCAAGTTGAGCAATTTGCTCAACAAGTTTTTGTTTGCGAGCATCTTCTAATGGATCAAAAATAAGCGCAGCAAGCAATAACATGCAGGTAAAGCTACCTGTCATTGCGAAACCCTGATCATTTGCAAACGGAAGCAACACGGTATATGCATTTGGATTGTTTGCACTTTGCACCGCAAGCTTACCCTCGGGAGCACAGGTTATATTAAGAAAATGAACATTGGTTGCAATCTGTTCTACACGCTCGATTGCCGCCAGGCTCTCAGGACTGTTGCCTGAACGAGCAAACGAAACAAACAACGTAGGATCATCGGGGCGAATAAAATCATAGGGGGCAGACACAATGTCGGTTGTAGCGCGTGCACAAAACTCATACGGAGACGTCTGTGCCGAGCGACGCAAATATGGTACAAGCGTATCTCCCACATAAGCCGAGGTCCCAGCACCTGCAAAAATAACTCGAACGGCCTCGTGGTTTCCTTTGCCAGCAATGACACCGTTCAAAAATGCGGCTATCTCCTGTTTGTGCTGCGTATACACGTCATAGGTTTGTTTCCATAAATCACTTTGCTGAAAAATCTCATGAGTTGTAATATGCGCACCTAGTTGTGTTAATTCCTCAGATGATTTTTTAAACATGCCATCCGCCTTCTTTCTTGAGCATACGCTCATATGGTTTTACTTACTTATTTATTTCGCACGTGAGATACAACGTATTTAAAGCTGTCACCACGTGCAACGCTTCTGGTATACTCAATAATTTGATGCTTGTCATTATAGGTGGTACGCCAAATTCTTAAAACGGGAACACCTTCTGGAATGTTCAAAAACGCCGCTTCATCCATGCGACATGTGCTTGCAAAACACTCTTCATTTGCAACGGCAATACGCTGATTAAAATGCCCTTCAAGCACATCGTACAAAGGTTTATCGGTTAACAAGTTTAAGTTAATATTTGGGAAAAGCGAAACGGGTAAATACGTTGCACCTACCATCATAGAAACGCCGTCTGCAAGACGCAAACGGTTAATAACATATACATCACTGTTTATGGGAATATGAATATTTTCGGCAACATTGCGCGTTGCCTTTATGACGTCAAAACTCAAAATTTTGGTAGAAGGAACACGACCAAGCTCTTTCATTTGTTCGGTAAAACTGTATGCTGAAATCAGATTGGCTGCGTGACTCGAAAACTCAGAAACAAATGTTCCTTTTCCATGTCGACGAACCACTATGCCATATCCTTCAAGTTCATCTAACGCAAGCCTTACCGTTGTACGCGATAGGCCATATTTAAAAGCAAGTTCACGCTCAGAGGGCAAAAGACTGCCAGGCGTCATGTCGTTATCGATCTTTTCGCGCAATGTATCGACAAGTGTACGATACAAAGGCTGTTTTTTGCTTGCCGCGGTCATACATGCCCCCTATCAAAAAAGGCGTGCCGTGTACAAGGCACCGCACGCCTTTGAAATGCTATAACACGAGGTTAACCCCAAATACTTGGCCAGATACCAAATGGTCCTGCACCTAGGATACCAATAATCAAAACAAGAATGATACCCTTCATAGGAGTAAAGCGACGACGTGCAAATAAATAATACAAAAGCATAACAATAGCTAATGGAACAAGTTTAGGACAAATGCTATCAAGTACCTTAGCGATATCAACATTGACCGGTTTTTGAACCATTTCCATGTAGGTAACTTCGCTCATGCCATTTCCAAGATCTTTAGCACCAGCAACAACGGTTTGGCCTTTATCATCAACTGTTTTAAGAGGCTTGCCAGCTGCATCTTTAGTACCTGAAAGCGTAACGCCTTCGTCGGTCTTTTTAATGACGTCAAAGCTTTTAACTTCGTCGGTCTTAACAACGGCAACATGCGCAACGTAGGACTGAGTTGAACCATTAGGTACCGAAAGCTTAATTTGCGTTCCGCCCATAGCAACCGTTAAGCAACCAACAACAAATACACCCAAAATAGAAGCTGCACGGGTAAATGCCTTCATGTTAGCCATCATAGAATCAATGGCCTGGGTTCCCATCTTATACGACCAGTTCATAAGGCCAAAACGAAGCGCAAATTGAACAATGTTAAAGATGAGCAGGAATAAAATAGGTCCAAAGATACTACCGCTAATTGCCATATTAGAGCAAATACCTGCTGTAATAGGAACAAGCGTCATCCAGAACAAGGCATCACCAATACCACCAAGAGGTCCCATAAGTGATACACGGACCGCACGGATGGTAGGAATATCAACCTTTTTTTGCTCCATGGAAAGGATTACACCCATTGCAAACGTTACCAAAAATGGATGAATGTTAAAAAATTCCATGTTGTGGGTCATAGAAGTAGCAAGGTCATCTTTATCGGTGTGAATCTTTTCCAAACCGGGCAAGATAGAGTAAAGCCAACCTGCAGCCTGCATACGCTCGTAGTTAAACGATGCCTGCAAGAAGCATGAACGCCATGCCATTTTGTTAAGGGTAGCTTGATCAAGCTGTGCGCCCTCGTTCAAATTTTTATAGCTTGTTTGCTCATTAGATGCCATCTTCTTCACCTCCCGCATTTACAACAACACTACCTTTAAGCTCGGTATTTTGTTGATAATCCCAATATGCAATACCAAAGCCAATAAGAGCCAGAATAAGCAGAGCAGGTGTTGCAAGAACAGCAATGTTGGTAACGATAAGTGCAAGACCAAAGCCAAGGAAGTAGAATCCCCACATATCTTTGGTCATCATGAACTTAAGAAGGATTGCAAAACCAACAAAGCGCATCATACCGCCAGCGGCGCTCAAACCATTGCTTAACCATTGTGGAATTGAATCTACAACAGACTGACCAACCGTTGCACCACCAACAAAGAACAGGGTAACAACAATACCAAATACGAGGCCTAAAAGACCCATTGAAAGGTAGTTAAGATTAACAATACCTTGTGGATTGGCATCGTGAGCATATTGATCTGCCTTACTCATGAGTGGGGACATAAGCGTAAAGATCAACGTAACGCCGTATTGGCCGAGCAGAGAGAATGGAATTGCAGTTGCAACTGCGATATTTGGATCGAGATGCAAAGAAATAGCAATAACTGCCGCCATAATACCACCTACTACAGCATTAGGTGGTTGTGCACCTCCGATTGGCATGTTTCCGATTGTCATTAACTGATATGTACCGCCAACAATCAGACCAGTTTGAACATCGCCCAAGATAAGGCCGATAACAAGACCAGTAACAAGCGGCTGATACAGTGACTCAAGGAAACTAAATTGGTCGATTGCTGCAACAAACGTTACCAAAAAGACCAATATAACCTGAATAATTGAATATTCCATCTTTGCTCCTCCTTTCAATGTATAAGACATACATATCCCTTTTTATCGTGCATATACCCCACATATATGCACGTAAAATCCACTTAATTAAACAGCTTTGATGAATCCTCAACAGCTGTGGTAGGAACGCGCTGAATGCTTAGCTTAACGCCTAAGTCAACAAGTTTTTTGAACGCTGCTACATCGGCATCATCTACCGCAACCGAGGTTGCAACTTGACGCTTACCTTCTGACATATGCATATTACCGATATTTAAAACCTTAATGGGAACGCCACCTTCTACCAGTTTTAAAGCATCTTCAGGTGTTTCCAGCACGAGGAAAATATGTTGACGAGCAGCAGCTTTGTGAATAACGTCAATTGTTTTTTGAAGCGAAAAATATCTCGTTGCAACACCTTGCGGAGCAGCCATATCCATAAGATGTTGTCTCATGGTATTGCCTGCAACTTCGTCGTTTGCAACCAGAATAAGATTAGCGCCTACGCTACCTGTCCATTGAGTTGCCACTTGCCCGTGAATAAGACGATTGTCAATACGTGCAAGTACGATATTTGGTTCACCCATACCGCTCACCCTTTCGGTTGTATGCCTATGAATGCTTATGCATCATTTCCTCAGTAAACGCAACCCGTATGCACAAACGCCTACGACTGCTCACCCAACAAAACCTTATTGTTACCGAGCCCATATGCATACACGTGAATATTCACGCGTGCAGCATTGTACACGGCAACACACTTTGACTATTACCTAAAAACGAACGACTATTTTCCTAAAGTTTGTGACCCAATATATTGAATTGCATAGCGCGAAACTTCTAATACAGCACCCGACTTTACCTTGAGATCACAGGTATCTGCACGCAGCGCCACTATTTCGCCAAAGATAACACCCATAACAGAAACCTTTTGGCCAACCGCGAGCTCTTTATGAAGCTCTTTGAATTCGTGCTGTTTGCGCTGTCTTAAAACGGTCATATACACAAACAAAACAAGTGCAATTAAAGTAAGAAGGACGGCAATAACCAACGAAGAAGCGCCTAAAGCGTTTAGAAACATCTCGCTCATTAAATACCATCTTCTTCATCAGATAGATCTAAAGAATCTTGATTGTCTGTATGAGCGCTGATTTGAGATGGACTGATATGTGCGACGCTTTCCTTGCCTGCATCTTGGGCGATCTGGGCAAGTTCTTGAGCTGAAGAGACGCTACTTTGTGAAGAGGTAAGCTCGAGCAGCATGCCTAAATTACAACCAGTTACAATTTCAACTGGCTTATCTGCTGCAGCCAACATAGCCTGATTAAATGGGGTGCCACCCATTAAATCGCAGCAAACCAAAACTGAACCAAACTGCGCAAAAGCTTCATCAATTGCTTGTGCAAGGCGGTTTCCAAACGTAGCGGCTTCATCTTCGTGGAAAATAACGGCTTGAGTTGCATTTTGAGGACCTGCAATCATTTCGAGTGCAGACATAAGTCCTTGTGCAAAATCACCGTGTCCTGTAATAATGCAACCTACCATGTGTTTTCCTAACCTTTAAGCTGCACTGCAAGCTGAGCGCACGCACTGGATATTTCAACTGGTTACAACCAGCTATACACAGTGTATAAAAGAACCTCCATAAAGTCATCAAACAGGTTAATATGTTAGGTGAACGGATAAAAAACTCAGGTTAACGGATAACAGCAGGTAAACATGGTAGTTTTAGCCGGTATTTCGCAATATATATAACGAGCGACACTTCAAAAATAAGGGTTTACCTGCGTATTATGCACAGTGCATACGGATTTTATTGGGCATGTATACATTGCATGCATGGTTTTGAATATTAATACCTGATAATCCTTTATAGTAATACCAGATACAATGCACCTTACAACGCTACAACGTTACAACGGTAAAACCTTATAGCTACTGGTACCTATTTATTACTGATGCGTACATGCCTTTGCAATAAGGCAAAGTGCAACAATACATACCTGAATAATGATCCCTAGAATGCTTAAACTACGAGCAGTTTCGATCTTGCCATGCACAAGTCCGCGTTTACGAACGCGCGCACACATAATGCAGGTAATTATAGGTAAAAGCGCACCATAAATCGGAAGCCACGAAAAACAAAGCCCTATAATACTTACTATGCAAATATGACGTGCACGACGTACGAGTTTGGTAACATCTTGGCGCACCTTTGGATCAAGCGTTTCCAACAATGCGTCAAGCGCTTTTTGAGATACCATCCATGGAGTATCTTGTAAGAGCTTGTTATACCGCGTGGCTAAACTTTGTTTATCGGCTAAAAATTTATCTTTGTGGTGTGGATAAGCAACTGCTGCATTCATGATTTTGCTCACAAATTCTTGCGCAACATCTATATCTGAGCCTTTCCACGTTTTAGAAATATATCCATCGTCACTTGAAACAATGACTACAACAGAGCGCGTGTCATGCTCGTGCGTAACCGTTTGAATTTTTTTAGGTTTTTGGATACAAGCGCCTATCACCGCACCTGGCAGGCCTAAACAGAGGCTTCCCAAAGCAACACGTGTGAGCGTGGGGCGCGAACCACCGCCTTTAACTTCGGACGAATACGAAATACTGCCCATAAGCTGTGCTTGCGCTTTGACGTGAGAATCCATTGCAAGGGTTGTATCGTCACACGTAATTTTATCTTGATAGAGCTTAATCCCATGCAATTTAGTTATAAAACCGTAGGAATCGAGCTCTTTGCGCAGAGCTTTACAATCGTGCTTATGCGTTCTTTTTTGCGCAGCAATATCGTGTTCGTACGTGACAATTTGAGCGGCCGCGCTATCTAAATCCATGCTCATGGCAACACTTCTTTAATACTTCTTTATTTGATACGTTCTACCTTGGTGTCTTTAAATACGTTCTACCTTGGTATCTTTAAATACGTTATCCCATTTATTCATATCAATATGACCAGTTTGGGCTTCAAGCGCGTTAAGCGTACCGCATACGGCTCCATAACGCAGCACGTCAGGCGCGCTCATATTTTGCGAAAGCGCATAGGCAAATCCTGCAATCGTAGAATCACCCGAACCCGTTGCATTAACGCAGGTAATCTGAGAGGCGTGCACGCGATACACGCTCCCTTGATGACATGCAAGCAAACCGTCTTTTCCCATAGAAATAACGATCCATGCAATTCCAGTAAAACGATTATCGCACCCAAGCGCATGCACAAGCGCTTGGGGATTTTCGCTGGTAAAGTTTGTGTGCAGCATAGCATTGAGTTCCGAAAGATTGGGCTTTATAAGCGTTGGTTTATCCGACGACAAAAGAGCCGCCTCAAGAGCTGCGCCCGATGTATCCAACAGCACATGTTTGTGCGCGGCGGCAGCGCTCGTAATAAGCTGCGCATAAAAATCATCGGGTATGCCTTGCGGCATAGATCCAGAAATCGTAATGCACGACACGTCTTGTATAAGGTGAGTAAATTTTTCCTTAAATGCCTGTGTATCCTGTGGTGTAACGCGAGGCCCTGCCTCTAAAAACTCGGTTTGTTTGCCTTCGTGCAGTACACTTATGCACACGCGCGTTTCGCCCTCTATATGCAAAAAGTCATGAGGCAAGCCAGAGTTATCCATGAGCTGCTGCAAGTAAGAGCCCATATATCCCCCCACAAAACCGGTTGCTAGAACACGTGCGCCCAACTCGTGCAAAACACGCGTAACATTAAGGCCTTTACCCCCTGCTGTTTTATGAGCAACTACACGATTAACATCGTCTATACAAAGCTTATCAAGCGCGTAGCTTGTATCGATAGAAGGATTAAGCGTAACGGTTAAAATCATAAAAGTATACCTTTCTCTAAAGAAAGTGGTATGCATATAAAAACCCAAAAGAGCACAGGTCAGGGTCTATATTTGATGCCAACATAATTTCTCATGTCAATTATGTATTATGCACGACAAAGCATACATGAGATAACGCGAGATTCATAAAGTATTCTACAATGAAAATATATTTTGTTGTCAAATGAAGTATCAAATCATGGTTACCTTGTTTTTATGCCTTTTGATAGCAAAGCTCATACACGTTTTATAGGAGGTAGTGTCATCATGCTCGTTTCAACAAAAGAAATGTTGCAAAAAGCCTACGAAGGACATTATGCCGTTGGTGCATTTAATGTAGAGAACCTTGAGTTTGTTATGGCAGCAGTGCGTGCCGCACAAGCAAAGCACTCGCCTATTATTTTGCAGACAACGCCTGGAACGTTGAAATATGCAAATGTTGATTATTTTAAGGCAATGGTCAGCGTTGCAGCAGAGTCGGTAGATGTTCCTGTTGCACTTCACCTTGACCACGGCGATACGTTTGAGCGCTGCGTACAGGCTATTCGAGCAGGCTATACCTCGGTTATGATCGATGGATCACATGTTGATTATCAAAGCAATCTTGCTATTACGACATCGGTAACCAAAGTTGCTGAACCTATTGGCCTTCCTGTTGAGGCCGAGCTAGGTAAAGTAGGCGGAAAAGAAGACGATGGCCCACTTGCTGCCGACGAAAACCCCTACACCGACCCCGAACAAGCTGCAGAATTTATTGCAAAAACGCACTGCACATCCTTAGCTGTAGGCGTTGGAACCATTCATGGCGTGTACAAAGGTACACCTCATATTGAACAAGGCGTTCTTAAAGAGATTAAGGCACACACAAATGTACCTTTGGTATTGCACGGCACATCGGGTGTTCCCGACGATCAGGTTGCGCAAGCTATCCAAAATGGTATTTGCAAAGTAAACTATGCAACCGAGTTGCGACAAGTCTTTACCGCTGGCTTTATGATATATATGGGAGAAAATCCTGCATGCTTTGATCCTAAAAAACCGTTTATCCCAGCTCAACAGGCAATTTTTGATGTTGTCGCATCGCATATGGATAACCTGGGATCTACCAACAAGGCATAAGATCTACCAATAAGACATAAGGTCTGCTCATAAGACACAAACGTTATTGTCTACTTTGAACCAGCACAAACCTAAGGACATATTCATGATTTATACGCTCACTCCCAATCCTGCCGTTGACATGAATGTAAGCGCAGATGTTGTAGTGCCTAATCGTGTTTGCCGTACCAAAGATGCGGTATATACCCCTAACGGTAAAGGCTTAAATGTAAGCTTTACCCTTCAACATTTTGGTGTACACGCTCCTATTTTGGGCTTTTTTGGGGGATTTAGCGGTACCTATATTGTTGACGAGGCACGAAAGAAAGGTTGCGACGTTTATCCCGTTATGGTAGACGGCATCACACGCATTAATCCCTTTATTTCAACTCCTACACAAGAATATACCTTCCCTAATGCAGGCTGTGGTGTGCCACAAGATAAACAGCACGAACTTTTACAGTTGCTGAGCTCGCTTGATGATTTAACCTGTCTTGTTGTATCGGGCTCGCTTCCTCCTGAAGTCAAACCTACTTTTTATGATGAGATTTTTGATACCCTTGCCTCTAAGCACGTAGATGTTGTACTGGATACCAGCTCTTCTCACCTAAGCCAGCTTGGTTCAAAAAAGCCACTTCTCATTAAGCCTAATGACGACGAATTGCATGACATTTTTGGCTATACGCTTACAGACGAAGATGATACAGTTCGCGCGCTCCATGATTTGGGCACTCAGGGTTTTCAAAATGTATTGCTGACGCTTGGTTCGCGCGGTGCGTACTTTTTTAATGGAACACATGTTTGGTATGCAAACGCACCAAAAATTAAGCCTTATTCTACGGTTTGTGCCGGCGATGCTACGCTTGGATGCTTTTTGGCATCATATGTAGTGCATAAAACATCTGTTGTGGAAGCGCTCAAAAACGCAATGGCATGTGGCGCAAATGTTGCTATGTCTGCAGGTTTAGGCACGTTTTCGCGCATGGACGAACTCAAAGAAAACGTGCATGTTAAGCAAGTGGACTAGCTCATCTTTTGATACGGTAAACTCGGGCGTTATGGTTCATAGTTTGCTGCATAAGAAATCGGGTATCTGCTATAAGCGGACACCCGATTTTTCTTATTATCTTTGCTTATTAATAAGCTAGATTGAAAACCTCTGCACATAAGACAACTTTGTACAGGTACATAGACTATAAAGCCGTTGATTATTTACGACGACGGCGCATTACCACACCAGCTACGATTAAACATATTGCGATAATAATACCAATAATGACCGGTGCTTGTGTTCCGCTAAAAATATCATTAGTTGTAGCAATCATGATATCCTCTTTTCAGATCAAAAATCAAAACCTTTTGGTTTGCCAAGATGTTAAAAACATAGATTAAACAAGGGCAAACACGTGTTACACATTATACTAGTTCGTCATGAAATCACAAATGACACTCAGATAATGCTCGGTGTTTTCGGCGTAACACATGTGCCTACAACCTTCAAATAATTCCCAGCGTGCGTTTGGAATACGATCAAACATAGTCTTTGCAATAAGCGGTGTGCACTCGTCATCTGTGCCGCTGATAATGAGCGTTGGCACCTTAATGTGGTGCAAACGATCAATCACGTTCCAATCTGCAAGCGTACCCGTTGCCGTTAATTCATTTGGACCCCACGCAACTACATAGGATTCTTCGCCACTTTTCTTAGGACGACGCAAGCACTCGGGCGCAGTTTCGTCGTATGTTAAGTCGCAGCAATGCATAGTCATAAAATGGTCAAGGGCTTGAGTATATGCACGGCCAGAAAAGTCCTGCGTTTTTTCGGCATTCATAAGCGCACTGTATTCAAGCGCAGGAAGCATACGCGCAAGACGGTGCTGCTCGCGTGCCCAAAGTTGCGAGGACGGCAAGGTGGACGACAAAATAAGCCCTTGCAAACCCTGCGCGTTGCAATCAAGTGCAAAGCTCTGTGCCAGCATACCGCCCCATGATTGGCCTAACAGGTAATACTTTGACAAACCAAGGTGGCTGATAAGGGCTTCAAGCTCGTTTTCCCATGTGCTAAGTTTCCACAAATCGGGCCGATTTTCTACATACGACTTTCCGCAACCCAGCTGATCATAGCTGATAACCGCACGGCCACACAAAGCCACGGGATCAAGGAGTTCCATATAATTGTGGGTAGAACCAGGTCCTCCGTGAAGCGTGATCAGCGGTGTTTTACCAGAAGTTATGTCGCCCGCAATGCGGTAGTACGTTTTATAGCCCATAAAGTCCATCGTATTTTCGTGAACTTCTATATGGTCGTTTAACTGTGATGAGGACATCTCTTCTCCTTTGAGCTATTCTTTAAGCTGTTCAAGCAAATTTTGCGGCAATTTTTGAGTAGACAAGATCTCATCAAGCTCTTTTCTACCAATAACACATACACCCAACTCGTGCGCTTTGTCTAGTTTTGAACCTGCCTGCTCCCCTGCAATCACAAAACTTGTTTTACGAGAAACCGAACCCGAAACTTTTGCACCTAAGGCTTTGAGCGCATCTCCTGCGGCAGTGCGCGATAGATTCTCAAGCGTTCCGGTAAGCACAAAGGTATATCCTGTTAATGATTGCGGAAGCAGAGCCTTCTGTTCAGGAGCTGAAAGCACCACACCTGCAGCTTGCAAACGCATAAGCACTTCCATATTTTGTGGCATGTGCAAAAAGTCAACCAATGAAGCAGCAATTTTGGGGCCAACACCATCTATAGCTGCAATTTCGTCTTTGTCTGCATGCAGTAAACTTTCAAGATTAGGATATGTTGCAACGATAAGTTCTGCAACGCTTGCTCCTACATGACGAATACCCAATCCAAACAAAACGCGGGCAAGACCTGCTTGTTTACTCTTATTGAGCTGCGCCGTAATTTTTGACGCAATTTTTTTACCAACACGAATGGCGTCACCCTGCTTGTGCAATTTATTGGTAGTATCGTACGTGCGCCCCGTATCAAGCGAGCTCAAATTTTCTAAACTCAGTTTATCGTAATAATCGGCAACGTCTTTAACATAGCCTTGTTCTGTAAGCCTAGTGATAAGTTCAGAGCCTAAGCCATCAATATCCATAGCCTTTCGAGAACACCAATGGATAAGACGTTGAGATGCCTGAGCTGGGCAATCAAGCGAAACACAGCGATACGCCACTTCATCGTCCTCGCGCACAACGGATGCACCGCACGCAGGACAGGTTTGCGGCATATCCCACACAGGACGCGCAAAATGAAGCGCTGCAAGATCACCTTCTAGAACTGGTCCTACTACTTCTGGGATCACATCACCTGCTTTGTGGACAACAATGGTATCGCCTACACGCACATCACGACGACGTACTTCGTCTATATTATGCAGCGTTGCACGTGCTATGGTTGATCCTGCAACCAAAACGGGATCAAATTCGGCAACGGGAGTAAGAACGCCTGTTCTACCAACTTGAATGCGAATTTCTCTAAGTATGGTTTGCTTTTGCTCGGGCGGAAACTTAAACGCAATTGCCCACCTTGGCGCGCGCGCCGTAAAACCAAGCTGATCTTGGAAGGCAAAAGAATCAACCTTGACCACAACACCATCAATATCGTAATCAAGTGAGCTGCGGTTTTTAAGCGCACGCGCGCAATAGTCGTGCACCTCTTGTGCACACACACAGCGCTGCGCATGTGGATTGACACTAAAGCCGCACGAAGACAACCATGCCAAAAAATCGGTTTGGGTATGAACGTCTAAAGATTCGCGCGAAGCAAGCGCATAAATAAATGTTTCAAGATCACGATGTGCGGTAATGCGTGCATTTTTTTGACGAAGCGAGCCAGCCGCAGCATTACGCGGATTTGCAAAAGTAGGTCGACCTTCGTCGTCGGCGGTTTCGTTAAGACGGACAAAGCTATGCTTGGGCATATATACTTCGCCGCGCACCTCAATATCCGATCCAAAACCCGTGTTGGCAATTTTTTGCAAACCATCACGTAAAAGGGTGTGCGGTACATCTTTAATGGTAATCACGTTGGCGGTTACGTCTTCTCCAACACTACCATCACCGCGCGTTGCTGCACGCAAGAGCTGACCATTGTGATAGGTAAGCGCAACACCTAAACCATCTATTTTAAGTTCACAGGTATATGCAACAGGATTGGACGGCGAAGACCCAAGCGCTTCATCAGTTTTCTCAAGCCAGGCATCCAACTCTTCCAAATTCATAGCGTCGTCCATAGAATACATGCGCTGAGCATGGGCAACCCGACGAAATTGCTGAGAAACATAACCACCTATACGATGTGTGTATGAATGCTCATCGTCGAGATAGGGATACGTTTTTTCGAGATGCAACAATTCTTGAAGATAACTGTCAAACTGGCTATCAGTTATCAAAGGCGCGTCTAAAGCATAATATCGATAAGCGTGATAGTCCAATAGTTGTCTAAGCTCACGCACGCGCGCCTCAGGCAAGCTGGCATGCGTATCAACGGGAACATCAGCTTCTAGCGATTCATACGGTGTAGAAACAGGTGCGGTAAAGTTTTGAGGATTGGACGTATCAGACGCAGCAGATAAATCACCGTGTTGCTTAGAACCAGACGTATCTGGATCTTGAACTTCAGCCAACATGTCAAACAGCGTAGGCTGTGTCATCTGAGTTGTCTTAAGCGAAGAACGCGGCGTTTGCTCTTTAGTTTTACTCTGCTGTGTCATATGTGATCCTTATTAGCACAAACTACAATAAACTCTCGTACTCCCTGCTATTTGCAGTGCACCCTTACATCAAGTACGCGCTATATCCTGCTTTTTCTACGGCAGCAATAAGTTGGTGAGATATTTGTGCATCGCCACATGCTACTTCCGCGGATTTACGGGCAAGGTTTACATCAACCTTACTAACACCTGCAACCTCTGACAGAGCATCTGTTACGTGACGTACGCAATGTTCGCAGGTCATACCCTCAATTGCCAACTTAATAATCACAGTTTTCTCCTTATGCGTTCCACGAATTTCTTTATGCGTTACACTAATTTTTTCTTTTATTGTAGATGAATGTTCGCGTGAGGTAGGAGTAATTTTAGAAAGCGCGCGTGGTTTCCATCTCAGTAAACGAAGCGCGTTTCCCACTACGATAAGCGAAGAAATGCTCATAGACGCCGAAGCCATCATAGGGTTAAACGTTATAGAAAACGGTTGGAATACGCCTGCCGCAAGTGGTATACAAATAACGTTATACACCAGCGCCCAAAAAAGATTTTGCTTGATAATACGTGCTGTTTTTTTGCTTAAATCATATGCATGCACAAGATCGCATACATTGGAATTCATTAAAACGATGTCAGCGGAATCAATTGCAATATCGGTTCCAGCACCCACCGCAATGCCAATATCTGCTTGAGCTAAAGACGGCGCATCGTTAATACCGTCACCTACCATTGCAACTAACGGATAGCTGCGAAAACCTACCAAACGCGAAAGCTTATTCGTGCGCGTATGCACAGCATTTTGCAGATTCTTGATACATGCGTATTTCTCATTTGGCAACAAACCTGCATGTACTTTGTTTATGCTGAGCTGGCGCGCAAGCTGCTCACATGATGCAGGCGAATCCCCAGAAAGCATAACTGGTTCAAGAGCGCGCGTGCGCAAAGCGGCAAGTGCTTCAATGCTTGAAGGCTTGCAGAGATCTTCAAACTCAAAACAGGCACAGGCACATGTATCGTAGGCAACGTATATAACACTCGTTTTTAACGTAGACTCAAGCAATACAGCACAAACTTGTGTTATATCAATATGCAATGAGTGCATAAGTCGCTCATTACCTATTACCAGGCGTCTGCCTCGTACATAACCTGTGACACCAAGACCGGGTTTTTGAGTAAAATCGCAGGTATCAACAACAGAAGTGCACGTTTTGTCGCTCAGCACTATCTCATGCTTATCTGCCAATGTTTTAATGTATAAGCATAAAGCGCGTGCAACCACGTGTTCGCTTTTATGCTCAAGCGTCCATACATCGCGCAAAAACGATGCGTAGGCCTGCTGATTATTTGATAATTCATCAAGTACCACATGTGCCGTAACACAGGGCTTACCACGGGTAAGCGTGCCTGTTTTATCAAAAGCAACCACACGTACACGGCGCAAGTTTTCAAGCGCAGAAGCGCATTTGAATAAAATACCAAAACGCGCGCCACGCGCACATGCAACCATAAGCGCAACAGGTACTGCCAAACCCAGGGCGCAAGGACAACTAACAACTAACACGCTTACGCCGCAATTTATTGCCCAAGGAAGTGCAGATACTACGCCGCCAAGGCACAACCAAGTGACAAATGTAACCAAAGAAATCAATATAACGGCAGGTACAAATAAAGATGCAAGCGTATCAGCGATGCGTTCAATAGGAGCTTTAGTTGAAGTAGCTTGTTCAACAAGGGTAATAATATGAGAAAGTACGCTCTCGGAAGCTACAGCGTCCACACGCAAACGCGCCCAACCCTGCAGAACGTGAGTTCCTGCATAAACCTTGGAATGAGGTGTTTTGTCTTGAGGAAACGCCTCGCCTGAAAGGGCAGACTCATCTACTGCAAGCGAGCCTGCAACCACGGTGGCGTCCAGCGCAATACGCTCCCCTGCTTTAACGATTATTTCTTGCCCTACCTGCACGGAATCGCGCGAACAAAGCTTTTCTCCCGAAGGAGTAACCACCGTTACCAAAGGCGGCGCCAAATTGATAAGCTCGGTTAATGCGCTTGTTGCTTGTTGTTTGGTTTTTGTTTCAAAATAGGTTCCAATACTTACAAATACTAAAATCATCCCGCAAGAATCAAAATAGAGATGATCGAGGGGAAAAGCCGCAGATACGCTCACATAGGCAGAAGATGCCCATGCAAGGCTTTGCTGCGCGTGCGGCAAAGAAAACACATGTTCGGCATAACGCAGAAACGCAAACACATCAAACCAGCGAAGTCCCACAAGAAACGTTGAATATACAAACGAAGCAAGTGATCCAAGTGCAATAAGCGTATCCATGGTGGCATAACCTGCGCGAGCTGCCTTAAAGCCACGTATGAAGTACACGCGGTTGATAATGAGAATGCACAGCGCCAAAAAGAATTGGATGAGACCACCAAGTGCATAATCGACGCGCGAAGTGCTTGAAAATGGGCAGGGCAATCCAAACATAGGAGCCATAGCAAGATACATAAGCGGCACGGCACAGAGAATTGAAAGTTTAAGGCGATGCGCAAGACGTGACAGTTCGCTTGGTGTTGAGTTACTAGAGGGTACATGCGAAGGCTTTGCAGCAGCGGCGGCATCGACAGAAGCACTACCAGGTGTGGCGGCTGCAATGTTAACAGTGGCATCGGCAACACCATCATGCGCGGCAGCAGCAACATCACTGATTTGAGCATCATAACCTGCGCGTTTAATGGTATCCACAACTGTTGTGCAGAAAGACGAGTCAATTTCGTGCGGATAAGCCTGTATACGCAGCGTATGTGTTAATAAATTAACGTCTGCTGACTGCACGCCCGTGATACCCTCTGCTGCCTGTTGCACATGTTTAACACATGCCGAACAGGTCATGCCTTCTACGTCAAATGTATACGAACGCGTGTTATTAGGCAAAGACATACAAGTTCTCGCTTATAAATCATTAAGATCCATAATGAAGTCTTTTAAGCGTTGAAGCTTTTTACGCGAATTTTGACTATTTTGTTCGGAATCACCGGGATTATCATCACCACGCCCCGAATTAAATGGATCACCATTGGGTGTTTGCTGCTTAAATAACGAGTTTTGTTGCTGTTGCAATGCCTCATCCGATGCAAGTGTTACATCAAACGTTTTCTTTTCTTTACCGCGCTGAACCGTAACATGCACGGTTTGACCAATTTCATGAGATCGTACATTCAAAATCATGTCATCTGCCGAGGTAATTTCTTTATCATCAACGGCGGTGATAATATCGCCCTTTTTGATGCCTGCTTTGTCGGCAGGACCAGAAGCCGCAACATCAACAACAAAAGCGCCTTCAGTAACAGACAAACGATAATGAGATGCGTTTTGCGCATTAATCGTTTGCATTGCAAGTCCAATATAGGCATGCGTTACTTTTTCGCCATTTAAAATTTTATGGGCAATTTTCATAGCGTAATTAGAAGGAATAGCAAAGCCAATTCCAGAAAAAGCGCCTGATGAGGAAGAAAAGAGCGTACATACACCCACTAATTTACCTTCTGCATTTACTAAGGCTCCACCCGAATTACCAGGATTAATAGATGCATCCGTTTGAATTAAATTGGTATACAAGGTTGTGCCCGACTTTGTGCGTAACGATTGATTTCGAGCAAGGGAGCTTATGATACCTGCAGAAACAGACTGATTCAAACCGTAGGGACTTCCTACCGACATAACCCAGTCACCAACAGAGAGCTTATCTGAATCGGCAACTTCTATAGGGGTTACTTCGTCACCTTCCAAATCGGCTTTAATTACAGCAATATCGCTTGAAGGGTCCGATCCAACCACCTGTGCAGAGTACGTTTTATTGGCAATGGTAACAGAGACAGCCTGAGCATTCGAAACAACGTGATAGTTGGTAAGAATATTGCCATCGCTATCAAGCATAATACCCGAACCAACGCCTGAACCCTGTGCTTTTTGGACTCCAATTGAAACAACCGAAGGAAGAGCCTTAGCAGCCGCCGCCTTTGCAACAGAGGCATCTTGATCTTGAGCATTAATGGTAAGAGATGCAGGATTTCCTTGCGAGTTTTGGTGCATATTCGCGCGAAGCTGTTGCAAGCCAAAATCGATACCTGCACCTAAAAGAATGAGCACCAAAGCTAAAACAAATCTCATCGCGCGCACACGCATACAACGTTTTTTATTGGAACTCATTTGTGCACACGTGCCAGATTTGCTCTGATTATGAGGGTCTTTTGGTGTTTGCTTAAGGTTTACACGAGGAGTAACTGCGGTAGCAGAAACTTCATCGGCGGCACCTGCGACGCTTTGAGCAGGCGCACTAGCCTGCTGCGGATTTTGTCCCGTAGTAGGATTTACCATAAGAGGGTCAAGAACAACTGTAGGCGATGTACTATTTTGAGAAGTATCGGCCTTTGTCGTACGAGGATGCTCCAATTCATTATTCATTGCAACACCTTTCTTTTACGCGAGTAAACGTATACGAATATACGTTTTCTTCAAGAAATCTTCGGTACATATGAACTATAAACACAATCGGTAAACTTTATACGCTTATATAAAACTGACACACGCTCACCGTACGTTGCACAAAACATAACACGTTACACAAAATGGGGTAATCGTTAATGCTTACGATTTAAAAAGATACCCTACACCACGAACGGTTGCAATATGCGACGCAATCTGAGGACCCACTTTAGAGCGCACACGACGAATATGAACATCAACGGTTCGTGTACCACCACAATATTCAAAGCCCCACACCTGATGCAACAACTTTTCGCGCGAGTATGCACGCCCTGGATGTGTAGCTAAAAACGACAGAAGAGAATACTCCATTAAGGTTAAATCAACAGGCCTATCATCAATGCAAACTTGGTAGGTAGCAAGGTTGATGTTCATATTGTCTACGGACACTTCGTCTGTTGGTTCAATATCTTCGCCCGACCACAACAAAAGCGCACATCTGATCTGAAATTCAGAGCTTGAAGCAGTGGGTAAAATAAAATCAAAATTAATATGCTTAGGTACATAGAGCTTATCTAAACTACGCTGATCTTGAACAAGGAGCAACGCGCTTACACCGCGATCAACAGCATCGGATTCGATGTTTTTAATTGAATGCGCATCCAAATCAAGTGTATCAATAACAATAAGATCAAACTCATGACCCGAAGCAAACGCTCGATTAAGTGTATCCGGCGTAGAAGATAAAATGGACACATCTAAAGCCTGCTTTAAATCCTGCATACTTATGACACACCGTTTAGTATGAGCTACCAGCAAGACATTTTTATGATGCATTGAATATCCCCCTTACCTTTTATTACACCGTAGTTGCACCCGTGTTATCGATGCATTACACACTCATATACAGCTAAACACCTACATAGCATTTTTTGCGTTCCCAATCGGTAACAATAGAGCAATACTCGTCCCATTCGCTTTTCTTTTCTTTAAGCAAATATTCAAACAGATGATCGCCCAAAACGCTTCGACAGAAATCGCTGTGTTCAAAAAGATCAATAGCGTCGCCCAAATTCTTAGGCAAGCGATGAATACCAGCTGCCTGTTTTTCTTCAAAACTTAAGGTATCTAATTTCATGGGAGCCTCAGGCGCAAGCTCAAGCTCTTCTTCGATACCGCGCATACCTGCCGCTAGTGATACCGCAAGCGCAAGATAGGGATTTGCGGTAGGATCGGGATTTCTAAGCTCAACACGCGTTGACTGATGCTTGCCAGGTTTATGCGTAGGGACGCGCACAAGAGCAGAACGGTTTTTACGACCCCATGTTGTATACACGGGAACCTCTCCATTTGCAACCAGACGCTTATATGAGTTAACGGTTGGGTTAGTGATAAGCATAAACTCGGGAGCATATCTTAAAAGTCCTGCAACATAATGCTGAGCGAGAGGCGTTAAATGGGCAATATTTTCTTTTTTAGGAGCCCAAAATAGATTATTACCCTCTTTATCAAACAACGACTGATATAAAAACATACCCGAGCCCGAAATTTCGGTAGATGGCTTGGGCATAAAAGAGGCAATTAAATTATTGTCAAAGGCTTGCTGACGAATGACCAGCCGTGCCGTCATAATATTATCAGCGCAGCTTATAGCCTCGGTATAGCGAAGCTCTACACTATTTTGCGAAGGAGCAGGCGCGTGATAGGAATATTGAATAGGAATAGACATGCGCTCAAGCATAAGCGTAGTTGAGCGACGAAGATCGGTTGACGAATCGGATGCCGTAAGATCAAAATAACCAGCTGTATCCAGCGTTTTTGGAAGTAAAGAGCCGTCGACATTAGAACGGTCAAAATAGAAATACTCAATCTTGGGGCCAACATTTAAAATATAGCCTTTAGATTCTGCTTCGGCAAAAATTCTGCGCAAACAAGAGCGCGGATCACCTTCAAAGGGATCACGATGAGGCGTTTTAATATCACAGATAATACGTGCTACGCCTTCGTTTTCACTATGGCGCCATGGGAGAATTTGGAATGTAGTTGGATCGGGGAACGCAAGCATATCAGATTCTTCTTGCGGAACAAAGCCCTCAACTGCCGATCCGTCAAAACCGACGCCTTCTTCAAAAGCCTCTTCCAAGTCTTCGGATGCAATGGAAAATGACTTAAGTTTTCCTAAAACATCGGTAAACCAAAGGCGAACAAAACGAATACCGCGTTTTTCTACCGTACGCAAGACAAAATCGATATTGCGGTCATCACCCATACGTTCCTCCTCAATCGGTATTTGTGTTAGTTTCTCACAATAGTGCTGGGAAAGAAACGTATTTTCTTGCGTTTTTTGAAAAAGTAAACAGATAACACAATTTATAGCAGCAAAAAAACGCAACCGCTAAGCTTTGTGCGAAGTTGGATGCTGCTGAACCCTGTTCAGACGTTGAAGCGTAAGCGCTTTATCCGCATGAGCAAGCATAGCTTGCGCGGCAGGACATTGAACTTGGCCTGTATTTTTGCTTAAGATACCTGCATGAGCTGGGCAGGACTTTTTAACATCGCACGAACCGCACGCACCTGTCATACTGCGCGCAATGTGATACACGCTGCGTACCATGACAACGCCAATAAGCAACAAAAGCAGGCAATCTATACTATGCACTATAAACCTCTCTCACAGGTAAAATATACCCCCACAGGTGAGACGCATATCTATCTCGCACAATCTACAGGGAGTCTCACCATTACCTTGTAGACACATAGCTATCAAACATATCTGAGAATTATCTGAAAGTAACATATAACTATACTTTCAGAAATTATCGCATCTTTTTTTAAGTATATATTCAGCTTTACAACTCCACTGCAGCTCAACAATTCCACCATCATCTTTACAAAGACACAGAACATACCTTAAAATTCGATGACCAAATCACATAATGGGTATAAACAAGCTATACTAAAGAGTAACTAAGAAAGGTTTTATATGAGAATAACTAAAGAAATGTGCATCTGCATAAGTGTAATATTTCTTCCTGGTGGTTTACTCTTTTTAGCGGACGCTCTTTTTGAACAAAACATGATATGCGGATACATTGCAGCGCTCGGCTATGGCTTGGTGGCCGCGTGCTGGATATACTATTTTGCTTCCAACAACAAAGATGACGCGCACGATACGCTTATTACAACTCCTGCAGCTACAACTGCCGATGTAAATAGCGCAGTTACGACAAGCACAGAACATAGGACAAATTCGCCAAAAACAAGCGCGGAGGGGCTTGCAACAAAAGCGGTTACAAAAGCGGCAAGCGCAGCTGCATCAAACACAGATGCCAAAGAAAATTCACAGATTCAAATGCAGCAACCAAAGCAACTGACCCAACAAATTGACGTAACCGAAGCAAAGATTGAACCCTTTGATCTAGATGACTTTACCTCAAAGCTTTTACATACAGGCGATGGAATTGCAGCATTGCGGCTATTTGCGCAAGATGTTAAAGACAAGCGCGCTCTGTGGGATTCTGCTCAATTAAAGCGTGCAACTGATCGCTTGCAAAATAGCCTAAGTGCATCCGCCCAAAAAACCGTGATTTGCGACGAAACAGGCCAAGAAACGCAACTACTCAAACTCTCTACGCTTTCAAACGACGCATATCATAAAGACGATTCACCAGCAAAATCACCTCAAAAGCCTTCTTGTCTTGCATGGTTTTTAGTGCGTGAGCTTATGGATTCAGGTATTTTTTCCGATCAAATTACGCTTACCGAAATGCGTATTGTTCGTCCACAGCCGTCTATCTTTTTCTACATTCGTACGTCTGGGAAAAATCTAACAACTCAGGCTTTACGTGCGGTGGAAAAAGCAGAGGTCGCGCTTAACGCAACACTTATTTTAGCTGAGCATTTTCAAGATAAGGAATTTACCCAAGAACAGGCACATGCGGTTTTACACAAGTATACCAACTCAATTGCCCATGAACTTGCACGTATCAAGCCAATGCTGGGTAAATCCCAAGGTGAGGTGCCCAATACTGAGTGGGTAGTACGTCGAAGTATAGCCTATGCTGTTGAAGCACTACGGCTTCCCTATCGTCTCCATGTTGATTTTCGTACCAATGTTGCAGATGGCAACGTTGCTCTTGAATTTGACGTCACAGACGCGCATGTATTTCCCGATTATGGTTTTGTAAACCATCTTCCTCATAAAAATTCAATCAGTGATAAAAAATGTCTGGCAAGTGCTTATACACTTCGTCTTGCATTACTGCTTGCAGGTGTTGCGTTTGCAAGTTCTGATCGTATTGAACATGTTTGGATTGCCGCGCGCAAAAAGCAGAACAGCAACACTTCTTGCTTGCTTTCGGTAGATTTTGATAAAGCACGCTTTTTGACCATAGACTTTGACGAACTTTGCGATACAAAAAAGTTACAAGACATCTACCACCAGTTTGTGCCCGAAATTCATGTTTCTGACAACATGTTGCATCCAATTGAACAGACATTTTCGTTGGATGAAACGCGTTTTTGTCCTTCCAAACGCTACGACGTGCTCTTGAACAATAATACGCGCCTATCCAAAGAACAACAGCGCGTATTTGGCTGTCGACATGCCTCGGGTTTAGCAATCGAGGAAAACGAATGTCTCGAAAAACTTGCAGCACGTGTTGCAGAAAAACTCGCACGCGAGGAAACAACTGGCGCTTTAAGCTGCTCAGACAAAGTGCAGATTATTCTGGAATGTGCCAAAAATGAAGTTGATCCGCGCATTACGGAAGCGTGCAGACGCTGCGCACGCAAGCTTATTGCTGCTTTGATACCAGATAATACTCAAGCAATCACCGAAGAACTCATAAGCGGAGATACTCTTAATCAAATTGCCAAACAAGCAATCAATGCCTGCAATAATGAGGCATACCAACAAGCACTTGATTTGCTTACGCCGGTATATGCCGATATCGAGAAAAAAGGCAACTATCGTGATACGCAAACGGTAAAATGGCGCTACTTTAACAACTATATAGATCGTGCACTTTATAACAGCAAATATGGGCGCATTGAATATGAACGGCGTCGCAAAGACCGTGAGCTTGATAAAGACGCGCTGTTGCCGCATACACATACGGCGCGCGAATTCATGCAGCGCGAACAGCACATGTGGGATTCGCATCGTGTTTCGCTGATGCTGGTACCCGACGCCTATTATGAAATGCTTTTAGGATTATCGGTGTGCACAGCTGCCTTAAAGGATTATAAAAAAGCCGTAACATATGCTTATAAGCTGGTAAATATTGCACCCGTTGACGGACAAGCTCACATTCAGCTTATAAAATGCTTAATTGCATGCGAGCGCTACGACCAGGCACGAAATGAGCTTATCGACTTCATGCACTATGCGTACGCTCCCGAAAGCTTGGCGCTTGCGTACTATCATATGGCTCGCCTTGAAATGATAAGGAACCACAAGTTATCTGCTCAAGCATGTTTTGCATGCGCGGTTCATTTTATGCCACGTCTTATTACGCAATTACGTGCAGAATTAGGTATATCTCAATCTGAGAGCACGGAGCATCCACTTTCTGCGATGGATACACAAGAGCTAATATCGATCCTTAAAGCCTACAACATACCCCTTGCACCCACTCCTGAGATCACGTCATTTGTACTTGAAGGAACAAAAGCATCGCTTGATGCCGAGGTATTCCCCGTAGCACGCAATTTTGCAACGCTGTTAGGTTTGTTATCAGGTGATGATGTAATGGTAGGAATTATCCGCTCAATAGAGACGCGTCCTCAAGAGGGCGAGTAACCTACGTGCAGCTTTGCTTGAATTGCTTTGCTTGTAAATCAAACGTATGTTCTAGTAAAATATGTGCTTTAAGCAAAATATGAACTTTACGCAAAATATGAGCGCGTACAAACTGATAACGCCATACCAACAAAGAAAATAGCTGATGCACCTAAGACAACAGGCTCAATTCCTCCTGTTTCGAGTAAAAATCCAGCAGCCGTTGATCCAAACATAATAGCAACATTAAACGAGCAGGATTGAAGCGCATTAGCAACAGCAGTGCCACTACGAACTTGACGCGCGGTAGCAGTTTGAAAAATGCTGCTCAGCGAGCCAAACGCAATGCCCCAAAGCATGAATGCACCGTGGAACACTATCTCGATGTGTAAGCCATAAAAGACAAGCATAGCTACACAACCCAGCACAAACATCGAGACCAAAAAGAGATGAAGACGCGTATCAATAAACCTCAAAATAAGGATGACCGAAATAATTGAACCTATACCAAACCAAATTTGTGCAAGTTCAACACTGGGATAGCTAAACGTAGAAATAAGCGTGGTAATAAACGTATATACACCGTAATTTGCGCCAACTCCTAAAAATGTTAGCACAATGACCAGCAAAATACCTGGGTTAGCAAGCATGGTAAACGGAGAATTTTCACGGCTGCGTTTTTCGCCTTTAACGTGAGGCAAAAACATCATGCAGAGCACCATAACTGCCACAATAAGGATCGCCATAACCGCAAATTCAACCTGAAAACCAAATTGACGGCCAATCCAAGTCATACAGGGTTGACCAACCGACATGCCCACCGTTATGCCCGACATGATAATAGCAACAGCTTTTCCAGCAGATGAGCGGGGAACTAACGACATGCCATAAGCTGTAATCATGGGCCAAAGCGTACCGGCACACATACCACCCAATGCTCTTCCAACAAGTGCAAGTTGGAACTGTGGTGATAGAGCAACCAAAAAATTTGAAGCGGCGAAGCCTATAAGTAACACGCTTAATAGCTTTTTTCTATCGCAAGATACCGTAAGAGAAACTAAAGGAATGCCAAAAATTGCAGAAGCCACTGCATATGCGCCTACAAGACCTGCTGCCTGCGTTTGCGAGATGGAATAGCTCTCTATCATAGCAGGCAAAACACCTGAGGGCATAAGCTCAGATAAAACGGCAAGACAGGTAATTGAAGCCATTAAAAGCAGCGACGAAAGATGAAGGCTGTGCGTTGTGCTGTGAGTAGATGTAGCTGTATCACAAGGTGTAATAATTTCTTTTTGTGTGTTCAACTAAAATTTCCTTTATAACTTCTTATAGGTATATATATGCATATAAACATGGATTTTCACGACAAAAAGAGAGCCGCGTACATGCGACTCTCTTTCCAATCAGCCTTCTAAATAAGTACAAACAATGAACTCACGGTAAAGCTAATTTATACGTATAACTTCAAATGAGTTATGCTTTGCGAACATTAGAAGCTTGAAGTTTACCGTTTTGACCGGTAGTAATATCAAACTCTACAGCTTGGCCTTCATCCAAAGTTTTAAAGCCGTCCATTTTAATCTCGCTAAAGTGTACGAATAAATCATCGCCATCATCGCGAGAAATAAAACCGTAGCCCTTGTCTGGATTAAACCATTTTACAGTACCCTGAGCCATGTCGTGCCTTTCTTTCTTGTCCTACTGGACTAAATAGGTGCATACATCATGTATGCGCAAACTAACTGTCACTTATAAAGAAACCGTTTCACCACATACGCAACTTGTAACATAGAGAAATCAGCTTTTTACAAGAACATTATCTATCATACTCTAAAACAGCGCCAATTGAGTCGAAAAATATAACTGTTTCTTTAAGACTTATCCCAACTTTGTGTTTAAATCACTAAATTCTGGCGGAATAGTATCTGGTTCGCAGTCAAATGCTTCTTCAATTGCGCGCGCTTGGTCTAATCGTAAGCCGCTAAGCTCATCATTTTGTGCACCTTTATATGCGCGTGCTTCAAGGCGTAAAACATACGAAACATATTGGGCAATAGCAGCACCAACTTGAGAAAGTTTCATCATCGTTACCAAAGAAGCAGGAGCAAGCTGCATAACAACTGCTGAATTCATCTCAAGCAATTCTGCAATTGCTGCGTCAGCATCACCAAGATGCGTTATGTCTTTCTTAAGAAGCGCATATTCCAAAGGCTTGGAAACACCTTCAACAAATTTTTTAATTGCTTCTTCAAGAAAGTCCTTATGAATCATGGATTCTCCTTTCGCTATGAACACAAAACTATCTTACCTTGCACCTATGCAGAGTCTAAACATCTATGCAGTTGGAGCATGCAAACCTAAATGTGTAAACGCAAGTGACGTTGCCTGTCTGCCCTGTGGTGTACGAATTAACAACCCCCGTTGAAGCAAATACGGCTCATATACATCTTCTAACGTAGCGGGATCTTCCCCTACCGCAGAAGCAATAGTGGTAAGCCCAACTGCTTTGCCTCTAAATGTTTGCGTTAATACCGATAATATCTTTTTGTCCATCCAGTCTAAGCCCATTTCGTCAATTTCAAAGAAGGATAAAGCTTGTGAAGCAACATCCCAGGATATTTCGCCATGAGCTTTTACTTGCGCATAATCTCGGACGCGCTTAAGAAGGCGGTTTGCAAGACGAGGTGTACCGCGCGAGCGCGATGCAATTTCTTGTGCGCCTGTATCGTCGATACGAACCTCAAGAATCCCTGCGCTGCGTTTTACAATTTCTGCCAGCTCGTCCACCGTATAATAATCAAGGCGATACGAAATTCCAAAACGGTCGCGCAAAGGTCCTGTTAACAAACCTGTTCTGGTGGTGGCACCAATGAGCGTAAAGTGAGGCACATCTAAACGAATCGAACGTGCAGCTGGACCTTTTCCAATAACAATATCAAGGAAAAAATCTTCCATTGCTGGATAGAGGACTTCTTCTACCTGATGATTAAGGCGATGGATTTCGTCGACAAATAAGACATCTCCCTCTTGAAGGTTTGTCAAGATAGCAGCTAAATCACCTGTTCTGGCAATTGCTGGACCAGACGTTGTTTTAAGGCGCGCGCCCATTTCATGAGCAACAATTGAAGCAAGTGTTGTTTTCCCTAAACCTGGAGGGCCCGAAAACAGCACGTGATCGAGGGTTTCTCCCCTATCCTTTGCAGCAGAAATAAGTACACGAAGGTTTTCGCGCACGCGCGTTTGTCCGCAATATTCTCCTAGCGACTCGGGTCGTAAACTACGCTCAACATCTATATCATCTTCGATAAGTTCACACGCGACGCTGCGCGAAGCACCTGCGTTATGTGCTTGAGTATCTGTTTCGCTCTCGTGCTGTAAAGCATGCGAGTGCATGCTTGAAGCGCTATCGGCAAAGAGGTTTTCTTCGTCTGCTACCCACACTATAATCTGCCTCCTAAGCGTTTAAGCGCTTGCGTAATAACGGTTTGTGCCGTAAGCGATGGATTATCATTGCATTCTTTTTTATCATACGGTTTTAGAGCAAGCTCAACTTCTTGAGGCGTAAAGCCCATAGCCAATAATGCCGATTGTGCGTCATCAAGCACGCTGTGCTGCGGTGCTTGCGTGCACGCGCCAGATGACTTTTCCTCGGCAGAAGCCAAAATACGAAGCTCGGCATCTTTTGCAAACACATCGGCTAACTCTATAAGCAAACGTTGCGCTTTCTTTTTTCCAACGCCAGGCACCTGTGCCATACGTGTGACATCTTCAGATAGCGCAATTGTTGCCAAATCTGATAAAGAATATGTTGACAAAACTGCCAGCGCAAGTTTAGGACCTACACCCGAAATACCAATAAGCCTATCAAACGCGTTTCGTTCTTGGCGTGAAGAAAAGCCATAGAGATCCATAGCGTTTTCTTTAACGATCATTCTAACTAACAGCGTAACAGCCGTTTGACCACATGCAGGTAAATTGGCAGCCGTATTGGCAGAAATTCCCAATTCATAACCCACGCCCTGTACGTCTAAGACCACCGAGTTTGGAAAGACTTCAACAAGTGTTCCTGTAAGCTGAACAATCATTATTTATTTCTCCTACTCTGACGTGTCTTATTCATAACATTTCCAATGCCGTGAGCATAATCGGAATGAGCCTTGCTTGCGGCTGCCGTAAGCGCGCGAGCCTGTAGTTTGTGTTGAAGAGCTTCGGCGCGCTGCTGCTCAAGCATTTCTACCGAAGCACTTTGATATGCCGCTTGCTGCGTACGAAGTAAACTCGCATGGCAAATTGCCGCAGCCAACGCATCGGCACAGTGATCGGGTCTTGGGTCGTGATCGAGGTTCAAAATATTTCTAACCATAAAGATCACTTGACGTTTATCGGCTGAACCCGTACCAACAACAGCTTGTTTAATCTGCATGGGAGTATACTCGCCCAAAACAACACCTGCACGAGCGCACGCAACAAGTGCCGCACCGCGTGAATGTGCCGTATCTATGGCAGAACGCACATTTTCGCCAAAAAATATTTTTTCAATAGCCACGTGCACTGGCTGATAGCGCTCAATAGCATAGGAAATTCCCTGATAAATAGCATCAAGACGTTCGGGCAACGACTGAGCAGAGGTGGTAACCACGCAATCGTACGCACGTGCGCGATACACACTCCCACGTGTTTCCACAATGCCCCATCCTGTATGTGCAAGTCCTGGATCTATTCCTAGGATTACCATGCTATCTCCTTAGTATCATCCCGATAACCGGAACATTAGTTCTAGTATATCAGATTCTTTGACAATGTGGATGAGATTTAAGGACTTAGTTTTCAGAATACGGATTATTGTCATCTAACTCGTGCGTCATCTGCAAAGACGTACCCGATACAGATGATGCATTTACATGAGATGTGCGCGTGGGACGCTGCGCATGATTATAAAACACGCCACCATAGCAAAAGTCACGTACTGTACCCAAAATAAATTTCAAATGACGCTCGGCATGCGCCGAGGTAAGCTTTTTATTCATAAGTTTGGTAAACGAGGCATCATGTGCATTTGACTGATGGGTGTTGTTTGCACGAAACTCCATATTCTCAAACGTATCAAGCTGATTGTCTAAAATATAAAAACTTTCTTCATGTGAAAGCGGCCGCGCGTTCAAAATATCGTCCACCAAATCTTGAATCGACTGATCTTGCGGACGTGCCTGTGAACGAGCCGCTTTTTGAGCTCTCATCTTATTTTTGAGATCAAACGCATGTTGTAGATCGCGAATAAATTTATCAATTGTTTTATCCGATGTGTTGCTTTGAGTGTCGCCTGAGGTATGCTCTTGAGAATCCTTAGACGTCTTATCAAACGCACGCTGAATATCTTTCATAAATGTTTCAAAGTCGCTCACAGAATCACTTGGAACTTCGATATTGGCCTGCATAATGTGACTATCTATATCGCCCGGAAGCGATTGCAAAAGCTTGCGTAATTCGTTTTCGTCAATATCGCGCGCATTACCCACCGTCATAAATCCACCTGCAACAGGAAGCGTCTGAAAACCATGGCTCTCAAGCCATGCTTTAAGGGATTGTGCATGGTTTATAACGTCCCTATCAGCGCTTGGATCCGCATCACGCGCGCCAATTTGACGCAAAAGGATGTCCTCATCAAGTTCATCATCGTCGTCATCATCGAGATATGGATCGTCTGGGTCTATGTCATCTTCCTCTGCGTCGTCTGGGTCAGCGTCGTCGTCATCTGCTCCGAACAATTGAAGCAAAGACTCAGGTGAACGAGGAAAAGCCTTTATCAACGACAGATCTATCTTTTGAAACATCTGTGACGACAGGTCTGTTTGTACCAGAGCAGCTGATAAATTATCGGCTTGAGCAGATAAAATACATGCCGAAATGGGGCAATCAGAAAGCGTAAACGTATCAAACGGTGCGGCAAGCGCACTCGAAAGTTTATTCAAACACAACGTAAAGAAGTCGATTTCTTCTTGAGTAGAGCAAGATTGCGTAGCACGGGGCTGAGTAGCACGGGGCTGTGCAACACAAGGTTGCGCGGCGTGTGACTGCTTAGACGCTGATATTCGCTGGTAAAGATAATCATGCAAGTTGCTTTCAAGTGTACGAACATCACAGGTAGCAAGCGCAGACAGGTTTTCTTGCAGCCTTTGATATTCAATATTTTTATATTCACAGGTTGAAAAAAGAGCCGAACGAGACATGCGTGCACGCGCAAGACGCTCGATATCGCAACGTAAGAGGTCGGCAAGCGGAGCAATGCGCGCGCATGTGTCAAAAAGTGTGTACGCACCAAGCATATACGCAAGTTTGTCGCACGAACTTACCAACACAGCCGAAAGCGTTTGTGCCCATGTTTGTGCATAGCCAACAAGCGCACCTTCGCGAACATGTATTTTTTCTTGCAGCGTTCTAAAACCTTGACCGTACGACATATCGTTGCAGGTACGAGCATCAATTCCTAACGCAGTTGCCAATGTGTTGGCAGATGTAAAATCATACGAGCATTCGCGAGGCGCAATCAACGCGTGCACGTGCAAAGCCCCCAGCGCATCAACTAACAATGCAGCAAGCACGCTACTTGCAAGACCACCATCCATGACGCAAACAACTTCGCGCGTGCCAAAGGTTGCGCACTTATCCTGAATACCCATACAAAGTGCATCCCAGATATGCATGTAAGCAGAGCCGGGATTTTTTTGAATACGAGTTGATAGTTTTTGAGTTGATAGTTTGTCTTTAGATGTTGGTGATTGATTGGTGTTATACAAACAAATGCGCTGTTCAAAGGGTGCACAATACGCGTTAATTGTTCCATGTGGTTGCAAAACAAAACTTGGTGCTGCATAAAGTTTATTGTTTATGCAACCAATACTTGGCACTACATATACAGGACATATGGTAGGAGTTATCGAAGCATCCTGCATAAACGGCGTTACGTGCGCGAGCTTAGTTGCAACCGTGGCTGTAGCAGCGTTTTTAGCCTCGTTTTTAGCCGTACATGAAGACGTATTTTCAGCCGCACTTGAAGATGTATGTGCAGACGCATTTACAAACTCATCCGCAGACTCAGTTGAAAGTGGTTGAGAGTCAAACACAATGATTCCATGTGGCTCGTATTTTTTGTATGCATCTAAATTACGCGGCGAAAACGTACACACAAATCTTTGATGACACAAGCTAAAACGAGTAACACGACGCGGCAAGCGCTCTTCAAGAAGAAATGCGCACGGATACTCACGCGAGACAAAACTCCAATCACAAGGAGCTAACAAAGGTGTTTTCACATGGAGCGCCATGGTATACAAGCAGCGCAAACGCAGATCTAAATCATCACAGCGCGAAGAGCGCGCCAAAGAAGATGGATCTGCTATGCCTACTTTCAAGCATGCATTGGTAAAACTACGTGGAACAATAATTAAATCAGCTGCATGACGTGTGGCATACGCATCAAGTTCTTCAAGCTTGGCGAGCATTTCGGCAACTGTTGAACAAGTAAGGCGTGTATGTACCATCAGTATATTCATTAATCGCTCCAAAACTTTATACAAACACAGCTCAACCCAGTTTGGGTAAGCAAGTCTTATGTGTTGGACTTGCGCATCTCTTACCAAGCACGCTTACAAGCCATTAGATAAACACACTCACTCGACAATCCGAACCAAACGTATCCTCTATCTCGGCCTTGAGCAGCGGATCGCACGCATCAACCGTAAGAGGTAACTCCATATGCATAATATCATGTGCCGAACTTTCGTACAGCAACTCAACCCTATCAAGACCAGGATAGCGCACAAGAATGCTTCGCAGCATTTCAAAATAAGGCGTAGAAAGTTTTGACGTAGACAGGCCAATTTCTATAACATGAATGGAGTTAATTGCGCCTGAAAGCTGAAGCGGTGCCAAAGACTCTACAATAACTTGATTACCGCGCTCACCACGCTCAAGTTTACCAGTAACCTTGATAAAAATGTTTTCACCGCTGCTGTCAAGCGACTCCAAAACTTCACCTTTAAGCAGCGCAGATGACGCTTCAAACACCTTAGGAAATACAACTAAAGGAATCTGTCCTTCCATATCTTCAAGCGTAACAATAGCCATCTGTTTTCCCGTTTTAGTAAGGCGACGCTGAATAAGACCCGTTGCCGTCATACCTGCTAAATGTATTGTTTTTCCTTCGGGAACTTTATATTCCAAATGCGTGGCGCCGCTTTGTTCGTCAATAACTTCTTTGCTTTCTTCCAGCTCACTTAAGGTAAAATCACGTGAACGACGCAAAGCAACCTGATACGGGCGCAGAGGGTGGTCGGTAACATAAATGCCTAACACTTCGCGCTCTTGCGAAAGCATAAATCCATCTTCCCAGCGATCATGCGGATCTGCAGGAGGAATTTTTTCTTCAAATCCTGATCCTTCAACCGTTCCAAAATAATCAAACAGCGACAGCTGTCCCATCGAACGATCTTTTTCGTGACGTGCAGCCTCATCTATAATATTTTTAGGATTGTTTTTATCAATAAATCCCATAAGCTGCTTGCGTGGATATCCACACGAATCAAACGCACCAGCCTTGATAAGAGCTTCTACAACACGGCGGTTTGCCTGAGTAGAATTAACGCGCTTCACAAAATCATGCAAATTTGCAAATGGGCCGTTTTTCTTGCGTTCTTGCATAATAGCAATACCAACATTTTCACCAACACCGCGAATACCAGCAAATCCAAAACGAATTCCTTGTGGTGTTGCCGTAAAATCACGACCAGACTCGTTAATATCAGGAGGCAAAATCTTAATGCCCTCGTGATTACATGCACTAATATAGTGGACAATTTTGTTGGTTTTACCCATATACGATGTAAGTACCGATGCCATGTATTCGCGCGGAAAATATGCTTTTAACCAAGCTGTTTGCATAACCAAAATAGCATAGCCTGCAGAGTGAGACTTGTTAAACGCATACGACGCAAATTCCAAAACGTCGTCCCAAATACGTTGTGCAACTTCTTTTTTATATCCGTTAGCACTTGCACCATTCATCCAGTGGTCATACGTTGTTTCATCGCGACCGTTTTCCCAGTGAAAAATGGTACTCGTTAAAAGCGCAATTTTTTTCTTTGCAACAGGTTTTCTGATTTTAGAGTCGCTCTCTCCTTTAGAGAAGCCACTCATTTTTACCGAAATCTGCATAACCTGCTCTTGATATACAATAGTTCCGTATGTTTCGTCCAAAATGTCTGAAAGTCTGTCATCATAAAAGACAACAGGTTCACGACCGTTCATACGGTTAATATAGCTTGTTACCATGCCTGCACCCAAAGGTCCTGGACGATACAAGGCAATTAAAGCTACAATTTGGCGAAACTCTTTTGGTTTCATATTTTTGATGGTTGCTGTCATGCCTTCCGATTCAATTTGGAACACACCAGCAGTTCGTCCCGAACCAACCAACTGAAAAATGCGCGGATCGGTAAAAGGTATTTTTTGCGGATCTATATCAATGCAAGTAGCTCCTGGTTTAAGGCAAGCTTTAACTCCATCACCCAAAGAATCAAGCTTGCTTAAGTCGGGGTAACTAGCACGAATGTTATCAAGTGCTTTAGAAATAACGGTTAAGGTACGCAAGCCCAAAAAGTCCATCTTTAACAGACCCATATCTGCAACGGAATGTCCTTCGTATTGGGTAATTTCTACGCCACCTTTGGTGTCAAGCTTAGTGGGAACGTGGTCATTAACAGGTGTTGGTGCAATAAGGATAGCGCAAGCATGCACGCCTTCGCCACGAATGATACCTTCAATAGAGCGCGCAGCATCAATAATGCGGTGCTCATCACCATTATTATGGTAAGCGTCCACAAAATCGGGGTTATACATGTCCTCTTTGCCTTCAGTTTTTGAAAGCACAAATTTGAGCTTAGTCTTTGGGTCACTTGAAACCATTTTCGACAATTTTTGCGCAGTTGCAACAGGATACCCCAAAACACGAGCGGCATCGTTGATTGCCTGTTTTGCCTTAATGGTTGAGTAGGTAATAACGTGACACACACGATCAGAACCATACAGTTCACGGACATGTTGCACAACTTCCAGACGACGCTCATCGTCGAAGTCCATATCGATATCGGGCATCTCGGTACGCTCAAGCGACAAGAAACGCTCAAACATCAGGCCGTTTTCAAGCGGGTCAAATGCCGTAATGTCCATAGCGTATGCAACAATAGCACCTGCCGCAGAACCACGACCAGGGCCCACACCAATACCATGCTCTTTTGCCCATCGAACGTATTCTTGAACGATTAAAAAGTAGTCAGCAAAACCCTTAAAACAAATAACGCCATATTCATATTCAAAACGCTCTTTTACATTTACACCGTTAATGGTAACGTCTTGCCATTGTTTGCCGTATTTACGCGCCAAACCTTGTTCACATTCGCTTCGGAAACGCTCCTCTGATGTTTCGCCTTCGCGCAAACCAGGAAACTTAGGAAGATACATCTGCGTCCAGTCAAGCTCAAACGAACATTTTGCGGCTATGCGAACGCTTTCGTCTACGGCCTCAGGAACCCATGCAAACAGTGCGCGCATTTGTTCTTCGGACTTAAAATAAAACTCCGAACCGGGAAGCGTTGACTGGTAATTTTCGTCGAGATGGGTGTTAGCACCAATACAGCTTAAGATGTCGCGCGTTTCAACGTCATCTTGATGAAAATAATGATTGTCATTAGTTGCAACAACAGCTATCCCCTCTTCTTTTCCCAACTGAACAATGCGTTGTGCGATCATTTGTTCGGACATGCCGTTCCATGAATCCAAAGAAACACCGTGATCTTGGATTTCAAGATAAAAATCATCACCAAATAAAGCTTTGAATTTTTGCGCCCACGCGCGCGCTGCATCGTATTGCTGCGTAACTATCATTTGAGCGATAACACCATGCGCACACCCGCTTAAACAAATAAGGCCTTCATGATACTTTTCCAACATGGCAAACGTAGTACGAGGCTTGTAATACATCATTTGGTTTGCCGCAAGTGACATCATTTTCATTAAGTTAACGTAACCTACAGCATTTTTTACCAAAAGCGTTAGGTGATAGCGTTTTTGTGGCGTTCCTTTTTCGATGCACTGATCAGGAATGAGGTTTGCCTCACATCCAAAAATAGGCTTAATGAGAAGCTCAGGTTTTTGCGCGCGAACACGTTCGATATCATGTGTTTCATCCCATACGCGTTTATCTTTTTCCCATTGTGCATGGCATCTATCGTGAGGCGCAGCGTCAGGGTCATCTGGCTTAGGCTCTTTGTTATCCCACTGTTTTTCATAGCATTCAACGTCGTGCTTGTACTGCTTCATATCGGCAGCATTATCGTTATATTTTCTGCATGCTAAATCGAAATCGGGGATCCCAAACATATATGCATGATCGGTAAGCGCAAGCGCGTGCATGTGTTGAGCAACTGCTGCGTCCACCATATCCTGAATGGAAGTTGATGCGTCCAAAACAGAAAAAAACGAATGATTATGCAAATGAACAAAAGCCATTATTTCCTCAAATTTCGTCTATCGTAGCTGTATCTATCGTAGCGTTATCTATCGTAGCTGTTTTATCGTAACGGTATGTCCTTCTTTTTAGCAAGCAGGATTTTTAGCCTCACAACTGCTGTAATCTGTTTTAATTACATAAGGTTGTCCATGCCCATCGTCTAACTCAACGCAAACAAACGCACAGGTCACACTTGTATAACCAGCATGCAATAATACATCGGCATACAGTTGTGATTGCAATGCATGACGTGCGGCAATCTCTTCTTTTGACAAGCCCAAATCTCCTGTTTTGTAATCAATAAGAAGCGCATGACGCGACGAAGCAGAAGTTGCTAATAAGTCGAATGCACCATGATAATAGCGCCCATACACAGAATTACGCTGGATACAAAACGGCACTTCAGCACGGATAGTATCGTAGGTGAGAACTTCACGACGAATGTTAGAATTCCACCAACGCCAAAGCGCGTCACGTAAACGCCTCTCTTTTGCAGTAGATAACTTCCAATACGCACACATACGCGCAATGTGTTCATCTGAGGGGAACAGGTTTTGCGATTCTACCATACTTTGCGCAAGCTGATGAAATGCCGAACCTAGTGCAGTTGCGCGTGTTGCATCGGAAGTATCCATCGATACATCTTGAACAGACACAGCGTCTGCCTTTTTTGAATCCACATGTGAGGCAAGCGCTTGCTTATCTTGATCCATGGTGTCTTTAATCGAAGAAAAACTATAAAAATCAGCCGACGCGCGCTGCATTATAATGTCATACGTTTTCTGCGATGAGTTCGTATCATACAGTTCAAAGGGTAGCGAGCTGGGATGCATTCTATCATCTTGTATCTTAAGCGTGTCTGTACATGGTGAAGCCTGCTTCTTATCCTGTGACATTGAAAAAGCTTCTGAAACTGGCAAGCTAAGGCTATACACAAGCTCGCGCTTGAGAGGAATCTTGTAGCCTTCAAGCTCTTCAAGTGCATGATTTCCTCGAATAACAAGCGTATCTGAATCATCAGGTTGCAGCTCAAACACACGAACAGCAGCATCTTGAGAACCACCGTATGCCTTATGGTGAAGTCCTGCTTGTTCATCCGTTATATCCAAAGCCTGAGCCACGCGCAATGCAAGCGTATCACGATAACCATCTTTAACCGAAACAAGAGGCAAGCCAACAATCAATGCTTCGCATGCACGCGTTAAGCCCACATAGAGAATACGCGCGCTTTCTTCGCGATCACGAAGCGAAGCCAAACGTTTTCCATACTCAAACCACTCGCTATAACACACAGGCGCGTGTTCTTCTACAACCCCCTCATCAAATTTTTGATGTGGCATTAAATCTGATGACGGCGGAACTAACATACACGCCACCTTTGCCGTGGTCTCTTGCGCGTCTAAAGACGAGGAATGTGCGTCGGCGTGAGTTAGCTGCTTTGTTGTAGATGCTGACTGCTTTGTTGAACTCTTAGGTACAGACACACACATCACGCGAGGAGCGGCAGGTACTTCGGTATACCATTCGCTTAAAAAGACAAGCGGAAATTCCAAGCCTTTTGAAGCATGAACTGTCATAACCTGAATTGAATCCTGATTATCACCTGCAAGCGACGCCGGCGCAATCTTTGAGCGAGAAAACCAAATGTCAAACTCTTGAGCGGCGCGCGCTGGCCCTAAACCTAAATCTTTGGTAAGTTCATCTATATATTTAAGTGCAGCCATAATATTTGCACGTACAGGAATAGTTGTCGTACCTGCTTTTTCGAGCCGCAACAACCAGCCCGACTGTTTGACAACATCTAAACATACATCGGCAACACTTTTGTACGGAAGCTCATTACGTGCGCGCATAAGAATATCGTGAGCACGCTGCAAACGCAGAGAACAAGGCATATCCTTGTAAAATGTCATATGCTCCAGTCCACGATCAATCGGACGTTTTGCAGGTAAATCACTTGTTGGCTGATTCATAGACGCAAGGAGCAAAAGGTCTTGTTCGTCGAGAGCAAATAGCGGTGAAATCAACAAGCCAAAAAGACCGTTTTGTGTATCGCACGGATTGGCTAAAACATGTAGCAGCTGAGCCATAACCTGCACTTCGGGAGCAGATGTAAAGGTAGAACCTCCACTTACCACACAATTAAGGCCGCGTGCGCGAATGGCATCTAAATATACATCAACATTTGTTGCGGAGCGCACTAAAAGTGCCATATCAGAAGGCTTTTGACCGTGCTTTACATACACATACATACGCTGTGCAAGCGCCGCAGCCAGCACCTTACGTGCGCAAACATCGCGTTTGAAAGGCGCTTTTACCATTTCTACATCCAAACGAGGAAGATCATGAGCTTTATAGGCGCATGCGTCACGTGTAGGATTATCATCTAAGTGCATAAAGTGCTGAACAAGACCTTGTTTTGGATTGCTGGGAGTTCCTGCATCGCATACTTTATCAACAAAGGACAAAATATCTTTATGACTTCGATAGTTAACGCAAAGTTTAAGCGAGTGCGTACATGTAGCTTCACGTTTTCTAAATACCGAAACATCAGCACCACGAAATGCATAAATAGACTGCTGCGCATCGCCGACTGTGGTAAGGTGCTCAGCATTTTTTCCTGACAGTAAAGAAATAAGTTCTAATTGCGCCGTATCGGTATCTTGAAACTCATCAACCATAACCAACTTAAAGCGATTCGTGAGCTGCGCCGCAACGTAAGAATTATGTTTAATAACGCGCAAAGTTTCGTGGATTAAGTCGTCATTATCGAGCATAGAACATTCACGCTTAAGCTGCATATATCGCTCATCCACATGCCGCGCTATGTCCACACACAAATCAAACGCGCGGTTAAGCACCAAAAAACGTACACTATCATGTGCACATGCAAGATCTTCTTTAAGGGTTTTAAGCTCTTGAGCATGTGCCTTACCAACAGATGTGGGAAGCTTTGTGCGAAGCTCCTGCAAACATGCGCATATATCATTACTTGATGCAATAACTTCATCGTCAGATGTGGCAAATTCAAGTGTGTGATTAATATTTTGCAAACAGCTTTTTAAGCGCGAAGCAAATTCTGTACAAGGCGCAAGCTTTTCTTTAGCTTTTTCGGTTATATCATCCACGTTACAAAGTGTAGTAAGACCGCTTATGATGTCATCAATTCGTGACTCAAGCGTTGTATCCTCTACCTTGGTAAAAGCGTCATACCCATCGGCGTATATTTTTGCTTGACGAGAAATGGTAGAGATTACATCACAGAGCCCCGTTGGTAAAAAACCCGTGGAAACATCGCCCATGCTTCCCATTTCATATGCCCCAAGCAATAAACGCATACCCGAGATCTCAAAACGCTTATGATAATAATCACTTAAAACATCTTGAACGGCACGACGCATAAGTTTTACGGTGTCGTTTTCAGACGCAATGCTAAATTGCGGATCTATGCCAAGGTCAAGCGCGTATGTTTTAAGTATCCTCGAACACATGCCATGAATCGTGCTGATCCATGCATTATCTACCTCAAGTGCCTGCTGAGGCATATGAGCTTCGCGCAAACTAGAACGAATGCGCTCTTTTATTTCGTGAGCGGCTGCATGGGTAAAGGTAATAATTAATACCTGAGATACATCATCTAAAAATGCAGTGCCGTTTGGGCCTGAACCCTTGGTAAGTGCCCACAATACGCGTTTGGTAAGCGTAAAGGTTTTACCCGATCCAGCGCCTGCCTCTACAAATAAAGGAGAAGCAAGCGTTTTGACGATCTGTTTTTGTTGATCGTTGAGCCCGTCTAATATCTTTTCATCGGTGAGGACTCCGCTAGTTTTCATGGTGAATCCTTCCATTTTGATAAGCAATTTTACAATACGGGCATGTTTGGATGTGCTCGGGGGAGCTGATGTCTGGCGCAATGTTTCCGCCTATCATGCCTGTAATTTTTTGGGCAATCATATGTTCGGTTGCATCGAGAACCCCTTGAAAACCTGTGAGTGTACTATACTCACTATAAAAATTGGCAGGTACTGCAATGCTTTGGCGAAGCTGTCGAGACACACGATTACAACCACACACACGATCGATAAAGTTTTCGTCCACTGCACCCGAGATCGCATGATTTCTTTTAGTAGAAACATAGAGCGCACCTACTACATGCAAATTTGGATAGAGCTTTTGTAAAACGCGCGCATAGATAAGCGTTTGGATATGCTCTGCCAGTTCATACGTACCATCTGTATAAGGATGTGCACTGGTAAAAAGCGCATAGGACGGTAAAAACTTATACGTTGACTTATGCTTATAGTCAATAATGAGCGCGTTACCATGCGCGTCCACATCAACGCGGTCAATTGAACCATTGACATATACACCTGCATATTCAACAGCTGCCTCACCTTTACCAAAACCAAGTTCAAAAAATCTAGGCTCAAATCCCTCAAATAATCCTGATTCGTAATCAAGAAACGAGTGCAGATCTTTGCGTATTTGATTAAGCAGCCCCTGGTCTTCCAAACAATGCGGTACAAATATTTGCAGTTGTTTATACCTTTTTTGACTCTGCTTAAGGTATTGATGGTGCAAGTGTTCATCAAAGAACTGGTCAAGCAGCATATGCGTATGCTCATCGGCAGTCTTACTTACGCGCGCAGGTGCCTGTGCGTTCGCACGCGCGCCAATCGTATAAAGCGCATCTGAATGCATGCTTTTGCTTTGCGCGTCATCAAGCAATTTGGTATGAACAAGCTCAAGCACACGATGTACAAACGTTCCTGCTTCCATAGGAGAAAATCCAGCATCAGGCGTGGTTAGTCCTAAGCGTCGTTCGTTAAACCATAAATACGGACAACGCAGGTATGCCTCAATTTGTGACGCAGAAAGCAAAGGTTTGTCTGCAATCTCGGCTTTTCTACCCATAGGCGAAACACATACCAACGGAATATAGTCTTTGCTTACCTGTCCTGCACATAAAGGATCATCTTGAGCAAACACCTGGGGGCGCACGCCAGAATAAATCATGTGGGAAATGCCTGTTTCACTCATGCTCATATGTGAAAAATGCGCCAGAACATCATCATCTTCAAAGGATGAAAGGCCATAACACGCTAAAAGCTCGGTATACATCACCGAAGGATAGGTCTTGTGAGAAGAGTCATCAAACAAGCTGCGCTCTAAAACCACATGATGTTGGGCAAGTCTTAACAGCGCGCGAAAATCGTGTCGCGCGCGCGCAAGTGGCGTTACAGGTTTTTCGATATCAAATGCAACAAGAAGCTGCTGAAGTGGATCAAGTGCGCGAGGAAGCGGACTCATCTGTGAAGTTTGCCCACTTAACACCACAGCGTCAAACGAAGCAGGAAGCCAAAGCGCGAGCGCTGAAGGCTGCTCAATATACACACAACACAAAGGCTCACTTGTAGATGAGCCATCGCACGTTGCTTTTTCATCCGTACGTGAGCCATCGCACGATGCTATTTCATCGCTATGCGAATGGTTGCTCGACACCTTCTTAACTGATGGGCGCATATACGGATACACACTACATGTCATTGAACGCGCAATAAGATATAAATCCTCAATAAAGTTTGGAAGAAAGTCTTCTATACAAGAATCTGCTGTATTTGATACATAAAATTCTTTAAGTTCCTTAACACGTGCATTGAGGTGCATAAGGACGCTATATGCAAGACTTTGTTCAAATGGATGAGGCTCGCGCTGAAAAATAGTGCAGGTATTGCCCATAGCATCAATATAGAAGTCATCAGTTGTATGAGAATCGAACTCTTGTAGGTATGGTTGCGCCAGTTTTCCAAGCGCAGCTGCAACATGACCTTTAAGCAGCTCATGCGTAGCACTTACCACACTTTGAGAAACCATGTGCGGATTTTGGAGCAAATTTAATACGTCGCTTGGTGTAAGAAGCCGATTTGAACGCATAAGTCTATCAAGACGATACACGCTTGACATGCTCATATGCGCACAATCTGACATTAAAAAGTCTATAAGATCTTCTGGAGGCCACCACGACATAGAATCAAGCGGAATAGTAAGGTATGTTCCCTCTTCTTCTTTTGTAGGAGCAGGCCAAGTTTTTGCCGCTTGCATAAGTGTTGCCACACTGCGTAAAAATTGAAACACTGCACGCCCTGTTTGCGTTTCAAGCACCGAAAAATTAAGCTCGGCTTTAACACCAATTCCTTGCTTGCATAATCGAGGCGCTAAATCTTTCCAAAGGTAGAATGCATCAGGTGCAGAAATTGCAACTGTTTTGCACGTTTGAGCAAGTTGTTCTACGCGCGCAGCAATAAGCGGCGAGCGTGCAAGCGGACCTGTTGGCAAAAGTAAATCAAGTGCACCCGTTGAAGCAACGCTTTGTTCATCGTTTGAAAAAATATGTTGAGATACCTGCGCCAGCTCTTCACAAACGCTCACATCGTCAAAAAATTCATCGGTTGTAAAAGACTCTATCTGAGTACACGGTGACAAAAGCGCTATAAGTTCTTGCTCAAAACGTGTAGACGTATCAAAACCCACCATAAAAATATGAGGTAGCTGCACATGATGCTGCTTAAAAGACGTGCTTAGATACTCAAGCATTTCTGTTTGTTCGATATATCCTTGTTCGTGGATGTAGGCTTGGTATGCATGCGCAAGCGTAATAATTTCTTGCTGAGCAGGCGTATATGCAGGATTTTTTGCGTCACAAGAAACAACCTGTGCAAACGCCCGTTCAAAAAGCTTTGCCAGCAAACTTACCAAACCATTATTGGCGCTAAGCTCAAAATCTTGATTATGCTCATAAGGAATTTGACCAGTAAGCAAGCACCGTATGGCATACATGCGTAAAGACACAGGCACAGCAAGATATGCTTTACTACCCCACACACTCCAGCGTTCTTCAACCCACGCACGAGGTGACGTTATACGTATACCTAAAGCTAGCTGCTGATACGTAGCTATAAGACCTTCGACCTTTGTTTGCATGGTATAAGAAGGCACAAAAATAACAACGTCTTGCTGTGCGCGCAGAAGTTTCTGCAAAACATTATAGATAGTTGGACGCAACATAAGTTCTCCTCATGCATACACAGCACTGTTTGAATACCGTGTTAGAATTTTTGTTCTTCATGTAACAGGATAGCGCATGAGGCGGACAAGAATTATAACTGCATTGAATTTAGCTAATTAAAAAAGTTGCGTGGCAAACATTCGTGGGGCAAAAAATTGCATGGTAGAAAGTTGTGGGGCAAAAACCTACACGTAAAAAATTGCGCAGCTCAAAGCAGCGCGTAAAAACAAGCTCACAACGTTAGTCTTAGCAACGTTAACCTTCATTACAAATTAAGTGCACGCATCCATTCTTCTTCGCGAAAGCCAGCGCAAACAGCCGTTATTTTTTCTTCGCACGTTACAACCAATAACGGACGTTTAACCAGTTTTCCCTCGGTACCCATAAGCTCAAATAATTCATGAGTGCTCATTCCAGCATCTAATTGTGCCTTAAGGTTCATTTGGCGATATAAAACACCCGAGGTATTGCACAAACGGCGCGGATTATCATACGAACTGCACGCAAACCACAAAGACAACTCTTCGGGCGTGGGGTTTTGCTCAACAATATCACGAAGTTTGTAGTCTACCTTATGCATATCAAGCCATGCCTTTGCTTTTTTGCAGGTAGAACACCTTGGATACCAAAGAAGTGTTACACTGGCTGAATCTGTTTGCATATATCTCATCCTCAATTCATATCTCTATGGTTGTTTATTGTTTGCTTGTTTATGGGTTACTTGTCCATCGTTGTGTAGATACCCTTCCTGTAGCAATTATGTCGCCACAATTTTTTGCACATCAAACTCAGTTTTGCAGTCGTCGCCTTATTTTGCAGACGCCACAGCTTTAGCAAACTTTGCCTTATAAAACTTTAATGAACCTCCACATGTAACACGATTAAAGCTTACAGATAAGGGTACGATAGATGAAGAACTATATGTCACCTACTACGCACATAAACATCACGCTTAAGCAAAAGCTTACGCACTATGCGCGTGCAATTACATTCGCGCACCATGTACATACAAGTATTGTCCATATAAGTGATGTTTAGCCGTTCGCATATAAGAAAGAGGCGCTCATGTCCGAGTTACTTACTGTTTCAAATTTGCATGCAGGAACAGAAGATAAACCCATTTTGCATAACATCAATCTCACCATTAAGCCAGGAGAAACCCACGTGATGATGGGCCCTAACGGTGCAGGTAAATCAACACTTGGTCACGTTATTATGGGCGACCCTGTTTATCACGTAACAGAAGGTTCTATTCATTTTGAAGACCAAGATATTACCGAGTTCACCGCAGACAAACGCTCTCTTGCTGGCATTTTTCTCTCCTACCAAGCCCCCGTTGAAGTTCCAGGCGTGCCACTTTATAGCTTTTTACGCACCATTTGCCAAAAGCGTCCCGAGCTTAAATTAACAGCGCGCAAGTTTCGTGAGCGTGTTTCTGAAATCTCGTCACAGCTTGATATGGACGAAGCATTTTTAACGCGCGAACTTAACGTTGGTTTTTCTGGCGGCGAAAAGAAAAAAGTTGAAATGCTACAGCTCTTATTGCTTCGCCCCAAGCTTGCAATCCTTGACGAAACCGATTCTGGCTTAGACGTTGACGCGCTCGCAATTGTTTCAAAAGGTATCGAAGCCTATCGCGCGCAGTGTGACGGTGCTTTGTTGATGATCACGCATAACACGCGTATTCTTGAACGCTTAAACGTTGATCGCACACACGTTATGGTAAAAGGCCACTTAATGGCAGAAGGTCCCGCTTCGCTCATCGACCATATTGACGCACACGGATTTAGCGAATACGAGCAAAAACTTGAAGAACAACTTGATGCGCGTGGAACAAGTGAGGCTTAACGTGAAAGACCAATCTTTAATAGAGCTTGCCGACAAAGGTCAAACCGATGTGTTTGATACCAAATCCGCAGGTGATGACTATGTAGATCGCGGTGCAAACTCAAATGTTGGTGTCGACGAAAAAGGCCGCTCTAATATTTCTGATATCGACCGCTCACTCTATGACTTTGTTATGAGTGAGGAAGGCTACGAACGCTACGCAGACGGTCTTACGCCCGAAATTGTTACCTCAATTTCGCGCAAAAAAGATGAGCCTGCATGGATGTTACAGCTGCGCCTTGAAGCACTTGAAACGTACCACGAGCTCAAGATGGCAGATAACTGGGGCCCAGATTGTTCGGGCTTAGACCTCAACCATATTTCAACCTATGTAAGCCCACGCACCAAACAAGCTCGTAGCTGGGATGACGTTCCAAAAGATATTAAACAAACGTTTGAGCGCTTAGGAATCCCCGATGCTGAACGTAAAAGTTTGGCTGGCGTTGGTGCACAATACGACTCTGAAATTGTTTATCACAACATGCGCGATGATGTAGCAAAACAAGGAGTTGTATATACCACCATTGAGGATGCACTTCACGATCCGCGCTGGGAACCCATGGTCAAAAAGTATTTTTCCAAGCTTATTCCTCTTAAAGATCATAAGTTTGCAGCGCTTCACTATGCCGTCTGGTCGGGTGGCTCGTTTGTGTATGTTCCCAAAGGCGTAACGCTTAGTTACCCCCTTCAAAGCTATTTTAGGCTTAATGCTTCAAGTGCAGGTCAGTTTGAGCATACGCTCATCATCGTAGACGACGAAGCCGATTTACACTTTATTGAAGGGTGTTCGGCGCCAAAATATTACGAAGCAAACCTGCACGCAGGAGCCGTTGAGCTTTTTGTGGGCAATAATGCACGTATGCGCTATTCAACCATAGAAAACTGGTCAAAGAATATGTACAACCTCAATACCAAACGCGCGCTTGTGGGAGAAAACTCACGAATGGAATGGATTTCGGGCTCGTTTGGAAGTCATGTATCGTACTTATATCCAAGTACCATTTTACAAGGAAACCACTCTACCTGCGAATTTACGGGCATTACCTTTGCAGGAGCAACGCAAAACCTAGATACTGGCTGCAAAATCGTTATGAATGGTCAAGGCTGTAAAGCTTCGGTTGACACAAAGTCAATTTCTAAAGACGGCGGTATCAACACTTTCCGCTCGTCTATGATCGTTGGTAAAAGCGCACATCACTCGGTGGCAACGGTAAGCTGTCAGTCGCTTATGCTTGATGATATTAGCCGCTCCGATACCATTCCTGCTAATAATGTTCGCTGTGCCACGGCAAGTGTGGGACACGAAGCAACCATCGGAAGAATATCAGATGACACTATTTTGTATCTTATGAGTCGTGGATGTAGCGAAGCCGAAGCACGCACCATGGTTGTTAACGGCTTTGCGAGCCCGGTTTCTAAAGAATTACCCCTTGAGTATGCAGTAGAAATGAATAATCTTATTAAAATCGAAATGGAAGGAGCGATTGGCTAAATGAGCACCAACACAAATGAACAGTCGACTCCGCAAGAAACTACAACAAGTTCCTTGACACAAGAACAACCAACAAGTGCTTTTACGCAGGAAACGGCAATGCACGTAACCAAAGATGTTATCAATCTTGCTCATGTAAACGCACCTTGGTCGCAAACGTGGAATTATTTACACATCAATAATATTCCCTTTTCTGTTCCCGCGCCCGAAGTACGCGGCACGCTCTATGCGCGTCTTCCTCCCCTGTTCGACCGCATGACCTGCGGCTTAGGAAAAGATGCGCAAAAGTGGATAGAATCCGTTGCGCCTGATGCACACGTTATAGAAATTCCAAAAGGTACTAAGCGTACAGAACCTGTTGTTGTTGATGTAAATGCCGATGCACACGAAGCAAAAGATACTGGTATCATCGTGCGCGAAGGTGCCGAGGCAACCATCGTTTTGGTTTCATATGGAAAAGAAGCGCAAGACACAACTTCTGCTAATTTGGCGCGCATTGTAGCCGAACGCGAAAGCGTTATCCATTTGGTAGAAATTGTTGCTATGAATGATACTCACCAACATCTACAAGGTGTGGCACTCGACGCCAGTGATCGTGCAAAAATTGATGTTCACCAATATGCGCTGGGCGGTAAAAAAGTGGCCTTTGGTTTTTCGTGCGATCTTCACGGTAATTCATCGCGTCTTGACCTCATGCTTCGTTATTTTACCTGCGAACACGAACGCCTCGATGTTAACCACCTGTGCAGGCAACGCGGCAGAAACACGCGCTGTACCATGCTTTCTAATGGTATTCTTACCGATTATGCATATAAAACGCTGCGAGAAACCATCGATTTAGTGCACGGCGCAAAAGGCTCCAAAGGAAACGAAGCCGAAACCGTTTTAGTTGCATCCGATAACGTTATGAATGAAACGCTCCCCGTTATTCTATGTGACGAAGATGATGTTTTAGGAAATCACGGTGCCTCTATTGGTTCTATAGGACCCGAGCAGCTTGCATATCTAGCCGATCGCGGTCTTACCGAAGAAGAAGCAAACAAGCTCTTTACGCGTGCAATCTTTGACGATGCGGCTATTCACGCGCCAGACACGGTTTCGAGAAATGCCGTTTTGGATCGTGCGCGCATTATAGTAGGTGATGACGTGGCAGATGATTTTACCGATGCATTGGGAGAAAATCACGCGCGTAGCTACCAAATTAACGGTGTGATAGAAGATTAGTGACGCTACGGCGTTACGAAAAAACGTTATACAGCTTTACGCAACCAACGTTATACAGCGTTACAAAAAAACGTTACACGAAAGGTTATATTGATAATGCTCGCAACCAATGACGAACAGGCGTTGCAGGAAAATCCTTATAAACAAGATTTTCCGCTTTTAGCTCAACACAAAGAACTTGCGTTTTTAGACAGCGCAGCCACAGCTCAGCGGCCTTTAGAGGTAATCAATGCACAAAGCGAGTTTTATCACAACATGAATGCAAACCCTTTGCGTGGCTTGTATAAACTCTCTGTTATGGCAACCGAGGCAATTGAAGCTACGCGCGCTCATGTTGCACGCTTTATTGGCGCGGTGGATACAAACGGCGAAGGACGCGCACGCGAGGTTGTCTTTACGCGCAATGCTACAGAATCTCTAAATTTGATTGCTCAATCACTGGGAACGATGTGCTTGGAGCCTGGCGATGAAGTTGTTATTAGTATCATGGAGCACCATTCAAACATGATTCCCTGGCAACAAATATGCAAAAAAATGCATGCTAAGCTAACCTATCTCTACCTAAACGATACCTGTAGTATTACAGACGAAGAACTTGAGCGCAAAATTACCAACAAAACAAAAATTGTAAGCCTTACGCATGTATCTAACGTCTTAGGCATAACCAACGATATTGCACGTATTGCTGCACTTGCTCACAAAGTAGGTGCTTATATGGTAGTGGATGCCGCTCAAAGCGCACCGCATATGCAGCTAGACGTACAACAGCTTAATTGTGATCTGCTTGCGTTTTCTGCACATAAAGCACTTGGTCCTTTTGGTATAGGAGTTATGTGGGGAAAGCTTGACATTCTTGAACGCATCCCCGTATTTTTAACGGGTGGCGAGATGATAGACTCGGTAACCACTTCTTCTGCAACGTGGGCACAAGTCCCCGAAAAGTTTGAGGCAGGAACCCAAGACGCTGCAGGTATTTACGCATTTGACAAGGCTCTTAGCTATTTTGACACGCACGATATGAAAAAGCTTGAACGTCGCGAGGCTCATTTAAGCGCATATTTGTATTCGCGCTTGTCAGAGCTTAGCTTTATCGATATTTACGGAGCACATGACCCCGCGCGCCATAGAGGTGTTGTTTCGTTTAATGTAAACGGTGTACATCCGCACGACGTTTCATCTATTCTTGATTCGTATAATGTCTGCATTCGCGCAGGTCATCACTGTGCTCAACCGCTGCTGAACTCTTTGGGCGTTCAAAGTACCTGCCGAGCAAGTATTGCGTTTTATAATGACGCGCGCGATATTGATCGTCTTATTGATGCGCTGCAAGCAGTACATAATATTTTTAAGCGCTAACTATGCGTGCACCGTGGCGGCGTGCGCACCGCGCGATGCTACAGACCAAACCGAACGCATGCAAAACGGCAAACAACCAGCAAGGAAAACCACTATGGATATAAACAACAACTCGCACCAAACAATCGATAAAAAACCTGCTGCCGGAGTAATGGGCGCTCCCACCTTATACAACGCTCTGTTTATGGATCACGTCAATCATCCCGATTATTGCTATTCTATTGACAACCCAACACTTTCGCACGAAGGCGTTAACCCATCTTGTGGCGATGAGCTTACGTTTTCGCTGAAGCTTGATGAGCATGGCATTATTCGTGATGCATGCTATCAAGGGCACGGCTGCGCTATTAGTCAGGCATCTGCCGATATGATGAGTGACGCAATTATTGACAAAACTGGCAGCGAGGCTTTACAGATGTGCGAACTTTTTGGCCGTATGGTGCGCAACCAGCTAAAAGATGGCGAATCGCTTGACAGCTTAGGAGACGCAGCCATGCTTAAAGACATCTCTCATATGCCAGCGCGTGTAAAATGCGCAGAACTTGCATGGGCTACGTTGCAAGAAATGTTAGGTGTACATAGCGACCCCGATACCGCGCAGGCTTGCCAAGTAGCGCCTTCTCACGCGAAAGGGTTATAAGTCCGCGGCCGTCGCTTGTGCTGTGTTCGTTGTTTGCGCGCGCAGAGTCAAAGGCCAGATAAAAGCGGATTCCTTATTTTTGTTTTTGTATTTGTTTTTGATGTAACAATCTTAAGCCCAAACGCAAGCTCAAGCTCAACGCCCAAGCTCTTGAAGCGCAAGTTCTATAAGCTTATCGATATAATCAATCAAAAATAATGGAATATTAAGCACATCGTTATCCAGTTTTAGATTATCCAACGAAAATCTGATGCGCAATTTTTGGAAACTCGCTCGCGTTGAGATGTTTTGCAAAATCTCGTTCATATGCTGTTATGATTTCATACAGTGCCACCTGCACAGCGTTTACATCTCGCGCTTGCTCCGATAGAAACTGCCGTTTTAGTATCAGCGCGATTGATGACGCTCATCACACAATTATATATAATTATGTGACGGTTATCACATAATTATACGTATTTATGTGACGGTCATCACATAATTATATATTTTTGCGATAACGAGGGATGATTTCTAGGATATTAAGCGCAACAGGCGCAGCGCGTACATTAGGTAAACCGTAAAATTTATGAATAGATTACGTAGCTTTATACGCTTTTATTTATGTTAAATTGATGGACACATTTTTACCACGACAAAAACCGTAACTTCGCATTGCGGTATAACCTCAAAAATGATGGTTCTACCATAGAAAACACAACCCCCCCCCATGTTTTTTTCTATCGTGTACATCGCTGAAAAATATGATAAAAATGCTGGTCATATTAACTATAAATTCATATAAAATATTAATATTTATTCAATCAATAAGATTCAAAGTTTAGGTGATTACAACATGACGCATAAAACTCGTTTGCAAAAGCACGCCAGAAAAACACAGCTCAAAAAAGCTCTTGCCGCGGAAACGGGGACAAAGCTCAGCGTTGCGGCATCGGTTGCGATTGCTTCAACCATTGCTCTGGCACCAATCGCACAAGCCGAACCGCTTAGTGCGTCTCAGCCACAAACTCAAGAAACATCTTCTCCAACCCCAAAGCCTGCGGCGCTACCTGGTGGGGATTCAGGTGCGGCAAACACCGCTGGTCAAGGCACGCCAAACAGCGCTGGTCAAGGGGTGGCAAACAGCGCAAACACCGCAAGCACGCCACATCAGCCCACTCCTGCAACCATGGATAGCTCTGCAGAAAACAACGCAGATCCAAACGCAGAAAGCGTTTCGGTACAAGAATCATCTGCCTCGAACAAGCCTCAAGTTGCAGTTATTACCCCAAACAATGAAAACCAATCGGCAACAACGCAAGAAGAGGCAAACAGGCAGGTAAAACGCGAAGAAGACAACACGAAAACCTATACGTTTACGGTTTCCTATTGCGTTGAAGGTTACCACCAAAAGCAGCTCAGACAACCCAGCGAGTACACATTTACCGACAAAGAGCTTACCAAAATCACAAATGATGGGCTCTACCTACCAATTCCGTTGACAAATGGTTACCGTGCTCAGCGTGGCGCATATATCAAACAAAACGACGGCTATGTCAAAGACACTAAAAAGAATGACTCTATACAGTCATATATGAAAATCGACCGCGAGCTCATTGAAAAGAATATAAATCTTACTGCTTCAACAGAAACTCATAAAGTTTCAAACTACGTAATAGAGTATCGTCCCAAAACGATCACCTACTATGTTCGCCACATGCTTCAAGATTCCAACGATCAGCAAAAATTTAAAGAATATAATGGCGCTGGCGACAAGATTAGCGTTCCTGACGAGAATGGCAACAAACACGACATATGGGCCAGCAAGGCAAAAGGCGTAGTTGGTCAAAATCTGTATGCACAGCCCATTACTATTCCAGGGTATCATCCAGAGCCAAATCTTATTAACTCCCCCATCCCCGATGATGCTGACTATGAAGATAACGACTCAAACGGTAACGAACAAACGCCTAAGAAACGCTTGGTACTCGAACTGCGCTACTTGCTTAACAAGCACAACGTAAGCTACGACACACAAGGTGGCACAGCCATTCAGTCGAAGGTCTTTTCTTATGGCATGACGGTAGATGCGGTACCCGATCCAGCTCGTAAAGGCTACAAATTTCTTGGATGGACCAAAGAGCTTGGTTCTTTGGAAACGCGTAAGGAACACGCACAAGAAAATACTTCAAAAACTCCCAGCAAAGACCCGTCAGCAACTCGAATTGATAGCATGCCCGATAGCGATGTTCATTTTGTAGCACATTGGGAGGCAAACAAAGAAGCACAATACAATATTGGCATATGGGTACAAAAGGCTGATTTGGTTGATCCTAAACACCCAGAAAATATGGACAACTACGATTTCATTGGTATGGTAACAAGGCATGGCAATAGCGATACAGATATTAAAGACACCGATCTTACTTTGACCCAAACTGAAATCACAAATCTTGCTTGGCCGGATCAGAAATTGCGCGGAGCTATCACCAATAAAGACGATTTTAATAAGTACTTCATGGAAGATCAAGCAAGTGAAGCAAGAACAAAAGCGCTAAACGACGTCGAAGAGCCCGAGTATTTTGGTGCTAAAAAAATGCGCCCGCTTACCAAAATTCGCCCCGACGGCACCACCGTGGTGAACAAGGTGTTTAA
>CAMXVQ010000002.1 GCA_947252455.1 uncultured Atopobium sp. | reverse complement strand
TCAAATTTGGGAACGTCAGAGAAGACTTGCTCAAGCTATGTCAGCAATTTTAAAAGCGCAACGTGCAAATATCGAAAGTCTTTCTCAGAGCGCAAACCGTGTTATACACTCTAAACTTGCCGAAACAAAAGTATATCTTGACCATATTTCATCGCGTAAGTGTCTCACTAGTCCTGATGCGTTTATCAGCGAAAAACAAACATCTTTAGAGCTTACAGCCGAGCGACTTTTTGCTGCGATGCCTCGTGATATTTCACGTTTTCGCGAGCGAACCACGCCGCTTCTCATGCGTTTTAATAAGGCAGAAGAAAGTTTCCTACAACCGTATAAACATGCTTTAAGTTTATATGCTCAAGCACTTGATACGCTTTCGCCGCTTAAATCGCTTGCACGCGGATATAGCATCGTTCAAGCAGATGACGGTCATGTTGTTTCGTCTGCTTTAGATGTTAACGTTGGAGACCGTATTGCTATTATGCTTGGCACAGGCTCCCTTCATGCGTCTGTGAACGATATTTGCACCACTAATAAACTTTCTAAGAGCTAAGCTTTACGTAAGGTGTGTATTTTGTCTGTTAGATAGCAGATAGTTACCTATGAGTACAAGCGAAAACTTTGTTTTCGCACAAGAGAAAGGTTCTGTTATGTCAAACCAAGAAGAAAAAAGTGCAGTGTCTCAAGCACAAGACGTTGAAGCGATGAGCTTTAAAGAAGCATCTATTGAGCTTGAGCGCATTGTTCGTAGCCTTGAAAGCGGTGATTTGGAGCTTGAAGCGTCGCTTGAAAATTACAGCCGTGGCGTAGAGTTACTTAAAAGTCTTCGTCAAAGACTTGAGCATGCTGAACAAAAGGTACAGGTTCTTGTAGATGCATCTTCAGAATCACTTGAAACATCCGATACCTGTGCTGCTCCGTCTGTTGCGTATATAGATGAATAGGACTTGTTATGAAAACAGTAGATGATTGTATTTTTTGCAAGATTATAGAAGGAAAAATTCCTTCAGAATTTGTATATGAAGATGATCTTGTTTGCGCATTTAAAGACTTAAATCCGCTGGCACCAGTTCATATTTTAATTGTTCCCAAGCATCACTATGCCGACATACTCGATGATGTAGATGCTGATACGCTATCTGCGCTGGTACATGCTGCGCACGAAATAGCTGCGCATTACAAGTTAGAGCATGGGCTTCGCCTGGTAACCAATAAAGGTGATGATGCAGGACAAAGCGTGCACCACCTACACATTCATCTTTTGGGTGCAGCTCCGCTTTCAAATTCGTTTGGAAAAGCTTAATTTATGTAGCTCTTTTATGTTGGGTATGTTTTGTCAAATATATGCAACAATGTTTGAGTCTGTAACGTTTTGATTTAATGCTTGAGAGGTTCGCTATGAATGTACTTGTGATTAACGCGGGAAGTTCTTCGCTTAAATATCAGCTGCTAAATCCTGATACCAAAGAGGTATTTGCAAAAGGAAATTGTGAGCGTATTGGTATTGATGGCTCCTTTATTGGTCACGAAGAGCTTGGTGGCGAAAAGCAGATTATGAACGTTGCCCTTCCTACGCATAAGGACGCTATCAAGTACGTTTTTGAGATTATTAAGCCTTTGGGCAAAGAAGTTGCAGGAATTGGACACCGTGTTGTACAGGGTGGTTGGTACATTCCCGAATCGCAGATTGTAACCGATGAAAATATGCGTTGGGTTCGTGAAGTTGCACCACTCGCACCGCTTCACAATCCTGTTGAAGCTGATGTAATTGATATCTGCCGCACTATGTTTCCTTCTATTCCCAATGTAATTGTGTGTGATACTTCGTTTCATTTTCATATGCCTGAGGAAGCGTCTCGCTACGCATTGCCTCGTGATGTTGCCCAAAAATTACATATTAGAAAATATGGTGCGCACGGTACTTCTCATCGTTTTATTTGGAAAGCTGCTCACGAATTTACCGATGGCGCTATTCATAAACTTGTAAGCTGTCACTTAGGATCGGGCGCGTCTCTTTGTGCAATCAAGGACGGAAAATCCATTGATACAACCATGGGCTTAACACCACTTGACGGACTTATTATGGGTACTCGTTGTGGAACGCTCGATCCAGCTGTTGTCTTTTATCTTGTGCGTGAGGGTCATTATACTATCGATGAAATTGATACCATGATGAATAAGCAGTCGGGCTTAAAGGCTCTCTCAGCTATTTCATCTGATTCTCGTGATATTGAACAAGGTGCGCAAGAAGGAAATAAAGATTGCCAACTTACACTCAACATGTATTACTATCGTTGCGCTGCTCTTATTGCAGAGATGGCGCAAGCTATGCAGGGCTTTGATGCTATGGCATTTTCTGCAGGTATTGGTGAAAATTCTGCAACTGTTCGTGCGGGTGTTGCCAAACGCCTTGAATGGCTTGGAGTTAAAATTGACGCCGAGAAAAATGCTGTGAGAAGTGGGGAAGTCCGCGATATTTCTGCACCAGATTCAAAGATTCGTGTGCTTGTTGTTCCTACTAACGAAGAGCTTATGATTGCTTTGGACGTACAAAAATTGGTTGGTTAGTTGAACTCGCGTTTCTAGATGCTGGGCCTTAACTAAAGCATTTTGCGTGTAATGGACGTGATGAAACGCATTCCGAATACCATATCGAAAGACATATAGAAACTCCCGAGCAGCCTCGCAACTCATATTGAGTTAAACGAATGTGCACTCGGGAGTTTTGCATACATCGAAGCTGTGCAGTCAAATCGCACGTATCTCATGCATACCGCGTTTGCTCATCACGTGCTCACAAACTGCATGGTGATGTAACTGCTGGTTACAGCTGATTGGTTTTACTTGTTTGATCCTTCTTCATGGAAGTAGTTTGAGCGTTTCATATCGTTAAAAATCACATGAATATGCTCTTTAGGTGCGTTAGCATAGGTGTGTATGGTCTCAATAATTTCTTGAGCCATCTTTTTCTTTGCTTCGTCAGATCTTCCTTCGATAAGTTCTACATGTACTAAAGGCATACTTTGCTCCTTAATCTAAAATGTTTATGTACGTGTTACTACACAGATTTAAGTATACGCTTATCTTGCGGAAACGATGTAAAAATAGCATCCAAAATGTTGTACAATACAGATGTATTAACAGTTGTAAAGTTTTGTGCACAGGCTTTGCATACCTCTTTAAGGTTGTGCGGTCTTGCAATATATGAGGTAGGAATATGGCACGCATGCAAAATCTCAATCGTTCTTCACGTAATACAGAATCATTAAGTCAACAAATTGGTGATTTTTTGCAAGGACGCAACGGATTGGATGAGCTTTCCCTGTTCTTGCTTGAGATCGCCGTTATTTTGTTCGTACTTAATACGTTTTTGTTTCACCAGCTCTTTCTTGCATGGTTAATGGTACTTCTTGTGGTTTATATCGTGTTTAGATGCATGTCTTATAACATTTCCGCACGTCGCAAAGAATCTTATGCTGTGGTAAGTAAATTAGGAGCTTTTCGTCTGTGTATTTCTCAGCCGCTTCTTTTTGCGAAAGAAGTAAAAGATTATAAACACCTCAGTTGTGCCCAATGTCATCAGCACATGCGTGTGCCTCGTGGAAAGGGAATTATTCGCGTAACCTGCCCTAAGTGTAATCACACGTTTGAGAGCAAATCGTAAAGGTGAAAAGCGCTTTGTCAACACCTTATATCGTGTTTCTTACCGGAGGAATCGCATCGGGTAAGTCGCTTGTGGGGCACTATCTTGAAACACTTGGTGCTGTGCGTATTGATTTGGATGAGTTGTATCACCAAATTTTGGCCTCAGATACACTATGCCGCCAGCAGCTTGTAACCTCTTTTGGAGTAGAAATACTGTCTCAGGGCACCATCGACCGCCAAGCCCTTGCACATAAGGTATTTGGTGATCCTAATGCATTGGCAGAACTTGAACGTATTACACATCCTTTTGTTTTTTGTGCACTTAAGTCGCGCATACAAGAGCTTTGTGTGTGTTCAAAGTCCTCATCGTCTCAGCGCATGATTGTAGTTGAGGTTCCGCTTATTAATAAAGTTTCGGAAGTGAGCTATTTAGCAGATGAAATACTAGCTCTTATTGCACCCATGAAGGCTCGTTTGCGCTATGCACAAGTTCGCGGGCTCTCGAGAGAACAGATATGTGCGCGTATGGATGTACAAGTGGGAAATTCACTGCTTTGTCATAAGAGCGATACACTTATATTAAATGCAGGTTCGGTATCAATGCTTAAACATCACGTTAAAGCGTGGTATGTGAGCCGTATGAAACGGATTGGTAAAGGATTGTAAATATGGGTAAGCCTCGGTTTTTTCGCTGGTTTAGAGTAATACCACTTATTTTTGTGATAGGTATATCGGCTGTTGTTCTTTTTGTTCATCTCAGCCAAGATAAACAGATTGCAAAAACGTTCTATCCAGTTCCGTATGCAAAAATTATTAAACAGGCTTCTCAAAAATATGGTGTTGATCCCTATCTTGTGTGTGCGGTTATCAAATGTGAGTCTAATTGGAATAAAGACGCCAAGTCTCAGGCAGGTGCAGTTGGGCTTATGCAGATTTTGCCCGACACCGCTCAGCATATGGCAAACAAAGGTTTAATTTCTCCCAAAACGTATCCCTACCAGGATCTTTTTAATCCTCGGAATAATATTGAGTACGGTGTTGCGTATCTTGCGTATTTGCAGTCTCAACTTTCAAGTCGAGATGAAGTTGTTGCGGCTTATAATGCAGGTCCAGGCAAGGTTCAAGAATGGAAGCACGGCAGTGATGATCCGATTCATAAAAATATAACCTATGCCGAAACCAGTATTTATCTGGCTAATGTTAATCAGACCTATGAAATTTATAAGCATCTGTATCCCGACGGCATTGATTCTTAAAGGACGCATGATGAGTGCTTACAATCATTTTGGTGCAGAACTTGTTCGATTTGGACATTCAAAACAGCAGCAACCCTTTCAAGTTGTTGCTGATTTTGCACCAAAAGGAGACCAACCTTGCGCAATTAACACCCTTACCAAAGGCGTCATGCAGGACAAGCTGCGTTATCAAACGCTTCTTGGTGTAACGGGTTCGGGTAAAACATTTACCATGGCAAACCTTATTGAGCAAACGCAAAAAACAACGCTTATTATTGAGCCAAATAAAACGCTTGCCGCGCAAGTTGCAAGCGAAATGAAAACGCTTTTCCCTCATAATGCGGTTGTCTATTTTGTTTCGTACTATGATTACTATCAACCCGAAGCGTATATTCCGCAGACTGATACCTATATAGAAAAAGATTCGTCCATCAACGAGGAAGTCGAAAAATTACGACATCAAACAACTTCAAGTTTGCTTTCACGCCGTGATGTAATTGTAGTTGCGTCTGTATCGTGCATTTACGGTATTGGAAGTCCGCAAGATTATGCAGGTCTTGCTCCTACTATTGACAAAAATACGCCGCTTGAACGTGATGATTTTATACGAAGTCTTATTGATATTCAATATGATCGAAACGATGTTGATTTGATCCGTGGAACGTTTCGTGTACGTGGTGATTGCGTTGATGTGTTTACTCCTTATGGTGAGCATCCCATTCGTGTATCATTTTTTGGCGATGAGATAGAGATGATTGCCGAATTTGACGAGGTAACCGGAGATACGCTTTCGCAGTATGATGCGCTTCCCATTTGGCCAGCTACGCATTATGTGAGCGCGCGGCCTAAGATAAATCATGCAATTCTTACGATTAGAGATGAGCTTGAAGCGCGCATGCAAGAGCTCAAAGCACATAATATGCTTCTTGAAGCCCAGCGCTTGCAGCAAAGGTGCAGTTACGATTTGGAAATGCTCGAAACGATGGGATTTTGTTCGGGTATCGAAAATTATTCGCGCCATTTGGATGGCCGCAAGCCCGGTGAGGCTCCCTATACGCTTATAGATTATTTTCCTGAGGATATGCTGTGCATTATTGATGAGTCGCATGTAAGTATTCCTCAAATTAGAGGCATGTATGAAGGTGACCGATCGCGCAAAATTACCCTTGTTGACCACGGTTTTAGGCTCCCTTGTGCTCTTGATAATCGTCCTTTGCGTTATGACGAATTTGAGCAACGTATACCGCAATTTGTTTTTGTATCGGCAACACCGGGCGATTACGAGCTGAGTGTAAGTCAAAACGTTGTTGAGCAAGTTATTCGCCCAACAGGTTTACTAGATCCTCGTGTTGAAATTCGCCCCACCCGTGGTCAAATAGACGATTTGGCCGATGAAATTCGCATACGTGTGGCAAAGCATGAACGTGTACTTGTTACAACACTTACCAAACATATGGCAGAAGATCTTACTGAACATTTGCTTGATGAAGGCTTTAAGGTAAACTACATGCACTCTGACACCGCCACGCTTGACCGTATTGATATTATTCGCGCTTTGCGCACAGGCACGTTGGATGTTTTAGTGGGCATTAATCTTTTGCGTGAAGGTCTTGATATTCCCGAAGTCTCACTTGTAGCTATTCTTGATGCAGATAAAGAGGGATTTCTTCGTAATAAGCGCTCGCTCATTCAAACTATGGGGCGTGCAGCGCGAAATGCAGATGGTTCAGTTATTATGTACGCAGATCGTATGACAGATTCTATGCAAATTGCCGTAGACGAAACAAAACGTAGGCGCACGTTGCAAATGCGTTACAACGCTCAGCATCATATTGTTCCGCAAACCATAAAAAAATCGATGCTGGACGTTACAAGTTTTATACAAGCGGCACATGAAACGCTCGATTCCAAACAGCGTAAAGACGGCGTTTTCTATACTGCTTCAGGTACGCTTTCTGACAACAACGAAAACCATACACCTGCACACAACGTGGGTGAAAATTCTGCAACTCAGCTTTGTCCGTCGCTTGAGGGCATGCCAAAAGAAGATGTTGCCAAGATTTTGGGCGCGCTGCAAGACGAAATGCTTGCTGCGTCGGCTTCGATGGATTTTGAACGTGCAGCAAAGTTACGTGACCAAATTGTTGAGCTCCAAAGCGTTCTAGAAGGTTTGTCTACTGACGATATACTTGCCCGTCTCAAAGTACGCGCTCGCTCAAAAAGTAGTTTTGGTCGTGCGCGTAGTAGGTTTAAGAAATAAGTTCTTGTGCGTTGTATACACTCTTGGTATGGCAAGCACGGTGTAAATGTTTGATCGCTGCAAAACTGCTTGGCACAGTTTACATTTCCTCTATGAACACCTCATACCTTACTAGTTTTATGTTTGCTTAAACATGCATGCTTGTGGTGCTTGTCTTTATGATTTTTAGGTTATTAATATGATAAAATTATGATTCATCCTATTTGATATATACTAAGTTCCCCTTGGTGTGTAAGATTCTTATGCGCTATATACAAGTCGGTCTCATTACCGTGTAAATATGATTTTATTTGGGTAGTAAGTTATTGAAATTTGGATAGTAAGTGATTGAATTCCATAAGCTCAAAGCTACACGAACGCATTTCACTGAACACGATGAGAGTTAGTTAGAAAGTACGGAGGAAACATGGATCAATACAGACCGCTTAATGATCATGTCTACGAGTATGTTATCGCATTAATTAATGATGGAAAGATTACCGCCGGTGACCGCGTAAGTGAACAAATGATCTGTGATGCTATGGGTGTCTCGCGTACGCCCGTACGTGAAGCGCTTATCAAGCTGTCTGACGATGGTTATTTAGACAATGAGTTGCGCAAAGGTTTTCGTGTTCATGGATTTGATGAACAGGCTGCTGTTGAGATTTTTCAAATTATAGGGCCGCTTGAAGGTCAAGCTGCTTGTCTTGCGGCTCAGCATTTAACGGATAGCGATTACCAGCAGTTGCAATTTTTAATCGATTCCATGGATCTTGCAATTCGTGGGGGTCTTCTTTCGCAGTACGATCAGCTTCAGCGCAAGTTTCATGAGTATTTTGTTTCACGTTGCGGCAATGAGCGTTTAATAAGCCTCCTTCAGCAGCAAAAACGTTATTTTATTCGTCGTGAACACGTGAGTAATCATACCGAAAGAATGCTTGAGGTTGTTCGTTCTGCTAACGAAGACCATCAGAAAATTGTTGATTTGCTTAAATCTCACAAATTGGATGAACTCTTTACGTTTATTTGCAATGTTCATTGGAATTCATCAAAAACTAACCTTGTAACATGGTAAGGTGGATCATCTCGATTTATCTTTAAGGTGCAAATTTTTTTGCAGAGCAGATAGAATATATGGTATTCTATCTGCTCATCTGTCTAGAACGTATAAGGAGGCTGTTAGATGAAACCAAAAATTGTTGTTGCGTGTGGAACTGGTGTTGCTTCTTCTCAGATTGTTGCAGCCAAACTTATGCAATTTTGTACTAAACATTCATTTGATGTTGAAATCCAGTGTGTTCCAATTAAGGATTTACCTTGTGCGCTTAAAGATGCTGCGGTTTATGTTTCTCTTGTTAAATCATCTCAATACAATGATGTGCCTGTGATTAACGGAATACCGTTTTTGACCGGTAAAGGAGCGCGCGTTGAACTTGCGCATCTTACGCAGATCATTAAGGACATACATGTCTAAACTTTTAAAGGCATAAATTTTCAAACGCCCAAAGCCTTAAAGGACTAAAGACTTAAGCATTTAAGTGCCTTAAGCCAAAACAGGTATCAATCACTATGCGTTGATGACGTGAGCAGTTGAATAAGCGCTTGTGCCGCGCGTAAGCCATCAGTTGCTGCACTCATGATTCCTCCTGCATATCCAGCTCCTTCTCCGCAAGGCATGAGTCCTTTCGTTGAAAGAGATTCAAGCGTTTCGCTTCGTGTAAGCCTAAGTGGTGAACTCGAACGCGTTTCAACTCCTGTTAAAACAGCGTCTTCGCAGTTAAAGCCATGTAATTTTTTGTCGAGCTCTGGCAGCGCCTCGCGCAGGGTTTGCGTAATATAGTTTGGCAGGCACAGTGTTATATCGGTCCATGTTACGCCAAGCGGATATGTAGGAGTAACGCTTCTGGCGCCGGTGGATGCTCGATGCTGTAAAAAGTCGCCTACCAATTGTGCAGGTGCTTGATACGTTTCGCCTGCAATGGTATATGCTTTTTGTTCGCACTTCTCTTGTAATTTTAATCCTGCAAGAACATCCGTGCTGTCTAAATCTTCGGGGAATACATTGGCAAGAAAGCCTGCATTTGCGTTGGCTCCTTCGCGTGTTGAAAGGCTCATACCGTTTGTCACCACCGCGTGTTTTTCGCTTGTTGCCGCAACTACATAACCACCCGGGCACATGCAAAAGCTAAACGCGCTTCTTCTGGATCCAAGATGACAAGCTATTTTGTAATCTGCTGCTCCTAAAATTTTTGTAGTAGGATTTGAGCCATACTGTGCGGCATTTATTGCCGTTTGCAAATGCTCAATCCTAACTCCCATAGCAAACGTCTTTTTTTCCATATATATGCCTGCGCGGTGCAACATGATATAGGTATCACGTGCAGAATGTCCCGTGGCAAGAATCACATGATGCGTTGCAATGTGTTCTTCGCTATGAAGGGTATCGTGCGCTGTTGAGCTGAGCCATATACCTGTAACTTGTTTGTTCTTAAGCTCAATGCGTGTCATCAAGGTAGAAAAGCGAACTTCGCCACCGAACTCTTCTATTTCTTTTACCATATTGGTAACGATACGTGGCAAAATATCAGAGCCAATATGAGGTTTTGCATCCCATAGTATGTGTTCAGGCGCACCCATACGAACGAACGTTTCTAGGATAAGCTTATGCAACGGGCTTTTTGTACCAGTTCCTAGCTTGCCATCAGAAAACGTTCCTGCACCGCCTATGCCAAACTGAATATTGCTGTTGGTATTAAGCGTTTTGTGAGCTATAAACTCTTGTATTGAATGCATGCGTGCAGAGGCCGATTCTCCGCGCTCGATGAGCAGCGGCTTTAATCCTGCGTGTGCAAGATACAGTGCAGCAAAGAGACCGGCGCATCCGGCTCCCACTACAACAATTGGATAGGTGAGGGAAAGGTCGCACGAGGTTGGAAATTGTGGTGAGGGTTTCGCTTCGTAATACGTTACCCGTGCATAAGATACTTTTTGATGGAAACTTTTACGAGCGCCTTTGTTATTGCCGCGGGTACTGTGCGCCGTGCGCTTTGCATCCGTTTGATTTTTGTTGTAGGTATCAATGAGTTCTTGTTCATAAGCTGCTCCTTGTTTTAGAGCGATACGAACATGATACAGCATGGTAAGAGCACCCTTATGACGCGCATCAAGTGATTTTCGGATAATGAGGCAGTTTTCTATTTCATGATCAGAAATACTAAACATACCGCAAAGTTGTTGAATGATCCAGCGTTTTTCATCGGCGTGCCAACGTTTATATGTTTGTAAACTGCAGGTAAGTGAAGATATATCAATCATGTTTATTTTTCCTTAAGAGTTTTGTATGATGCGCATATGCTTTGAGCAGCCACCATGCCAGACTTCCATGCCCACGAGAGATTATACCCACCACACATGCCGTCTATGTCAAGCGCTTCTCCTATAACGTATAAGCCGGGGATATGATGAGCCTCCAACGTGTGAGGATTTATATCAGTACTAGAAATACCACCTCGATGTACCTGTGCTGACATAGTTTGAGTAGTTGAAATAAACCTAAGTTTATAGCTTTGTATAGTTAAGCGTAAAGCCTCTGCATATGTGTTTAGATCGGTAGAATTTTGAGTCTTTTGGTTGAGGTTTATAAAACTTGTTTTTGCAAAAAACTGAGCAAGTTCGGGCGCAAAGATGCCACTAAGCGCACAAGCTAAGTCGCGCTCAGTATACGTCTTTTGTGCTACAGCTACATACTTATGCACGTTATGCACGCGTTCTTTGTAGGATAAAAGCGCGTTATAGATAAGGTCATAAGCTTGTGATGTTGTATATTCAGGCAAAAAGTTAACAATTATACGATCTTGTGGACGTGCAAATCGCGATGCATTAAAACTTACAATACCCGATATGCCATAGTCACGTATGAGAAGCTCGCCTGCTTCTTGCCAAATTATCTTATCTGCGCGTTCAAGAGATAATTTAGCTTGCGCGCGTAATCCAGTTAACACGAAAAGTGGATCATCCGCGCAAAGCAAAGGACATAACAGGGGAGTAAAGTCTGTTGTTGATAGTAGAGATGGAAGGTTTGGCAGATTGTTTTTTCCGCCGCATGCAATCACAACACTTTGTGCAAGAATCGTTTTGCGTATACGATCGTGAGTTGCACGTTGCATTGTTTGCAAATCCCATAAGTTCTCATAGCTAATTTTAAAACCCGTATCTTGTTGATCAATACGAGTAACTGTACGTCCGCATATATGTGTGTGCTTATAGGATTCTAGGGTATTCAGTAACACTGAAGTTACCGACGAAGCTTGCAACGAATGAGGATAGAGTCGGTCTTCTTTTGAACACCATAAGAGGCCGCATCGTTTAAAGAACGCATAAATATCTTGAAGTGCGCAAGGTCCAAAGGATTGCTCAACAAAATGTGGATTGTTATAACCTAAGGGATTAAGACTCGTTGTTGAGAAATTACATGCACCATTACCAGTAGGAAGAATGGAAGTTCCCAGTTCTAGATTTTGTTCGATAATGCAAGGGGAGATACCATGTTCAGCCAAGGTAATAGCGCACGCTAAACCAGCGGCACCTCCTCCTACGATTACAACATCTGCGCTACGAGGAGCCGTGACTTTATAAGCCTGTTGGATGAGTTGCGCTGTCCGCGCGCGTCGTGAAGGTTTTTTCCAAGTGGTATGTTTCATACGTAGTATCCTAAAATCACAGCAGCTCACATGTTTGCAGATCGAAAGTTGTGCTTTTATATAGCTCCGTATCGGTTAATAGGAGCAATAGTAGCTATGCACTTAGTTTTGTTGTGCTTCAAGATCAGTTAACACCTTAAGTGTCTTTGGTATAAGGCCTGTTTGTAGGGTAGTTTCTAGTAATCCTGTATCACAGCTTTGAGCTATGTAGGGCATGATTTCTACCTGATCAAGTGCGCAAACATTAAAGTGCTGTGACGTATCTAACAAATGCGACTCGCCATAGGGATAGATTATTTTGTCGCAATCAGGGCATTTTATAAACGACATGTTTTCAACAATGCCCAAGATATCAACTTGCATCATCTTTGCCATTTTAAGAGCTTTTCCAACAACCATTTGTACCAAATCTTGCGGCGAGGACACAATAATTACGCCGTCTATAGGCATCGACTGAAAAACCGTTATCGCAACATCGCCCGTTCCAGGAGGCATATCAATAAGCAAATAATCAAGGTTGCCCCAAAGAGTATCCTCAAAAAACTGCTTGAGTGCACCCATAAGCATAGGCCCACGCCACAGGACAGGATCGGTTTCATGCTCAACAACCAAATTGGTACTCATGATTTTTATGTCTTGTGACGAGCGAGCAGGGATAATTTTGTCGTCTTTTCCATAGGCATGCTGTCCAGAAAGCCCAAACATCTTTGGGATAGATGGACCTGTAATATCTGCATCCAATATTCCAACGTTAAATCCCTGACGTTTAAGTTCAATTGCACATGCTCCACAGATGAGTGACTTACCAACGCCGCCTTTACCCGATATAACGCCAATTATATGCTTTACTTGGGCATGTTCGGTCAGCTGAAAGAGTTGGGGTGATCTTAGTTGTTGTTCGTGAGCACGCCCGTGACCTAAGGTCTGCGCTACCTCACGCCTGAGCGCCTCTTTATCAATATCGACTGCCACAAATACTCCTTTTATTGCATGTATTAGTATGCTGTGTTGTGTGGTAAGTAACCTTGTATTAAAAATATACCCCACTTGAGCATAAATTTTGGACAAAGCGATCGATTCAATAGTATTACCATGCTCGTCTATTTGTGTTCATGTGCAAAATTGTTGCTGACATCAATAGTATCTATGTTGCAACTGTTGTGATTATTACGTTCATGCATGTTCATGTTAGACTTAATACGTTGAGATAACTTAAGAGAACACTTCTGTAAGGGGTTCATGTGAAAGGTATCATTTTAGCAGGTGGTTCGGGTACACGACTCTATCCTCTTACCACCGTTACCAGCAAACAGCTTTTGCCTGTATATGATAAACCAATGGTGTATTACCCGTTGTCAACCCTTATGCTTGCAGGTATTCGAGATATTATGATTATCTCAACGCCTCATGATCTACCTAATTTCAAACGCCTGTTAGGCACAGGTGCAGATTTTGGTATTTCTCTTTCGTATGCTGTTCAACCAAGTCCAGATGGACTTGCTCAAGCTTTTGTCATAGGAAAAGACTTTGTTGGAACAGATGCATGTGCATTAGTGTTGGGCGATAATATTTTTTATGGTAATGGTCTCGCACTTCGTATGCGCAAAGCTGCCGCGCGCGCACAGCAAGGACGCGCAACCGTATTTGGCTATCGAGTTGATGATCCTGAACGTTTTGGTGTGGTTGAATTTGATAAGCATTTTAACGCGGTTTCTATTGAAGAAAAGCCTTTGGTACCTAAAAGCAATTATGCAGTTACAGGGCTGTATTTTTATGATAATCGCGTAGTTGATTTTGCATCAAAGGTTACGCCATCTGCGCGTGGTGAGTATGAAATCACCGATCTCAACCGTATGTACCTAGATGATGGCAGCTTAGATGTTGTTACTTTGGGTCGTGGTTTTGCTTGGCTTGATACTGGTACTATGGAATCGTTGTTTGAAGCATCGCAATTTGTACGTACGGTTGAACAGGCTCAAGATTTACCGGTGAGCGTTCCCGAAGAAATTGCATACGAAAATGGATGGATTACCCAAGAACAGCTGTTATGCTGTGCTGATCGATACGGTAAAAGTGATTATGGACGGCATCTTAAAGTTGTTGCCGAAGGTAAAATCATACCAAGTGAAAAGGATTTTGAGTAATGAAACCACTTCATATTCTTATTACGGGTTCACATGGTCAGCTTGGCTGTGAATTGCAACGCCTTTTGAGCACCTTACAAGCCGAAATAGGGCCAGTGCCTTCTGAATATGCTAACGCACATGTTGATTACGCCGATCTTGAAGATTTAGACATTTCTGATTATGAAGCTGTGCATGCCTATGTTGCTAGCAGAGATCCTTATGATCTGGTTATTAACGGTGCCGCTATGACCAATGTTGACGGGTGCGAGCAACATGAAGCAGCCGCCTTTAGTGCTAATGCACAAGGACCACTCAATCTTGCAAGAATATGTGCAGAACAAGGCGCAAAACTCGTTCAAGTTTCTACCGATTATGTTTTTAGCGGAACCGAGGTACGTCCTCGCACCGAAGATGATTATCCATGTCCAATAAGTGCATACGGTCGTACTAAGCTTGCTGGCGAAGCTTTAGTTTTGGCGCAAAATCCAAAATCATTTGTTGTTAGAACTGCTTGGCTTTATGGATATGTCGGCAAGAATTTTGTACAAACCATGATTGGGCTTGGTAAAACCCATGACCAGATTTCTGTTGTGTGTGATCAGATGGGAAATCCAACTTCTGCAAATGATTTGGCATACGAGATTTTGCGTATTGCTCAAACTCAGTCCTATGGAATTTATCATGTGACTAATGAAGGAACTTGTTCATGGTTCGATTTTGCTTCGGCAATTATGAAACATGCGCAGCTTGCGTGTAAGGTTGTTGCATGTACCTCTCAAGAATATAAGCGTATGAATCCTCAAGCGGCGCAGCGTCCTTGCTATTCAAGCTTAGAAAACGCGCATCTTGCGCAAACCATAGGCAACGAAATGCGCCCTTGGCCCGATGCGCTGGCAAGCTATTTTGAACATATCGAATATGTACAGAGCTCTTTGAGCGCGCACTAACTATTGTCAGCATGTGTTTACATGCAACCTCGCAAACGTGAAAGGAACAATCATGAAAACATATCTGGTTACTGGTGGCGCAGGCTTTATTGGCTCTAATTTTATCCTTTATATGCTGCGTAATTATACCGATATCCGTATCGTTAACATGGACTGCCTTACCTATGCAGGAAATCTTGAAAATTTACGTTCCATAGAAGATGATCCGCGATATTTCTTTGAACGTGTGGATATTCGTAATGCTGATGAGGTGTTGCGCGTACTGCGTACCTATAAACCTAACTATGTGGTAAATTTTGCAGCTGAGTCCCACGTGGACCGCTCCATTGAGACTCCTCAGATTTTTGTCGAAACAAATGTTTTAGGCTGCGTTACCCTTCTGAACTGTTGTAAGAAGCTTTGGCTTGATGATAAAGGAAGTTTTGGTGATCATCGTTTTTTGCAAGTTTCAACCGATGAAGTTTACGGTGCGCTTGCAATTCCAGATGAGGTAAATCCAAACGGGAGCCCTAAAGATCCGGAACATACCACCTACTTTCATGAGGATACACCATTGTGTGGACACAGCCCGTATTCTGCTTCAAAAGCATCTGCAGATATGCTCACACGTGCTTATTGGGATACGTATAAGTTTCCTGCACTTGTGACGCGCTGTTCAAATAATTACGGACCATATCAGTTTCCAGAAAAATTGATTCCGCTTATGATTTATAACGCGCTCCAACATAAGGAATTGCCGGTCTATGGAGATGGTCTTAATGTGCGCGATTGGCTGTATGTAGATGATCATTGCAAAGCTATTGATATGGTGTTACAACGCGGACGGTTAGGCAATGCTTATAACGTTGGCGGTCATAATGAGCGCTCAAATATCTACATTGTAAAAACCATTGTTGAGCATGTCCGTAACGTTACAGGAGACCGAGCAATCACAGAAGATTTAATCCGTTATGTAGGAGATAGAAAAGGTCACGACAGGCGTTATGGTATTGAGCCTACCAAGATTAAAGATGAGCTTGGTTGGTATCCTGAAACAGCGTATGAAGACGGTATTATTAAAACCATCGACTGGTATTTGTCGCATCAAGCGTGGACCGAGCATGTCTGCTCAGGAGCATATCAAAGCTACTATAAAAAGATGTATGACAATCGTTAAGTCAACAGTTTTTAAATATGTATGTCTTCTGCTCTCATACTTTGAATAAAGTATGAGAGCAGTTTTTGGCTCATTGGGCTTTTACATTTTATGAGGATATACTCATTCGTGTTCCCCATGCTAGATATGACTCAAGACAATAGTGCTATTTCGGAGTTATTGGACAATTGGTGTTGAATCATCGATCTCATACAAACGCATGGTGTCTTCAGCAAGTATAAGCTTAAAACCAGGTGTTGTATCATTGATAGCATTTATTCCCGCAAATTGTTGAGGTACATACATCCCAGCAGCATAGGGAACTTGTCCAGGTTGTTCAAGCTTTAGAACGTAGCGAATTCCTGTTTCTTTAAGTGCTTTCCTTACTTCAGCGCTTTTTGGCCAATTAATGATATTTGTTCGCAAATACGCTGTTCTTTTTTGTTCATGATAATAGGAAGTATGTGGATGGCGATAGACTACTTTTAAATCAGCAAGTGCATACCCAAGATTTGAACCGTCATAGGGATTATTGAGTATTGTGCTATTTGTTCCAACAAGATCTCGAACTTTAAGCATAAACGCTCTTTCACTACTGCTTAGATCATCGTTTTCGGCATGTAAACTTTGAATCTGTTCTTGATATTGGAACGGTTCTGTGTTGTGATAATGTGCACTTGGATTTTGAACGAAAAAAATGCACAGAATCGAGAACGCAAGAATAGTTACTGCGCAAAGCAGCTGAAGATTTTTAATGTGGCTGATTTTTTGCGTGAATTTGGAATTTTGCACGAAAGTGTATACCTTATCGATAATGGTATCAAGTCCTTGAGCTGCAAGCATAATAGCAATCAAGCATGCACAAGAGGAGGTTCTTGCAGAATCGGTATACCAAAAACCTGATAGAAACGTCTTGACGTCTGAATCAAATAATTGTATATACACGGTTGTGAGCGCAAAATAGAAAAATGGGAAAAGCAAAAATGGTGTTTTTGTCCGCCTTACAGCGGTGTATAAGCCGATTGCTACGAGCACTGGCAACAGTGGCTGTGGAATGATGTATATATATCCATTTGCAAAATTAAGAAATAGAGCATCGCGTAATGTTTGATAGACAGTCTTTCCAGCAGCCCAATAATATCCGTTTAAGTATCCATATTGCACTATGACTAAAAACAAAAGTACCCATATACCAAGACATACAAGTGTAAATACTATAGATACTATTTTTGGGGAGATTGATTTTCCGCGCACCAGTATACTTTGGGGATTTAAGTTATATATGTACCAAGCAGTCCAAGGCCATAAGATGAGTGCTGCTGTGAATATACCTGATGTATGCGTAAAGGCCATCGTATAGGATGACAGTATAAACAATAAAATCAAGAGAACTTTTGGTGATGATTTCCAGTCTTTTACCAAATAAAACCAACTACAACATAAGGCGGGAAGCATACACTGCGCAAAGTCAAAGGGCAAAATTGGTCCATAAATAAATGCAAACCATACAAACGAGAAAAATAATGGAGATATAGCAGCAGCTGCGAGGGGTATAAAGCGTCGATTTGGAATGATGCATTTCATAAAGCCTAAGATACCCAGTGGAAAAATGAAGGTGGTGCACAATAGATTAAGTGCGTGCATAGCTACAGGGATTGACGTATTGGTGCCTTGAGATATACACGCCGCTAAGATATGCCAAATAGAGGGATACAAAGTTCGAGAACTAATGTCATAAGGCGCAAAGGTTGCTTCTGAGGGCAAATACATGCTGGTATTAAATGAGGAAAAAATCCCCGTTTTGATCATGGTATGCGGTGAGGTAACGTGCCAAATCATATCCCATTGCAAAATAAGCTGGTTGGGGTCTCCTAGAGGCTGTGCATAGCAAAACCAACCAACAAACATCGAAAACGCAACAGCAAATAACGCAATACGCCAGTCAATAGGAGCAAGTACTGAGTTTGTCTTTTGATCGCGGCATGTGTCCTTTGAATTGCGCACACGTTTTTGTTGTATAGCCTCTTTAAGTATCGTTTTAAGTGACTTGTCACTGGTGTGCACCAGATAGACGGTATATATGATGAGAATCATACAAGAAGTGAGAAGCGTAAAGGTAACTAAACGGAACGTGGTAAGCGTTATACCTAAGCGATATGCTATTTCACCGATGATAGATATAAGCGCTGCACTTAAAAGGGGAGCAAAGATCAGTCTCCATACCTTTGAGGTGGGCAGAATTGTACTGAGTATATAACCGGGTACAACTATAAGTAAAAGTCCATAGAGATATGCAATAAGAAGTGATGTCATGGTTTCATTTCCTGTAATTGGTTATGTCCAAAAGCTCGTGTTTGCAATAAAGGTATAGTTTGAAACGGTTAAACATTAAAACAGATAAATCACACAGCTAAATGCGCGTGTTCTTAAATGGCTCAACAATTTCTTCAAAGGGGAGTTTCTTTTCGTTGTCTTCACGTGTTTTCTTTTGCGCAAGTGCCATTTCTTGCGAGAGCTGATTAACTCTATATTTTAGGCGAGAAATTTCAACAGACGAGGTAAAGACTTTAATAAGCAAGATGCCTACCACACATAAAAAGACAAAATTACTGGTAGAAACAAAGCCTAACATGCGTGCAAAAAAGATCATCACAGCAGGTACCAACGCTATAATAACAACAATTCCCACGAACGATACCCAAAACAGTGAATCTTCTATCTGTATGCGTGACTTTTTAATGCTTCGTAAAACAACAGTCATAAGTCCTACGGCACCTATGATCAACAATATACGTAAGATAATTGACATGTAGTTCTCCCTTATACAATAAGTGTATGTACCACATCATGCATAATTCTTGCTTGAGCTTGAAGTTTAGCTTATCTAAACCATTGAAATAAAACGATAGACATGCAGGTACGGCTCATGTATGAAATGATATGACCTATATCAAAGTAGCTTTGGCCGCCTTGTCTTTCGCGCATTTTTACTGGCACTTCTGCAATGGTATAACCGTGCCGAGCAAAATATGCTAATGCGTCGGGTTCTGGAGCTAAGTCAAAAGATTGAGCGTAGGTGCGTATGAGTTTTTTGTTGTACATACGCATCCCCGATGTTGGATCCTGAATTGATATGTGAGCTATAAGATGAATAAGTGCCGAAATAAGGCGCGATCCAAGCCCACGCGCACCCGTGGGTTTACCAACACCAGTACGCGAACCAATGACAATGTCGGCATCTTGCGCACACATACATTCATACATGCTCATGATATAGTCGGGCATATGTTGTCCATCTGCATCAAACTGGACAACAGCTTCGTAGTTATGCCGATACGCATATTTCATACCCGTTTGAAAACCTGCAGTAAGCCCGCAGTTAATGGGAAGTGACAAGTAATTAAACTTGTTCTGTTCGCAGATGAGTGCGGTTGTATCTTTGGAACCATCGTTTACAACGAGATAGTCTATTTGAGGACAACTGGCCGTTAATTCCCGAATAGTTTGCTCTATACAGGCGGCTTCATTGTAAGCAGGAACAACTGCTAATATTTTTGACATAAAACTCCTCGTAAGTGTTTTTACATGCATGAGTATACACTATTTACACACGTGTACTGTAGCGTGTGTGCTCATCTATTATGAATTTATGAAGAAACGCCATGCAGGTTTATCGCATTTTCTATGGGTTACAATAAAGAAGTTTTGTGGGCGCGATGATGGTGCGTTCCTCTGCGCTCATACATCGGGTTATATCAAGGAGTTACTATGGAATCACCATGCATTGAACAGGGAAATTTTGTCTTTCATCGCAGTAAAATTGATGGACTTTTCATTATCAATACAAAGATATTTGGCGATGAGCGTGGCTTCTTTATGGAAACGTATAAAGAACCCGACTTTATACAAGCAGGTATTACTACCAAGTTTGTTCAGGACAATCACTCAAAATCTTGTCGTGGTGTTTTGCGCGGCCTCCATTTTCAAATTCATCATCCGCAATCAAAGCTTGTTCGCGTGGTAAAAGGCTGCGTTTTTGATGTTGCGGTCGATTTGAGAAAAGGCTCTGCTACCTATGGCCAATGGGAAGGCGTTATCCTTTCAGAAGAAAATCATACGCAATTTTTTATACCTCAAGGATTTGCCCATGGTTTTTTGGTTTTGAGCGATGAAGCCGAATTTTGTTACAAGTGTGATGACATCTATCACCCAGGTGACGAGGGTGGCATTATGTGGAATGACCCTGATATTGCCATTGAGTGGCCTGCTTTATCAGGCGATACGGCGTTTAATCCATCAGAGCTTATTTTGTCCGAAAAAGATAAAACGCATCCTCTCTTAAGAGATACGAACATTTTGTTTTAGCATCGTGTCTGTTTTGCCTTGTATTTTGCCGAATATGTAAGAGCCATACAGGCTATAAACCAAATAGTTTCTTTATACGAAGAACTCGTACTGCATTGCTTATACCAGGGCGATCGATAACGCGTGCCACTGCTTTTCCAATACGCATAGGACGGCATGTTTCATAGGTGTGTTTTATATCCAAACGTTGTTGCGAGTTTTGCGTTTGTGCGCGCATAACTTCGGCACGCTCCAGCGAAAAGTAGAGGAATAAAAGTTGCTCGGTGGATGAATGTAAAATGGCATAGCATCTATCCCAGCGGTCGGGATTTATTGCGGTGCTTCTGCTGCTTTGCAAAAATCCTAAGCGCGCAAGTCCATTTTCGTCGCGCATGGTATGAACAATTTGCATAAAACCTTCGTATGAGCGCGTCCGCTGAAGATTCATTGCAACGCCTTCTTGTACCCAGTTTACAAACGAATCTCTATAGAGAGTCCATGTGCCTTGCTTTTCTAATGAATCTTTAAGTTCACAAAAAGCTTCATAAAAATCTAGAGGATATGAGTCGCTGGTAAACAGCGCGCTTGCAGTATTGTTAACACGATATTGGTGAAGTTCCTCATCAAGAAGCGCAATGCGATCCGCCTCGGCAAGTGCTCTGCAAACAAAGAGAAGATCTGCAGTTCTATGCACCGGCTGAAACATAAGATGACGAGCATCAACAAAACTTTTTCTAAATAGTTTGTTATGAACCCAATTTTGGAAGGAATTAAAAATACGCTCTGGATGTTCACGTGGTGAAAATACGCCGCTCATCCCATCTAATACAATACGATCAACGCCGGTTTTTCCAACTAACTCGCTCACTCCCTTAGGCGCTTGGAGCCAATCGGTAACAAATGACCAGTAAAATGAGCGTAGTTCTCCCGTTTGATTATCAAGTTCTCGAGTTTTAAAGATAACCATATCGGCGCGCGTAGATTCACCTTTAGTCACAGCTTTTTCAATGAGAGTAGGCTCCATAAGGTCATCGCTGTCTAAAAAATAAAGCCAGCGTCCATGTGCCTGCGTTCGACCATATTCACGCGCAGGACCTTCGCCTGCATTTTGTTGTGTGAAGACATGTATACGATCGTCTAACTCAGCTTTTTTTCGTAAGATAGACAGCGTGTCATCGGTAGAACCATCGTCAATACAGATAATCTCGAGGTCTTGTTCTGTTTGTTTGCACGCCGAATCAATGGTTTGAGAAATATAGAGACTTGCGTTATAACATGGGATTATGATAGATGCAACGGGCATGTGCAAACCTCCAACTAAAGAACTTTTGTATCTTTTTGTATTATACGCTTAAACGACGCTACAATTATTGTCATGTGTAACCAGAATCACTTGGAGGCTTTTGTATGAAGGAATATGATGACAAGACACTTGCTCATGTTCAACGCCTAGAACTGATGATTTTAAAAGATTTTATTCATGTGTGTGACGAATATGACCTTACGTATTTTGCTTATGGCGGAACTGGCATTGGTGCGTTTCGTCATAAAGGGTTTATTCCTTGGGATGACGATATTGATGTTTGTCTTCCTGCACGTGACTATAAAAAACTTTTAAGTGTTTTTGAGCGTGATTATTCAAAAACATATACCGTTATGAATGCACATAAAGATCCTCATTATCCACTTCCAACATCGCGTATTATGATTAAAGGTACGCAATTTTGTGAAGAAGCGCTTAAAGATTTACCGCTTGATTTGGGCATCTTTCTTGATATCTACTGCCTTGATAATATTCCCGATGACGATAAACTTTTTCGCAAACAGGCTCGCAAGGCATGGTTTTGGTCGCACATGCGCCTCCTTAAATTAATTCCCAAGCCCTTTATTGTCTATCACGGATTTAAGGGGTCGCTTGTACGTTTTGTAACATATACGGCAGGCTGGATCATTTCGCATATGCCGCTTAGTCTTGAATATTGTCTAAAAAAAGAAACAGAAGCTCACGAACAGTATGCCGATAAAAAAACTGGTCGTATTGGCTATTTGTGTGATACTAATCCTTATAACTTGGTATGGACATGGGAAGAAGTATTCCCACCAGTGGTTTTGCCTTTTGAAGGATTTAACGTAAAGTTTCCAGCAAATATAGATGCTCATTTACGTGCTTTTTATGGCGATTACATGCAAATGCCACCCGTAGAGCAACGTAAAAATCACTATCCTGCACGTCTCGATTTTGGTTCTTGGAAGTAATAATTATTATCTCATGCGAGTATCGTGCACTTTGCGGCGTTGCTGGGTGCAGGTACTTGCAGAGGTATATCTAGCGATATTAATCATTTTACTGCTTCATGCACGTTTTGAAGTTTGGTTGCTCATTTGTCCGCGCGCATACAGTTTGTTTATGGCGCGCGCAATGCAGGTTGGCCAAAAACGCTTAAGCATGCTTAAATCTTCTTGTTCGCGTTTATTATTTTCAATTAAACGAGATGTTTCTGATCCCTCATGGATTCGATGACACATAAGGGGCTTTGGATTATAAACAAACATGCCTTGTTTTCTACTTAAAAACTCCCATGTTTGCCAGTCAAGATTGGATCCATAGCTCGTTTCAAAAAGAGGACGTGTAAATTTATGCATAATATAGGTAACAGCAGGACAACAAATAGGGTTGCCAAAAGCTAAAATTAAGCGTTTTATGAGCTTTACCTGAGCTAAAGGACGTAATTGAAGCGGCATAAGCATGAGGCGCTTAATACCTAAAAGACGATTATCACAAACTTCTGTATTTCCACGGAGCTCTGCATATCCCGAAAAATACAGCAGCGGATCTGTGACCGCATTTATATGTGCAAGCATTTCTTCTACATAACGAGGTTTATATATGTCGTCTTGGTGGGCTATTGTTACAAGCTTTGTGGTTGCACACGATAAAGCAAAATTCCAGTCGCCGCCTATGCCATGAGAGTTGGTGGTATTGACATAAAAAGGTATGTCATATTGTGAACAAAGATGTTCTATGGTGTTCGATGGCGTGGACGTAACTAAAAACACACGACTTGTCACACTTTGATTTTTCAGCGAGCGCATGCAATCCTCAAGGTAGGGACTGTTTTTATATGCGCAAATAACAAAACAATGGTCGTTAGATGTATACACGTTCTTCCTTTGGTTGCCAAGATTCTGTAGAGAAACCATAACATAGTATAATAGCAAGATGTGTAGAGAATACTCGTGAAGACTTATGTATACACATGAGTTATACCGATATATGTATTACAGAAGTGGATGTAGCATGGCTTATAAACAATATGAAGATCCTCATGAGTTAAGACAACTCCAACTCATTTCAACCATGATTTTGGGTGAATTTGACAGGATTTGTCAAAAGCTCAACATTGAATATTATGTGTATGGTGGTACCGCAATTGGTACGGTTCGCCATAAAGGATTTATTCCTTGGGATGACGATGTTGATATTGCCCTTTTTAGAGAAGACTACGAACGCTTTATGCGCGAGGCTCCACAAGAAATGGGGGAGGCCTTTGAACTTATCAGTGGCAGGACAGAGCCGTTTTTCCCTGCGTGCAATGCTAATTTTTCTCTTAAGAATACCTTTTGTGTTCCAGAGGAATTTGCACATTGTCCTTTTCAATATCCTATTGGCATTGGCCTGTTTGCAATGGATAAGCCTTCGAATAATCCCCGTACATTTGTGTGTCAAAGACGTATGACATGGTTTTTTGCACGTCTCGCTTTTTTGCGCGCTACGCCTGCACCTCATGTTCAGCTTTCTCAGCCGCTTAAAGGATTCGTCTTGCTTGCGTGTTATCTGGCTCATTGGGCAATGAAAATTTTTCATGTTTCACCTCGCTGGATTCATGCACGTTGGGAGCATTATGCTCGCCTGGCAGAACATGAACAAGGCGAAACCTACGTTGATTTTATGGACAGAGATCCTCATGCATGGGCGGTAACGCGTGCGGAGGCATATCCTGCCATACGTGCACCCTTTGAAACTATTACGGTTAATCTGCCTAAAGCTTACGATGTTATGCTCAGACGTGGATTTGGCGATTATATGCAATTACCGCCCGAAAATGATCGAAAAAATCATTATCCGTCTCGTTTAGACTTTGGACCGTATAAAGACATTAAGGAATAACGCGTGGAAATAGCTCAAAGTAAGGCGCAACTGCGCAAAAATTATATATGGAATACGCTGGGTAGTGCAGCAAATGCTCTTTCCAGTGCAATTTTGTTGCTTATGACTACACGCATTTTAGGTCTTGAAGCTGCGGGTATTTTTGCGATTGCGTTTGCTTTGTCCCAACAGTTTCAAGTTATTGGCCATTTTGAAATTCGCTCCTACCAAGCAACTGATTCTCAAGAACGATTTTCGTTTGCAACATACCTTGGCGCGCGTTACGTAAGCTGTCTTGTTATGTGTGTGGTAATCGTTGGATATACACTTTATACCAATGGAATTACACCAGTTGCACTAAGCATTATGTTGATAGCATTGCTTAAGCTCTTTGATGCGTTTGAAGATGTATTTCATGGTATGTTTCAGCAGAGAGGCAGACTTGACATTGCTGGGCGCGCGTTTTTCGCACGTATTATTGCGTGTATGCTTGGTTTTTGTATCGCGGCGTTTATCACTAAAGATTTATGCTCCTCATGTATCGTCGCTTTTATTTTGTCTGCGTTTGCATTTTTCTTTTGCAATGTTCCTTTTGCTCAACAGTTTGTGCCGCTTCGTCCGTCATTTAAGCCTGCGTCCATAATTAAACTGTTTTGGACGTGTTTGCCACTTTGTATAGGCTCATTCTTTCTTGTGTATATCACCAATGCTCCCAAATATGCAATAGATATGTATTTAACCCGTGATTATCAGGCACTCTATTCCATTTTATTTATGCCGTCTTTGGTTATCAATCTTTTAAGTGGCTTTGTCTTTAAGCCGCTTCTTACCGATATGGCACTGTGCTGGTCTCAAGCGCGTATTAAAGACTTTGCACAGATCATTTTTAAAGGATTCATGGCAATTTGCGCCGCTACATTTGTAACTTGTTTGGCGGCATGGTTTTTAGGAATCGAAGTTCTTGGTGCACTTTATGGGGTTCCACTTGCAGCATATAAGCTTGAACTTATGCTTCTCATTGTTGGTGGACTTTTTAATGCAAGTGGCATAATTCTTTACTATGCAGTAGTAACGATGCGCATGCAAAAGTACATTTTTGTTGCGTATGGTCTTGCCTCTTTGTTTGCATTTTGTGCATATGGATTGGTGGATACCTATAAAATTCGTGGTGCAGTCATGATATATGACGCGGCGATGTTAATCGTAGCGCTTGTTTTTCTATGTATTACGCTTATGAGCTTTATGCAAACAAAACGGGATAATCGTTCTAAGACGCTATAAAACGTATGCGACTACGACGCTATGCTTTATCCAAGGCTCTTTGTGTTCAGATTATGTTTGCTCTATAAAATAATTGAACGTTCAATTATCTGACTCTATAATTAAAAAATGAACGCATGAGAGCGTTACCGTATGAATACCATGTTGGTATCGCAGTTGTAAAGGACAGATAATGAGTCTTAGTAGAGCTATGTTTTATATTTTGCGCGCACAAGGAAGCTCCCAGCAGCTCTATACCCAGCGTGAGCTTTGTGAAATAACACATATGTCATTGGGTTCAGTAAATACGGCATATGCGCAGGCAAAACGTGTCGGATATCTTGTAGATGGACGTCTAAGTGAAAAGGGTCGCGCTGCATTAAAGCCCTATGAAGTCCACAATGCAATTATTATGGCGGCTGGTTTATCATCTCGTTTTGCACCCATTTCGTACGAACGTCCTAAAGGTGTTCTTAAAGTTAAGGGCGAAGTTCTTATTGAACGCCAAATCAAGCAGCTGCTCGAAAAGGGTATCTCAGATATTACGGTTGTTGTTGGTTATAAAAAGGAATGTTTCTTCTATCTTGCGCAAAAATATGGCGTGGATATTGTAGTGAATCCTGATTATGCAACACGCAATAATAACTCAACCTTATGGCATGTAAAAGATCGCTTGAGTAACACCTTTATTTGTTCGTCTGATAATTATTTTGTTATTAACCCCTTTGAGCGCTATGTCTATCGAGCATATTACGCAACGCAGCATGTAGATGGTGATACAAACGAATGGTGTGTAACAACAGGAGCTCAAGGGCGTATTACCAAGGTCACTATTGGTGGACATAACAGCGATATTATGCTTGGTCATGTGTATTTTGATACGGCTTTTTCACAAAAATTTGTTCATATTTTGCAGGCAGAATACCCGAAACCCGAGACTGCAGATAAACTTTGGGAAGATATTTATGTTGATCACCTTAAAGAATTGTCGATGGTTTCAAAATTGTATTCAAGTGACGACATTAAAGAATTTGACTCACTTGAGGATTTAAGATCGTTTGATCCTCATTTTTTGGAAAATGTTGACTCTGAGGTATTTGATAATATTTGTAAAACTCTTTCGTGCTCAAAACAAGATATTGGTGGATTTTATCCACTTAAGCAGGGTCTTACCAATTTGTCTTGTCATTTTACGGTGTGCGGTAAAGAATATGTGTATCGTCATCCAGGCGCTGGTACCGATAAAATGATCGATAGAACAAGCGAGCGCGCGGCGCTTCTTAAAGCTCGCGAATTAGGACTTGATGCTACATTTATCTATGAAGATGAACAAAAGGGCTGGAAAATTTCGCGTTTTATACCCCATGCACGCACCCTTGATCCAACCGATGACGCTCAGCTTAAACGTGCGATGCAGATGTGCAGAACGCTTCATGACAGCTCGGCACAACTTGCTCGTCACTTTGATTTCTTTGATGAAGGCTTGCGCTACGAGCAACTTCTTAAAGAGCATGGACCTATTGATATTTATGGCTACGATGAATTAAAAGAAAAAGTTACCTTACTTAAATCGTATGCAGAGGCTGATGGGTATCCCTTATGCATATCACATAATGATTTTTATATGCTTAATCTTCTGTTAGACGAGCACGACACCATGACGCTTATCGACTGGGAATATGCAGGCATGTCTGATATTGCCAATGACTTTGGAACGTTTTGTGTATGCTGCTCGCTTGACGAAGAACGTGCTAATAGATGTATTGATTATTATTTTGGGAGAAAAGCTTCAGACAAAGAACGTCGACATTTCTGGGCGTACGTTATATTTGCAGGCTGGTGTTGGTATATTTGGTCGCTTGAAAAAGAGGCCGAAGGCGAAAATGTTGATGTGTGGCTCTATATTTACTACCGTTATGCTGGCGAGTATGTCGATAAAATTTTGGCTTGGTATGAAAGTGGCATTGCTCCAGCTTGGAAAAACTAGACATTGTAATTATTTGTATTCTTGAATGACTATATGCCATGAGTGCATGATGTGCTTTTGAGTATAAGCAGGGGAGATGTGTATGAAATTTGGTCTTTTAAGCGGTATCTTATGGGGTTTAGATACCTGTATTTTAGGCATTGCATTTTTGTATCATCCGTTTAATAGTGCCCTTGACGCGGCTTTGGTGTGTGCGGCTGTTCACGACATTATAAGTGCGTTAGTTTTGATTACACTTGTTGTTGTGCGCGGAAAATTTTCTCAGTTTTTGCAGGCATTGCGTACAAAAGGAGCTCTCATCATATGTTGTGGTGCTCTTATGAGCGGCCCTGTTGGCATGAATGCGTATATGTCGAGTATCAACAATATAGGACCGGCACCAACTGCAATTATCTCGGCATTTTACCCCGCGGTTGGTACATTTCTTGCGGTATTCTTCCTTAAGGAATCAATGAATACTCAACGTCTTGTTGCCCTTTTTGTGGCGCTTGCAGGTGTTATTATGGTTGGCTTGCAAACTGCACAAGGTTCGGTTGAAGGAAACACGATTATTGGTGTTGCGGCAGCATTTATCTGTGTTCTTGCATGGGGTTCTGGTGCTGTTTTTGCCTCATGGGGGCTACAGTCTACCCAAGATCTAGATTGCGATGTAGCGCTTTTAATTCATGAGCTTACTTCCAGTCTTACCTACGCTTTAATTGTGCTGCCTTTAGTTGGTGCATGGGGTTTTGTTGCACAGATGTCAGTTGCGCCTGCTAGCATATTTGTTATAGGCGCAGGTATTGCAGGTGCTTTGTCGTATTTGTTCTACTACAAAGCAATCGACGTTACAGGTGCTGCACGCGCGATGGCGTGCAATATTTCTTATTGCGCATGGGCTCTCATTTTTTCATCGTTGTATGCAGCTACTATGCCTAATCTTATAAGTATTATTTGTTGTATTGCTATATTTGTAGGTACCATTTTATCGGCAACACCTGATTGGTCGGTCTTTTTACCTCAAACTGATAGACAAATGTAAGACATGCAAAAACATGGGTATCCTTGATATCATTACGAGAGAATTTTGTAGCCAGCTTTAAATGGGAGCATATTGATGAGTGACAGGGTAATTTCGATTAAGGGCGCGCGTGAACATAATCTAAAAAATATCTCAGTCACCATACCTCGCAATAAATTGGTTGTTATCACGGGACTGTCAGGTTCAGGAAAATCAAGTCTTGCATTTGACACCATTTATGCGGAAGGCCAACGGCGTTATGTTGAGTCTTTGTCAAGCTATGCGCGCATGTTTTTAGGTCGTATGAATAAACCCGATCTAGATTCTATCGAAGGTCTTTCTCCAGCAATATGTATAGATCAAAAGACAACCGGTCATAATCCTCGTTCTACCGTTGGAACTGTTACAGAAATTTATGATTATATACGTCTGTTATATGCGCGGCTTGGTTGTGCACATTGTCCAGAGTGTGGGTGCGTGATAAAAAAACAAACCGTTGACGAAGTTATCGATCGCATTCTTGAACAAGCGCCTAACCGACGTGCATATGTACTTTCACCTGTTGTTATAGGTAAAAAAGGACAGTTTACCAAGTTGTTAGATGATTTAAGGCGCGAGGGTTTTTCTCGTGTTCGTATTGACGGCACTTTTATGCTGCTTGACGACGATATCTCCTTAAAGAAGCAGGTAAAACACACTATAGACGTTGTTGTTGATCGTTTGGTTTTACGTACAACGAGTCGGGTTCGTATTGCTGAGGCATGTGAGAATGCTACCAAGTTATCCGCTGGTCGCGTTATTTTTTATGTCTTAGAAGCGCGTGAGCAGACGGGTCAACACGCAGATACAACAAAGAATGAGAGTGCATTTGAGGCGCAATTTTCATTAGCTCTGGCTTGTCCTGTTCATGGACACTCTATAGATGAGCTCCAACCACGAGATTTTTCATTTAACGCTCCCTATGGTGCATGTCCAGATTGTGATGGCCTTGGAAGTAAGCGATCCATTGATGTTGATGCAATTATAGAAGATCCACGTTTATCGGTTGCAGAAGGCGTTTTTGGTGGTGTTCTTGCGCGCTCAAATTATTATTCTCAGATCCTCGATGCTGTTTGTAATTTTATGGGTGCCTCATCCGCAACTCCGTATAAAGATTTGTCAGATTCGTGTCAGCATGCGCTGCTCTATGGGTTAGGATCACAGGAAATTCCCGTTAGGTATCACACAAAAGATGGACGCATTAACGAGTGGAAAACAACTTTTCCAGGTGTTTGTGATGTACTTTTTGATAAGTATCAAGAAAGTACCTCTGAAACCATGAAGCAGCATTTTGCAAAATTTATTAAAGAAGTTCCCTGCACAACGTGTAAAGGTGCTCGTCTTAAGCCCGAATACTTGGCGGTTACTGTTGGCGATAAAAATATCCAGCAACTTTGTGAACTTTCATGTGCCGAGGCTCTGTGCTTTGTGCAGTCGCTTCATTTTGACAAGCGACTTTCTGCGATTGCACAACCGCTTCTTAAAGAAATTCGTACACGACTTGAATTTATGGTACATGTTGGCTTGGATTACCTTACGCTTGCACGAAGTGCGTCTACCCTTTCTGGTGGGGAAGCACAACGTATTCGCCTTGCAACGCAAATTGGATCGGGATTAACAGGCGTGCTTTATATTTTGGATGAGCCTTCAATTGGTCTTCATCAAAAAGACAACGATCGTCTTATCACTACGCTTAAACAGCTTCGTGATCAGGGCAATACTGTAATTGTGGTTGAGCATGATGAAGATACTATTCGTGCTGCCGATTATGTAATTGATATGGGACCAGGCGCAGGTGAGCTGGGCGGAGATGTAATTGCTCAAGGCACGCCCTCACAAATTATGCGTGCAAAGCATTCGCTGACAGCAGACTATCTTGTGGGTCGACGAAAAATTGCCGTACCACGCATGCGCCGAACAGGTACAGGACAAGCGTTTACTCTTTCAGGTGCTACCGAAAATAATTTACAAAACATAAAGGTGTCAATACCGTATGGAACATTTACCGTTGTAACAGGTGTTTCGGGTTCGGGTAAATCTTCTTTGGTTACAGATACCTTAGCGCCACTTTTAGCCCATGAAATCAATCATTCAAAACAGCGTATAGGGGCGTATAAAAGTTTTTCGGGCCTCTATGATAGTCAGCATAAATCCTATATTGATAAAGTTATCAATATAGATCAGTCGCCTATTGGTCGTACACCTCGATCTAATCCTGCTACCTATATTGGATTATGGGATGATTTGCGCGCCCTGTTTGCTTCTCTTCCAGATAGTCGCGCGCGTGGTTATAGCGCTGGACGGTTTTCGTTTAACGTTTCAGGCGGTAGGTGTGAGGCATGTAAAGGTGACGGCCAACTCAAAATTGAGATGAACTTTTTACCTGATGTTTATGTTCCCTGTGAAGTTTGCCATGGCAGGCGCTATAATCGCGAAACGCTTGAGATTTGCTATAAAGGAAAATCTATAAGCGATGTGTTAGACATGACTGTTCACGAAGCTCTTGCCTTTTTTGCGTCAATTCCCAAGATTTCGCGGAAACTGCAAACACTCTATGATGTTGGTTTGGGCTATATTCATTTAGGCCAAAGTGCAACAACGCTTTCTGGTGGGGAAGCGCAGCGCGTCAAGCTGTCTCGCGAATTACACCGTCAGCAAACGGGAAAAACGTTTTATATTTTGGACGAACCTACAACGGGTTTGCATTTTGAGGACGTGCGTATGCTTATTGAGGTTCTGCAAAAATTAGTAGATGCTGGGAACACCGTGGTTATTATCGAGCACAATTTAGACGTTATTAAAGTTGCTGATTATCTTATCGACTTAGGTCCTTTAGGAGGAGCGCGCGGTGGTAACGTTATCGCAACGGGTACGCCCGAGGAGCTTGCGGCCTGTGATAAAAGTTATACAGGTCTCTATTTAAAAAGAGTTTTACCTGCCCAAGCATAATTTCTTACGCGATACTTTCGCAAATGAGATGAAGAAAGTATTCGCGTATTATAATGAAATATGAATTGCGAGAATTGCATATGGATATTTCTGTTTCTTGTTAGATAGAAAGACGTTGGATGAAGCATACAAAACAGCCGCGTGTGCAAAAAACAAATGCCATGCGTGAACTTGATACAAAAGGTGTGAGTTACACCGTTCAAACCTATGATGCGCAGCACGAAGATACCTCAACAGGTGTTGGCGTGCGTATTGCCCAATCATTAGGCAACGAAGTTGACGCGTCCTTCAAAACGTTGGTTACCACTCATGGCGGCTCTTCGTATGTTGTATGCTGCATTCCCGTCAATGCAGAGCTTGACCTTAAGAAGGCTGCAAAAGTTTCGCAAGAAAAATCTTTGTCAATGGTGCATGTCAAAGATCTAGAAGCTCTTACAGGTTATATTCGCGGTGGATGTAGCCCTATTGGCATGAAAAAAGAATTTTATACCATTATCGATGAAACAGCATTATTGTTTGATCTTATTACGATTTCTGGCGGCAAACGAGGTATTACGCTTAAACTTAATCCACGTGATTTACAAACGCATTTTCAGTTTCATTTTGAAGATATTTGCCACGATGCATTAAAATCATAAGCTACGGCAGATGCATTTTGATTATTTGTACATATAGATCCATGCATTTTAGATACTGATGTTACAAGGTTTATATGTTTGAAAGGTTTATATGGAAACATACAAGCAGTCTTCTTCTGATGTAAGCTCCCAAAACCGAGAGCAGCAACTTGGGAAAAGCGCGGCGCTCATCAGCGTGCTCGTTATTATAAGCCGAATAACAGGTTTTATTAGAACGTGGGCTCAGGCATATGCGCTAGGTGCTACCGTTATTGCCAGTTGCTATTCTGTTGCTAACAATTTGCCCAATCAGCTTTATGAATTGGTAATTGGTGGAATGCTCGTAACTGCTTTTCTTCCCGTATATTTAAGCGTTAAAAAGAAATCTGGAATACACCAGGCAAGTGAATACGCTTCTAATTTGACGTCTTTGGTTGTTATTCTTATGGCGGCCGTTACAGTCATTGGTTTTATTTTTGCAGGTGAAGTGGTTTATACTCAGTCATTTTCAGCCCGAAGCGATTTCGATACTGCTTTAGCTGTGTATTTCTTTAAGTTCTTTGTTATCGAAGTATTACTTTACGCATTGAGCTCTATTTTTTCAGGTATTCTTAACGCCGAACGCGACTATTTTTGGAGTAGTGCGGCACCCATTTTTAATAACTTTGTAACGATTGCTTCGTTTTTAGCCTATGCATTTTTGGTAAATTCATACCCTGTAGCAGCGCTTATTATATTAGCCCTTGGTAATCCACTTGGTGTTTTAATTCAAGTTGTGCTTCAAATTCCTTCTCTTATTAAGCAAGGTATTCGTTTGCGTTTTCACGTTGATCTTAAAGATCCTGCACTTAAAGATACGCTTTCCATAGGCATTCCGTCTTTACTTGTTATGGTTGGATCATTTGTAACGGTATCCGTGCAAACAAGCTCAGCTCTTTCAGTGTGCGCCGAGGGTGCATCCATAGCATTTTATGCACGTCTTTGGTATACTTTGCCCTATGCAATTCTTGCAGTACCTATAACTACAGCTATGTTTACCGAGCTCTCATATGATATTGCAAAACATGATATGAAGTCATATTGCGCAGGTATACAAACGGGTACGCAGAAAATCTTGTTTTTAATGATACCGTTTTCATTGTTTCTTATTATGTATGCTTTACCTCTTATCCACCTTATGGCTGCAGGAAAGTTTAGTCCACAACAATTACAAGATACCGCTTTATATTTGGCAGGTTTAGCTATTAGTCTGCCTGGATTTGGTGTGTGCATGTACTTGCAAAAGATATGTTCATCGCTGCGCGCAATGAAGTATTATGCATTCTCTGTGCTTGTGGCTTCGGTAATCCAAATTGCATTTTGTATATATCTCACACCTCTTTTTGGTTTGTGCATGGTTGCTCTTTCAAGCTCTGTCATGTTTATAGTGGTAGACGTTCTTACGTTTATAATGCTTTTTGCAAAGCTGCACCAGCTTTCATGTATTTCGTTGCTAGTATCTTGTCTACGTGCATTTTTCTGTGGTGTTGCAGGATGCTTGGTAGGTGGAATTATCTTTTGGCTTTCAGGCCATTCGGCTTTGTTATTTGATTCTCATGTACCTGTCAGTTTAGTTTATGTGTTGGGCTTATTGGTACTTTCGGGTGTGCCTGCACTTATAACTACCTTTGGCTGTGCGTGGATATTTCACATGCCCGAGATAGATTTTATACGCTCATTGGTTCATAAAAAATAGCAGATTTTTTAAGACAGCTACAGGCCTATTTGCAGAACGGAGAATGAATTAAATACTTTGGCCTTTTATATAGGGATGTCTAAGGCAAAAATTGCGAAATCGCTTCTTAGTATAGCGTAATTTTTGGAATCTGTTGTTATAGATTTATTTACAGAAAAAAACATTCCGCTTATCGAACACATAATACCTTTTGCTGTGTAACCAGTACAATAAATTTTGTTACAAAAACAGTGTTTATACGCATGCTCGTTTTGAACGAGCTTGTACGTGTATAAAGGATAAGGATATAAACACATCAATCAACGATGTGTTCAACCAGGCGAAATGAGGGGTGTTTTATGGCTGAAAAGCACGTATACCGTTTTGGTAATGATGAAAACGGTAATAACGTTACCGAAGTTGCCGGTGCTTCCGTTGATGAAGCAAAATGGATAACCGGTGGTAAAGGTGCCAATCTTGCCGAGATGGCAAATATTGGTCTTCCTGTTCCTCCCGGATTTTCTATTACCTGCCAAACATGTGTTGCGTATGCTACGCATAACAATACGTGGCCAGCAGGTGTTTTGGACGAGATTGATGTCGCTCGTAAAGATCTTGAACGTCGAATGGGCAAAAAACTTGGCGATCCACAAGACCCACTGCTTGTCTCAGTACGTTCAGGTGCTCCTTTTTCGATGCCTGGTATGATGGATACTGTTTTAAACCTTGGTCTTAACGACGTTTCTGTTCAAGGTTTAATTAAACAAACCAATAATGAACGTTTTGCATGGGATTCTTATCGTCGTTTTGTTCAGATGTTCTCTAACGTTGTTATGGGTATTGATGGTGACTTGTTTGAAGAGGCTATCAATGAGAAAAAGGAAGAAAAAGGCGTTCGCTTAGATACCGAACTAAATGCAGAAGATCTTAAAGATCTTACGCAGACATTTAAGAAAATCTTTGCTAAAAACGTTGATTCCCAAGCTCACCCTGAGGTTGCTCCCGACGGTAAAGCTTCCTTCCCACAAGATCCATATCTTCAACTTCGTCTTGCCGAGCAAGCTGTATTTGGAAGCTGGATGAATGAGCGTGCATGCATTTATCGTAAGCAAAATAAGATCGATGATAATCTTGGTACTGCTGTTAACGTGCAGGTTATGGTCTTTGGTAATAAAGGCGAAACATCTGCAACTGGTGTTGCTTTTACGCGTAATCCTGCCGATGGTACCAACGAGCGCTATGGTGACTTCCTTATTAACGCACAAGGTGAAGATGTTGTTGCAGGTATTCGTAATACCGAGCCCATTGCCGATTTGGTAAAAGTTCCTGCACTTAAAGAAGCTGGTAAAGAACTGTTCCATGTCTTTGAGATCTTGGAAGATCACTATGCCGACATGATGGATATCGAGTTTACCATTGAACAAGGCAAACTTTGGATGCTGCAAACTCGTGTTGGTAAACGTACTGCACTTTCTGCGCTTCGTGTTGCCATTCAAATGGTCGATGAGGGACGTATTACTCGCGAGCAAGCAATTATGCGTGTTGCGCCCGAGCAACTTGACCAACTGCTTCACCCACAATTTGATCCAAAAGCAAAAGTTGACGTCATTGCTAAAGGTATGAATGCCTCACCTGGTGCTGCAGTAGGTGCTGTTGTATTCTCGTCTGACGCTGCAGTTCACTATCACAATATCGAGAAGCCTTGCATTCTTGTACGTTGGGAAACTACTCCAGATGACCTTCGTGGTATGGTTGCGGCAGAAGGTATTTTAACTTCTCATGGTGGAAAAACTTCGCATGCAGCTGTAATTGCACGTGGTATGGGTGCTCCTTGTGTCTGTGGTGCTGAAGCACTTCGTATTGATGCAAAAGCCAAACAAGTAGAAATTAGTGGTACTGGCGTGGTTCTTCATGAGGGCGATGTCATTTCCATTAACGGAACAACAGGCGACATTATTCTCGGAGAGGTTCCTCTAACTCGTCCTGAGCTTACAGGAGACCTTGAGACCATTCTTACATGGGCAGATGATGTCCGCCGTGATGCATCTCGTGGGCGCATCTTTGGTGTTCGTACCAATGCTGATAATCCAGCTGACGCACAGCTTTCTGTTGATTTTGGAGCCGATGGTATTGGTTTGGATCGTACTGAGCACATGTTCTTGGGCGAGCGTAAACAAATTATTCAGTCGTTTATTTTGGCTGAGTCCGATGGCGCAAAGCAACAAGCTTTAGGTCAGCTCCTTCGTGTTCAAACCGAGGACTTTGTTGGTATGTTTAAAGCTATGGACGGCAGAAATGTTATCGTTCGTTTGCTTGACCCACCTCTGCACGAGTTCTTGGATGATCCACGCGCAGTGGCTGTACAGCTTGCACATGCTGAAGCACGCGGTGAGCACGACACAACTCTTAAAGCTATGCGTGCACACCTTGCTCGTCTTGATTCGTTCCAAGAAGCTAACCCTATGCTGGGACTTCGCGGTTGCCGTTTGGGTATTGTGTATCCCGAGCTTAACGACATGCAAGTTCGTGCTATTGCAGGCGCTGCTGCACGTCTTAAAAAAGAAGGATTTAATCCATGTCCTGAAATCATGGTTCCGCTTATTTCCACCGTTGAAGAGCTTAAGCTTGTACGCAACCAAATTGAAGATGTTGTCGAAGCTGTTGCCGAGTCAGAAGGTGTTGAACTCCACATTCCTGTTGGATGCATGATTGAGCTTCCTCGTGCAGCTGTAACGGCAGATGAGATTGGTAAATATGCAGACTTCTTTAGCTTTGGTACCAACGACCTTACTCAAACCGTATTTGGTTTCTCGCGTGATGACGTTGAGTCTGCATTTATTCCTCAGTATCTTAATAAAAAGATCTTGAAGAGTAACCCATTTGAAACGCTTGACTCAGGTGTTGCAAAATTAGTTGATGTAGCTGTTAAGGGTGGTCACCAAGCTAATCCAACTATCGTGTGTGGTGTGTGTGGTGAGACCGGAGGAGATCCTCAATCTATCCAGATGTATTATGACCTTGGATTAGATTATGTATCCTGCTCGCCTTATCGTGTTCCTATTGCTCGTTTGGCAGGAGCGCAGGCTAAGATCAATTCTAATGGCGGACCTGCACAGGTTAAATAGTTGCTGTGCGTAATCACGGTATGTGAGCTTTCGTAGGAGATCACAGTTCTTTTGATTTTATGCGCACATGCCGACGCCGCGTAAATTCGGTACAATCTTTGTATGAAGGTTGTACCGTTTTTCGTCTTGTGCACATGCGTCTCCTTGTGTTTTAAAGAAACAACCACGCAGCTAAACGTGTTTCATTGTGTTGTAATGTCTAAGGATGCACGCATTTTACGTGTGCATCCGTCGTAGTTACGCGCGGTTCCATGTGTATATTGCGAAGGATTTCATATATTTTTAGTTTTATCGCCTTTGAACCTAAATTGTGCGGTAATATTTAAATTCGTATGTATAGCTATGTGTCGTTCACATGTGTCGGCACCTCTAGAGAATGGATGTGTAATGGATTACATTCAAGCACTTGAGCGTCAGCAAATACGTGAAGATTTGCCACACGTAATTCCTGGCGACAATGTTAAAGTTCACTATCGTATTAAAGAGGGTGAACGTGAGCGTGAGCAGGTGTTTCAAGGCGACGTTATCCGTATGAGCGGTGCAGGCGCGCGTGAAACATTTACTGTTCGTAAAATGAGCTTTGGTGTAGGTGTTGAGCGTACGTTCCCGCTTCACTCACCTAAGATTGCAAAGCTTGAGGTTGTACGTCATGGTGACGTTAATCGCTCTAAGCTTTACTATCTACGTGATCGTGTTGGAAAAGCAGCACGCATTCGCGAGAAACGCTAAGCTAAGCCGCATGAAAAGTCACCTTCGGGTGGCTTTTTTGTTATCGCCTTTATTTTATTTTGGGACAAGTGAAAAATTGTCTCTTATGCACTGTTTACCAGGCACGTCATGAAAGCTTATCATGGATAATGTAACATCTCACACACAAATTGAACAGGGTGTGAGTAAAACAAAGACACCCACATGTTCAGATATTATTACCGTTCTGCGCGTGACGCCTTTTGAGGAGCTCAATGCGGTAATTGAGCACTATGCACATGACGAGCGCAAGAGCGTACAAGCAGCAGTTACAAGAGCCGTCAAGCGCTATGACCTTGCGTGCAAGGAGCGCGCTCGTGTTAATGATATGTATGAGCTTCAAGAGGAGCTAGGCGGTGTGGGCACCATCATAGGTGTTGACGAAGTTGGACGCGGTCCTCTTGCCGGACCTTTGGCAGTAGCTGCGGTGATTCTTCCCCAAGAGCCTCACATTTGGGGTCTTAACGATTCAAAGAAACTTACCTCTTTGGAACGTGAGCGCCTAGATACACAAATTCGCGCGCATGCTCGTGCGGTTGGAATTGCATTTACAAGTCCTGAGGATATAGACAGATTTGGTATTGTTTCATGCCTACGTGAAACCATGAAGTGTGCTATTTTGCAAACTGGTGTTGAACCAGATTGTGTGTTGATTGATGGCAATCCTATTCACGCACATCCCAAAGAGAAAACGCTGATAAAAGGTGATAGCCGTATTGCCTCTATCGCCGCCGCATCAATAGTTGCAAAAGTTGCTCGTGATCGTCTTATGCAAGATTTGGATACGCGCTATCCTCAATATCATTTTGCTGAAAATAAAGGTTATGGTTCCAAAGCACATATTGATGCGATTAAAACCTATGGTTTAAGCCCTGTACATCGCAAATCATTTTGTAAACATTTTGTATAACCTGTATGGCATGCTTTAATTTCTTTCAATCATTTGACTTGACACAATTTGATTGATCATATTAATGCAAAATAATGAGGAGAATTTTTGTTACAAGCCGTAAACTTGTTATGGTATTTATGATTTCTTGACCTTACTTATTTGATGAACTAGACTATGCTAGATTTAGTTAGGGACAAGGAATTGATGCAATCAATTTGTATTTGATGTTATTGTTTGCGGTTTATATGCATAATTGTGTATTAGGCAAGAAGGAGAATCGATGCCGATACTTGATAAAAATGACGCAGCAAAAGTTCAAGAATAAGATGAATTTGTTAAACATTCGCCGTATGGCCATGTTATGCAGTATATGAACTGGTCTAAAGTTAAAAGCAATTGGATTAATGAATTTGTTTATCTTGAGAAGGATGGAAAAATTTGTGCGGGTATGTCTGTCCTTGGTATTAAGGCATCGGATGACAAAATGTTCCTTTATGCTCCACGAGGTCCTGTTTGTGATTTTTATGATATCGAAACTACTAAAAGACTTATTGATGAAGCGCGGCTACTTTTTAAAAAGTACGATGCCTTCTTACTCAGACTCGATCCCTGTGTAGAGAACGATCAGGCATTAGTAAAAAAGTATCGTGATGCTGGTTTTACGTTTAGAAGCGATGGAGTAAGCCCTCATTCGTTTTCTAATCCTCACTGTGAAATGATGCTTGATCTTGAAGGCAAATCTACTGATGACTTGCTTGCAAGTTTTAGTACCATGACTCGAAGACATATTAGATCTTCTATAAAAGCAGGTGTTACCTCGCGTTGGAGTAGATCAAAAGAGGATCTTGATACCTTTTATCATCTTACCGAAATTATGGCTCACCGACATGGCATTACCTATCGTCCAAGAGAGTATTTTGATAGATTCTTAGAAGCTTTTCCTGATATTCGAATTTGTACTTCTGAATATGAAGGTCAACCTATATCTAGTATGCTTGGTTTTCCTTATAAGGATACGCTCTGGTATGTTTATGGAGCCACAACAACCATGAAGGGAAAAGTTAGTCCTGGATATCTCACTATTTGGGAGCTTATAAAATGGGGTCGTGAGCTTGGTAAAAAATATTTTAACATGGGAGCTGTGTACTCTTTAGATGTTAATGATGGGCTTTACTTCTTTAAGTATGGCTTTTGCAAATCCCATGAGCCGTTTTTATGGATTGGCGAGCTGGATGTTGTTGTTGATGAAAGCGCATACCATAAGTTTATTACCAGATAATTGTATATACATACATTGAGGAAATTTTTAAGCCTGTAAGTATCTGAATATTTTGGAAACTTGCAGGTTTTATTTTGGCTTTTTTGCAAGTTAGCGCCAAGTTTTGTGCATGTTTGTAGGTTCAAAATGTCCTTTAGGTAAAGCTTCAGGAAAGAAGGCAGCATGAAGGAACATTTTGGGTCAGAGATAGCTTCTGCAGATCCTATCGAGTCTTGTGCACCACACAAGAAAAAAACTACAAAACGCGATAAGAGACAGACGAAAGAAAAAACCAACGATTCGGTTGATACTCCGCGCAAGTCCGCAGTTAACACTTTAAATAGCAAGGAACTTGGCACGTTGGGTGAAAATCTTGCCTGTTGTTTTTTAGAACGGCAGGATTTTGAAATTTTGGATCGTAATTGGAAATGCGCAGATGGTGAAGTTGATATCATTGCCTCAAAAGGTGATGAGACCGTTTTTGTTGAAGTAAAAACACGGCTGCAGAACAAATCAGGGGAGCTCTTTCCCGAGATTGCTGTTGATAAACAAAAACAATCGCGCTATATTGCCTTGGCTCGTAGTTATAACACTGCTTATCCTATGTGCGAAAACATACGTTTTGATGTTATTGCGTTGGCAATTTTAGATGATTCGCATGCTCAGCTAAGACATATACAGTCTGCATTTGAATGGGACGGGCCTTATGAGTGAGGCTGTTACCATTCACACGGCCATGCTGCGAGGAATAGAAGCAATTCCGGTTAAAGTTGAAGTTTCTACTTCAAGTGGTATTCCTGGGATAACGCTTGTGGGAAATCCTGATATATCGGTTTTAGAATCTCGCTCGCGCGTGCGCTGTGCGCTTAAAAGCATAGGAGTTAATTTACCCAGAAAACATATTACTATCAATCTTTCACCTGGTGAGATAAGAAAAACGGGAGCTGGATTTGATTTACCAATTGCGGTGGCACTGCTCTATCTAACGCACTCGATGCCTTTAGCCGATATTGAAAAGTGTCTATTTATAGGTGAGCTTGCCTTGGATGGAAGCGTGTGTCCTATACGAGGGTATATGGCATATTATAAGTTAGCGCGCTCGTTACATAAAATGGTGGTTTGTTCAGCTTTAAGTGTAAACGATATTCATACCAAGCATACGCTTTACTGTCAGCGTCTAAGCGTATTTATGAATGGTATTCCTTGGCTTATGCGAAAATGTAGCGATACAAGTGCGGTGGTTCTTAAAAAGCGCCTACGCCAATCTGTTCATACCTATGATTTTATAGACGTTATAGACCAAGAAGCTGCAAAACGTGCATGTGTGATAGCCGCAGCAGGCAATCATGGATTGCTGATGATAGGACCTCCAGGTGCAGGTAAAACGATGCTTGCGCAACGTATTCCTTCGATTCTTCCACCTTTAAGTGTGGCACAGAAAGATGAAGCTTTGCTTATTCACTCGGTAGCAGGACTTCCTTTAGACTTGCTTTCTCAAGGAATTCCACCTTTTAGAGCGCCGCATCATTCTATATCAACTGCAGGGCTTATAGGTGGGGGAAGGCCAGTTTTACCAGGAGAAATATCGCTTGCTCATACGGGTGTACTTTTTCTTGATGAATTACCAGAATTTGCCTCGAATGTGTTACAAACCTTACGCCAACCGTTCGAGGAGGGTGAGGTGCGTCTTATTCGCGCAGAAGGAGTGTATGTTTTTCCTGGTAAGTTTATGTTTATTGCTGCTGCAAATCCTTGCCCCTGCGGATATTTAGGTGATAGTGATCATGAATGCGTATGCACCGAGGCAAAAATTTTAAAGTATCAATCTAAGTTGAGTGGACCTTTAGTTGATCGTATCGATATGTGTATTGATATACAACGTCCCTCACCGCAAAAAATACTTAATGGAGTACAAGGTCTATCATCTGCCCAAATGCAAGCAATGGTAGAAAAAGCTCGTGCGTTTAGAGCTCAACGTGAAGAGAAACTAAAAGACTCTTTAACTGGTGTATGTTCGCGTGCTTCGTCTGTTATGGATCAAAAATCAGGTGGCAACCAATCAAAAAATAAAGGTATTGCGTGTGAAGCTCTGTCGCCTGAAGCCAAATCCAAACTTAACCAAATAGCATTGAGAACAGGACTTGGGGGTAGGGGTTTGTCGCGTATTGTACATGTTGCTCGAACGATAGCAGACTTGGCAGAACATGAACGCGTTGAAGTTGAGGACATGTTGGAAGCTTGTATGCTAAGGAATAGAAAAGGGAGTTTATGAGAAGATCTATAACCATAGACAATAACTTATCTGCCGTCATAGAGTCACAAGTAATTCAACAAGCTTGCATGCCTCAGGGTCACGTGCCTTTGTCTCATACACATGCTCCGAGTGCTGCTGCACGTTGGGAGCTTACGGACGCAGATTCGTACTATCCTTACGCACTACACGACCTTGAGCATCCTCCGCAGCGTTTGTATGGAATAGGTAATCCAGATGTCCTCCAAAAGCCGTGCATATCTATTATTGGCGCTCGCGATGCCACGCCTTATGGAAAATCATTAGCACAACTTGCAGGACGTATATCTGCGGAGTGCGGTTTAACAGTAGTTTCAGGTGGTGCTAAAGGCTGTGATTACGCTGCCTTACGTGCTGCGCTTGATGCAAAGGGGAGTATTTGTATCGTTTCGGGATGTGGAGCCGATAAGATATATCCATCATCGTCAAAAGACATTTTTGAAGAAGCAAAGGATGGTAGAGGTTGTGTTATTGCCCTTGAAACGTGGGGGTCTTCACCAAAGCGCTATGCATTTCCAAAAAGAAATAAGATCATTGCTGCTCTATCACGTGTGCTTATTATCTGTGAAGCAAATCATAAGTCGGGCACGATGAGCACTGCCGAAACTGCCGTGCAATTAAATCGTATGTTGTATGCTTGTCCAGGTTCAATTTTTTCTCCACTTTCAAATGGTACGAATGCACTTATTGCCAACGGAGCGGCGATTATCACCTCAGAAAAAGATCTTGAGGAGCGCATTAGTTTGGATTTCAATTCGCTACGTTTAACTTGTGAATCTCTCAAGCCGCATTTAGGTAAAATTATGTCTGCATTATTTGCAAATCCTATGCGTGCAGATGATTTAGCGCAACAGCTCGACGAAAAGATTATAACGATTCTTTCTACCTTAGGCGATTTTGAAGCACAAGGTTTAGTTAAACGCTTAATTGACGGGCGCTTTTCTCCAACGTCTCAAGCTTATCTATACTATGGGAAAAAGAGCGAAGATAGATTGTAGGTTCTCTTGTTGGGAATAATTTACGATAAACTTATATATGTGAGGTATGAGTTTATAAGTTCATCTTGAGAAAGGTACACATGGAATCGCGCGTAACTATCATAGGAGCAGGTCTGGCAGGTAGCGAATGTGCTTTGCAGCTGGCAGCTCGACACATCTATGTTGATCTCTATGATATGAAGCCTTCAAAAATGAGTCCTGCCCATCATAGTCCTAATTTTGCAGAGCTTGTCTGTTCTAATTCTTTAAAGAGTCTTAAATTAGAAAGCGCTGCGGGCTTATTAAAACATGAGCTTTCAATGTTGGGTTCATATCTGGTGAAGTTTGCGTTTCAAGCCCAAGTTCCAGCTGGTGGGGCACTGGCAGTTGATCGAGATATTTTTTCTCGTCTGGTTACGTGCGCACTTGAACAAAATCCCTTTATAACAATACATCATCAAGAAGTAGTGGACATTCCTCAAGGAAACGTAGTTATTGCTGCAGGTCCTCTTTGTTCTGATGCTCTTTTTAATCAGCTTATTTCTTATCTTGGTTCTTCATCATTATCGTTTTTTGATGCTGCTGCTCCTATTGTTGATGTTGAAAGTATAAATTTTAACCTTGTTTTTAAGCAATCTCGATATGCGCACAGTTGCGCTTGTGACACTCAATCAGCTGCACAAGGTGACTATCTTAACTGTCCGTTTACCAAGGATACATATCTTGCCTTTTATCATGAGCTTATCAATGCAAAGCGAGCTATTTCAAAAGACTTTGAGCAAAAAGACCTTTTTTCGGCATGTCAACCTGTTGAAGAAGTTGCAAGAACAGGCGTTGATTCCCTGCGTTTTGGAGCTTTAAAACCCGTTGGAATTTCGTATCCAAAGAGCCATCCCCATCTGCACATTAATACTTCTGGTGCAGCATTTACAAGACCATATGCCGTATGTCAATTGCGAAGTGAAAACTCTCAAAGAACGGCTTATAATCTTGTGGGTTTCCAAACAAACTTGCTTTGGGGAGAACAAAAGCGCGTGTTTCGTATGATTCCGGGCCTTGAAGAAGCAGAATTCTTCCGTTATGGAGTTATGCACCGAAACTCTTTTGTTGATGCTCCAAAATGTTTGGATTCTACGTTTAAGATTCCTCAAACAAAGATACGTCTTGCTGGGCAAATTACAGGAACAGAAGGATATACAGAGGCTATAGCTTCTGGTTTGTTGGCTGCTCTTAATACTTATTGCGAGCTTGTGGATTACCCTTCTATACAGCTACCTGTTACGGGTGCATTTGGCTCTCTTGTAGCTTATGCAACCAATCCTCAAACAAGCACCTATCAGCCGATGCATGTTAATTTTGGTCTTATGCCTGTACTTGAGCATAGAATTAAATCAAAAGCAGATAGATACAAAGCTTATGCACTTCGTGCAGAAGCAGATCTGAGTGCCTACATTCAAAATCATCCTGAGCTTCTCGTTGAAAACGTTGTGCAAGATGTTGCAACTTTAAACAATATATGTGGGTGAGTGTTTTATGAGTGATGATATATCTTCTAAAACGAGCGAACATACAGAGATAAATTGTTCACAAGTTATACCTGCTTGTGGCATAAAACCTGATGATGATTCATATTCCGCATATGTGCAGCAGCTTATGGAATCGTTTATTCAGCACCTTATGAATACTCAAAATTTATCGCCAAACACAACTCGTGCATATGAAACAGATCTTAAAGCGTATGTGCGTTGGCTTATAAAAAACTCCTATGATCTCTTAGATATTTCGCATAAGCAGCTACGGTCATATTTGGCACAATTATATGCAGCTCACTATGCCTCTCGTACCATTAATAGGCATTTATCTGCTATTCGAGCGTGGTATAAATGGCTTGTTCGAAAAGGACTGACCGAAAAAGATTGTGCGTCAGCGCTTTCAAGCCCAAAGATTCCCAAGACATTACCTCATGTTTTAAGTGAATCTTCCATTGAAAAGTTACTTACCACCTGTCATGAAGATACGGCATGCGGTATACGAGATCGCGCGCTTTTGGAACTCCTTTATGCAACAGGTTGTCGTATATCTGAAGCGGCTCACTTGTGTATTTCTGACATATCCTTTGATACACTGCAGGTAAGGCTATTTGGTAAAGGCTCAAAAGAGCGCATTGTGCCAATATATCCCGAATGTGCCCGTATTTTGCATATGTATCTGACAAACGCGCGGCCAGTTTTGTTATCTAAACAAAAAAATCAAGCGCAAGCTCAAACTAATCAACGCGTTTTTATTTCAACACGTGGTAAGGCCATGAGTGATCAAGCTCTAAGATACGTTTTTGAACATTACATGCGCTTAAGTCATCTTCAAGAAATAGCAACTCCTCATACGATGCGTCATTCGTTTGCAACCGAGTTGCTGTCACATGGTGCAGATTTACGCAGTGTGCAGGAGCTTTTAGGACATGCAAGCCTGGCAACTACACAGATATATACACATGTTTCTGTTAATGCATTAAAAGACGCTGCGCGTCGCGCAAATCCTCGCGCGTAATCTTGGATTGGTATACACGGAATTGAAATGTATGCATGTTGTCTTGAATTTGTGGGTAGTTTTGGTGGTTATGCTCATCATATGAATCTGTATAGTGGCTAAAAATAAGTATAGAAAAAACGTTTGGAGCTTGGTATACTTTATTGTTGCTGTGCACGTGCGCAGTGTAAAAATACACACGTAAGCAGGACTTGTGTACTCTGGTGCTTTAAATTCAGCCAAATTTAAAGTAGTGCTCAGGGATGATTGTTTACGGAGGATCAACCAATGGAGGTTTTATTATGGCTGTAAAGATTAATATTCGTACGCTTCTTGAAGCTGGCTGCCACTACGGACACCAAACCCGTCGCTGGAATCCAAAAATGAAACCATATATTTTTGGTGAGCGTAACGGTATTTATATTCTTGATCTTAAGCAAACTGTTGTAAATGCAGATAAAGCATATACTTTTCTTAAGAATTGCGCTTCAAAAAAAGGTCGTATTCTTTTTGTTGGTACTAAAAAACAGGCTCAAGAGGCAGTTGCTGAACAGGCAAAACGTTGTGATATGCCCTACATCAATCAGCGTTGGTTGGGCGGTATGCTTACTAACTTTGTAACCATGCGTTCACGTATCGATCGTATGGAAGAGCTTGAGGCTATGGTAGAAGACGGTCGTATGGCTGCGCTTCCTAAAAAAGAGCAAGCTGTTTTGGGTAAAGAACTTGAAAAGCTTCAGCGCAATCTTGGTGGTGTTCGTGATATGCACGCACTTCCTCAGGCACTCTTTATTGTAGATTCAAAGCGTGAAGAAATTGCAATTCGTGAGGCAAATCGTCTTCACATTCCTGTTGTTGCATTGCTTGACACTAACTCTGATCCTGATGTAGTTGATTATGGTATTCCTGCTAACGATGACGCAATTCGTTCGGTAAATCTTATGTGCGAACTTGTTGCTGATGCTGTTCTTGCTGGTAAGGGTAAAGAACAAATTTCTGAGGAAGAAATGAAGCAGGGTAGCCAGGAAGAAAAGGCACAAGAAGATTCTTCAGATAAAGAATCTGTTTCTGAGTAGTAGTATTGTAGACTCTAATCCTATAAAGGAGAAATCATGGCACAAATTAGCGCAGCATTGGTAAAACAACTCCGTGAAATGACCGACTCGCCTATGATGGAGTGCAAAAAAGCTTTAGTAGAAGCCGATGGTGACATCGAAAAAGCTGTAGACGTACTTCGCAAGATGGGCGTTGCAAAGGCTGTTAAACGCGCTGGTCGTGATACGAATGAAGGCACCATTGCTGCTTATGTCTCTGAAGACGGTAAAACTGGTGCACTTTTGGAGCTTACCTGCGAAACAGACTTTGTAGGTACTAACCCTAAGTTTACTTCTTTTGCAAATAAACTTGCCCAATGTGTTGCACAGCAGGATCCTGCTGACGTTGAGGCTCTTAAAGCATGCCCTTTGGATAATTCTACGGTTGCTGACGAATTAACCGAAATGATTCACGTCATTGGCGAGAACATGAAAGTTGCTCGTTTTCAGCGTGTTGTTGCTGAGGATGGTTGCTTGAGCAGCTACATTCATCTTGGTGGTAAGCTCGCAGATATTTGTCAATTCAGTTTTGACAATCCTCAAACTGCTGAAAGCGAAGAGTTCAAGACTTTTGCTCACGATGTTGCTATGCAAGTCGCGGCATCTGCCCCTGTGAGTGCACGTCGTGAAGATGTTCCAGCCGATGTTATTGCTCATGAGAAAAGCATTTACATGGCTCAAGCTGCAGCAAGTGGAAAGCCTGAATTTATTCAAGAAAAAATGGCTGAAGGCAAACTTGAGAAATACTTTAAAGAAAGCGTTTTAAGCGAGCAAGAATTCATTAAGGATTCAAGCGTAACGGTTATTGAACTTGCTAAAAAAGTAGGTAAGTCTGTTGGTGATGACTCTATCAAGATCGTTTCATTTGTTCGTTATGCCTTTGGTGAAGAATAAGTTCTTTCATCGTTTGTATACGTAGTGTTAACCCGATTTATCTTTGATAAGTCGGGTTTTTCTTGCTCATTACTTTGTAACTTCTTTGCTTTGCGTACATTCCCTACTGAGCTTGCGTGCTCTTCTGTTAAAATGAGAAAAACATGCATTACATGTGATGCACAGATATATGCGGCTTTTTTGCATGTACGTTTATATGGAAAGGTTTACTATGTCGGCTTACAAATATAAGCGCGTTCTTCTTAAACTCTCAGGCGAAGCCCTTATGGGTGATAAAGACTTTGGTATTGATCCTGTTGTTCCTCAGCATATAGCACATGAGCTTAAGCCAGCCTATGATGCAGGGCTCGAAATTGCAGTAGTAGTTGGGGGAGGCAATATTTTTCGCGGTCTTTCTGGTGCAGCTGCAGGTATGGATCGTGCTCAAGGCGATAACATGGGCATGCTTGCAACTGTTATCAATGCGCTTGCGCTTCAGGATACCTTTGAGCATAACGATATGCAATGTCGCGTTATGAGCGCAATTGAAATGCATCAGGTTTCAGAAACTTATATTCGACGTCGTGCAATACGTCATTTGGAAAAAGGCCGTATCACCATTTTTGCGGCTGGTACGGGAAATCCTTACTTTACTACCGATACAGCAGCTGCTTTGCGCGCTTGCGAAATTGGGGCGCAAGTTCTTATGAAGGCAACTAAAGTCGACGGTATTTACGATTGTGATCCTGTTAAGAATCCCAACGCAAAGAAATTCGACAAAATTACCTATATGGACGTCCTTAAAAAGGAATTGCAAGTTATGGATTCTACAGCAACTGCATTATGTAACGATAACCATATGCCTATTATGGTCTTCAATCTTGATGCAAAGGGTATTTTTGATCGTGCACTACAGGGCGAAAATGTTGGTACGGTTGTTTGTGAAGACGTGTCTAAGTAGGTTTAGCACGCAGATATTATGGGAAGTTTTTTCGAGGTAGCATAGACAACAACATGAGGAGGATATATGAGCGCATATACCGATCAAGCACAAAAACACATGAATAAATGTATTGATGCACTTAAGAATAATTTTTCTAAGGTTCGTACCGGACGTGCAAATCCTCAGGTACTTGATGGTATTCGGGTAGATTACTATGGTCAACCTACTCCAATTGTGCAGCTTGCTGGCATTAAAGTTCCCGAACCCTCAATGTTGGTTGTTGAGCCTTGGGATAAGTCTTCGCTTAAAGCTATTGAAAAAGCTATTGAATCGTCTGATTTAGGTATAACGCCTAGTAATGACGGTACTTCTATTCGCTTGCCGTTTCCTAAGCCAACCGAAGAGCGTCGCCGTGAACTGGTTAAAGAATGTAAACAATATGCAGAAGATGCAAAAGTTGCTGTGCGAAATGCTCGTCGCGATGCTAATAATAAAGCAGAACGTGACGAAGAGCTTAATGAAGACGATGTTAATCGCGAAAAGAAGGCTATCCAAAAGCTGACAGACGAGTTTGTAGCAAAGATCGACGAAATGCTTAAAACTAAATCACAAGAGGTCATGGAGATTTAGTTGTCTATTTCACAAGAGTTAGAATCATATTTTTCTTGTCCGCCAGACGATACGAGCTTATCTGATATTTCGTTGAATCGTTTGCCTTCGCACGTTTCCATTATTATGGACGGAAACGGTCGTTGGGCGCAGGCGCGTGGCTTGGATAGAGCTTTAGGCCATAAAGCTGGAGTTTCCTCGCTTAAAGAAATTGTAACTGCTTCGGTTCGTTTGGGAATTAAGGTGCTGAGCGTTTACGCGTTTTCTACCGAAAATTGGAAACGTCCTCAGCACGAAGTTACCCTGCTTATGCACTTGTTTGCTACGACTTTGGTTAAGGAGTTACCTCTTTTTGCGCAAGAAAATGTTCGTTTGCGTTTCTTTGGCAATATTGACGCTCTTCCTGCAACTACGCGTAATGTATTTAAACAAGGGTTGCAACAGACCAAGCATAATACGGGCATGGTATTTGCGTTGGCAGTAAATTATGGTGGACGTTATGATCTTGTTCAGGCATCTCAAAGTATAGCTACCCAGGTGCAAGATGGAAAACTTAAGCCGTCAGATATTGATGAGGAAGTGCTTTCGTCGTATCTTTATACCAGCGGCCTTCCTGATCCTGATTTGGTTATACGCACATCGGGTGAGATGCGTCTTTCAAATTATTTGTTGTACCAAATTGCATATTCTGAGCTTTATATAACCAAAACGTTATGGCCTGATTTTACTAAATGGGATTTCTTGCGAGCAATTAAATCATATCAAGAGCGAACGCGCCGTTTTGGGGGTGTTCGTTCGTGAGTAAATTGCACGTTTTTACTAAAAGAGGTTCTGCTCATGAATCAGAGCAACAGATGCACCCGCGCCTTACTTCTGGTCTTGGCTTAGAGCGTGGTATAAAAAAGCTCGAAGAAAGACGCAGTCAAAAAGAATCTGTTAGACAAAAAGGCGAGCTCAAAACGCAACGTGCTCGTGCATGGACCGAAAAGCTTTTACTTCGTGTATTTTCAGGTGTTTTATACTCGGTTGCTGTGGTGAGTTGTATTTATGCTGATCCTGCAAGTACTGCATTTGCGATTGCAGCTATGGCCTGGCTTTGCTGCTCAGAATTTTTTCATATGATTAAGCTTGCGCACTATAATCCTTATGATTTTGTGGGATTATTTGTTGCGTTGCTTTTTCCAATATTAGCCCTTTTTAATTCGTATACGCTTCTTTTGGGTACGGCAATACTTTATGCGTTGGTGTTGAGCGTGTTTTATATTGCGTCTCCGCATGTTACGATAGCTGATACCGCCCTGAGTTTTTTTGCTCCCATGTATACGTCGCTGCTCTTTTCACATATCGTACTTTTAAGATGTAGCCAGCCAAATTTTAATGCTGCTGTTTTAACCCTTGTAGTTATGTGTTCGGTTTGGGCAAATGATATTTCGGCGTATTTTGTAGGCTGTAATTTTGGTAAGCATCCACTTGCACCTACCATTTCTCCGCATAAAAGTATCGAAGGGTTTTATGGTGGTCTTGCTGCCTCTGTTGCGGTGTGGTTTGGTATTTATTATTTTAGACTTGTTCATATTTCACTTGGATATGCTCTTATCTGCGGTTTAGTTGTGGGTATTGTTTCTGTTATAGGCGATTTGTTTGAATCTCGTATTAAACGCTCGGTGCACCTTAAAGATTCTGGCACTATAATGCCTGGTCATGGTGGTTTGCTTGACCGCAGCGATTCCATGCTTTTTGGGTGCACTGCAGCATATTTTTTGCTTGTTTTAGGTGGTCTTATATGAGTTTATTTACTACAAATTCTTCTCAGCAGTTTGATTCATCTTCATCTGATGAATATGCTCATAAACGTTTGCGTGTGGCAATTTTAGGCTCATCGGGTTCAATTGGCACTCAAACGCTTGATGTATGTCTCCAACACCGCGATAAGATTGATGTCGTTGCGCTCTCTGTTTACAATTCGTGCGACGCGCTTGTTAAAGCGGCGCGTACATGTGGCGCACAGCACGTTGTCGTAGTTGATGTAACACATAAAGATGATGCCATCCTGGATAATCTTCCTGCCACGTGCTCGTGCAAATTTGGTTCTCAAGCACTCCTTGATATTGTTCAAAGAGACGACATTGATCTTGTTGTGTGTGCCATTGTTGGAGCTGCAGGCATGGAAGTGGGTTATCACGCGCTCAAATGCGGTAAGACACTTGCTTATGCTAATAAGGAATCGCTTGTTGTGGCTGGCGATCTCATTATGCCGCTTGTTAAACCTGGGAAGCTTATCCCAGTTGATTCCGAACACAGTGCAATTTTTCAATGTCTTCAAGGCGAGTCTTTACGTGAGCTCAGTGATATCTGGCTTACCTGTTCAGGGGGACCGTTTTACGCTAAAACGCGTGATGAACTTGGCAGCGTTACTGCCGCCGATGCACTTCGTCACCCTACGTGGAAAATGGGTTCAAAAATTACGATTGACTCGGCAACACTTATGAATAAAGGATTAGAAGTCTTAGAGGCGACACGTCTGTTTGAACTGCCAATTGATGACATTCATGTTGTCATTCACCGACAAAGCATGATTCATTCTATGGTTCAATTTAAAGATGGTACAACAAAGGCGCAGCTTGGACCTTCTGATATGCGTATTCCCATTCAATATGCGCTCAGCTATCCTAATCGTTGGGATACGCCATCAACAAAGTTACCCGACTGGCGAACTATTTCTGATCTTAGTTTTGCGGCTCCTGACACCACAACGTTTGGTTGCCTAAAACTTGCATTACAAGCAGGTAAAACGGGTGGAACCATGCCATGTATTATGAATGCTGCAAATGAGGTAGCTAATAAAGCATTTAGAGAAGGTTGCTGTTCATTTTTAGATATCGAACGTATTGTTGCCCAAACGATGCAAAAATGTGAGCCTGCACCCGTTGAATCGCTTGAACAACTTCGCGAAGTAGACACGCAGGCACGTATGTGCGCACAAACTTATCTATCTTAGTTTCGGAGAATGTATGACGTTAGTCCTTCAAATTATACTGCCTATATTCTGGGGAGCAGTTGTCTTGTCGTTTCTTGTGGCTATTCACGAAGCAGGGCATTTTATTGCTGCTCGCCTGTTTGGGATGCGCGTGACCGAATTTTTTATCGGCATGCCCTGTAAATATAGATGGTCCTATAAGCTCAAACGATGGGGAACCGAGATTGGCATTACTCCTTTGTTGCTTGGTGGATATACACGTATCTGCGGCATGGCGCATGTTGATGATGAACTGTTAGAGCAGTGTCTTACCTTTGTTTATACACAAGGACGCACAACAGCCGGCGCATGTGCCGAGGCACTTGGATGTAGCACTGCGTATGCGCATGAGCTTTTAGCCGTGTTGGCCGATTGGGCTTCGATACAAAAAGCGACGAGCGATTCTGGTGATAGTGAACAAGACATTATATATACCACTGTTGCACGTGACGATCAGATGTTAACGCTTTTTGATACAGGGCATCATTTTTTGCCCGAGAAGGTAAAACCTGCTGGTAGTGCTTATACGCTTTCTGATTCTCATCAATTTTTTCTAAGTGAAAAAGCGCGCACGTATACGGGTAAAAGTTTTATAAAACGCTTTATAGCGCTTGCAGCAGGGCCATGCGTAAATATTGTATTTGCGTTTGTGGTTCTTGTTGCCACACTGAGCTTAGCAGGCGTGACTACTACGGTTGATTCCAATGTCTTAGGTAGTGTTGAGGCAAATTCTCTTGCACAAAATGCTGGTTTATCTACTGGTGACAAAATTGTGGCACTTGATGGCGAGTTCGTACACTCATGGTCCGATATTGTTCGCGTTTTGTCGGATAAAATGAAAGACCGCGCCACGTTTGAAATGAAGTATGTGCACGATGAGCAACAGTTCAGCTCAACAGTTGATTTTTCTCATCTTGAGCCTCATGAGCTTTTTGGTATTCATGCCCAAACAAAAGTAGTGTATCCAAGCATTGGGCAATCTTTGCAGTTTGCTACTGCGTATACGGTTCAGGTTACCCAATTTGTGTGTAGACTGATTATGCCTCAATATGCACTACAAACTGTGCAACAAAGTTCAAGCGTGGTGGGAATCTCAACGATGGCTGCCCGTGCAGCAGAAGAGGGCGCTCAACAGTTTTTCATGCTTGCTGCTATGATTTCGATGTCACTTGGTTGTATGAATCTTTTGCCCATACCTCCTTTAGATGGTGGTAAGGCGCTCTTTGAAATCATTGGCGTAGTTATTAGAAAGCCCGTACCACTTAAGATTCAAACGTTTGTTACCTACATTGGAATTGCGCTCTTTTTGTTGCTTTTTGTTTTTGCGCTGCGAAATGATATAGCAGCTCTTATTCAGGGGTAATAAAACGATATGGCTTCTGTTTAAAACAATAAGTCATCTAAGAGGCGCTGTTGCTGCGTGCATTAAAAATTTGGTTACAACAGAAAGATAGTATAGTGAAAGCTCGTTCTAAAACACATCAGGTTTTTGTGGGAGATGTTGCAGTGGGTGGGGGAGCACCCGTATCTGTGCAGTCGATGTGTACAACTAAGACCTCAGATGCTGCTGCAACACTTGAACAAATTAACAAACTTATGAATGCTGGTTGCGAACTTATTCGTGTTGCAATTCCGCTTAAAAGTGATCTAGATGGCTTTGAAGAAATTTGTCGCAAAAGTCCGCTTCCTGTTATTGCTGACATACATTTTGATTATCGTTTAGCTATCGAGGCAGCACAACGTGGGGCATCTGCACTACGTATCAATCCGGGAAATATTGGTTCTATGGAAAAAGTTGATAAGGTTATAGACGCTGCAAAGCAGGCCCATATTCCCATTCGTATTGGTGTTAATGCAGGCTCTTTGGATCGCAAATTTGACGTGCGCGATGATTTAACGCTTTCTCAAAAAATGATTGCCTCTGCTACTGGATATGTTGAGCATTTTAGAGACCGTGGATTTAATGACATTGTTTTGTCCGCTAAGGCTCACTCTGTTCCCACTACGCTTGAAACCTATCGAAACTTGTCGCAAGCGTTGCCAGATATACCTTTACATGTTGGAGTTACCGAAGCCGGAGGCTTAAGGCAGGGTACCGTAAAAAATTGTGTGGGTGTAGGTATTCTTCTTGAACAAGGTATCGGCGATACAATTCGCCTTTCCTTAACTGCAGATCCTGTGGAGGAAGTATACGTTGCATGGGATTTATTGTCCTCTCTTGGCATGAGGCGACTAACTCCAGAAATGGTAAGTTGCCCTACGTGTGGGCGCTGCCAGGTCAATTTAATTGAAATGGCTAACGTTGTATCCGAGCGACTCGCTAAATTAAAGGCTCCTATTTCGGTTGCAGTTATGGGATGTGCAGTTAACGGTCCTGGAGAAGCGCGTGATGCTGATATTGGTGTTGCCTGCGGAAAAGACAAAGGTGTGCTCTTTCAAAACGGTAAACCAATTCGCAGTGTTGCTGCCGAAAACATTGTATCCGAACTCTTTAAAGAGATTCAGGATCGTTATGGTTATGACGTGTCAAAAGATATCTAAAGTTAGGTGTATGATTTAAAAAGAATCGTTAAAGGATCATAAGCTTTCCGCATCGTAAGACAGACAGAAAATCATTGTGTATTTTAGGAGTGCAATGGAAACATTAGTCTTCTTTTCATTCTCAATTTCTTTTCTTATTATATCCATTCAGCTGTTTAGAAATAAGTGGTTAATGCTGATTTCAGGTTATAATACCATGCTTAAGGAAGAGAGAGATAAAATAGATGTAAGGCCGTATGCTATTGCTGAGGCAAAGACTATGGCAGCTACCAGTTTGCTTATGTGTGTGTATGGTATCAATTTTTTAGGTTTAACTATTTCGAGTGAGTATATTCTAATCGCTTTTATTATCTCGTGGATATTATTTATTTGGTCACTTATAAGTATGTTTGCGTTGGTGTTTAAAAGTCAACAACCATAGTGATTTATTAATAATGCAAGATACTATCTAGGTAAGTTTTTAAGCAGGCGACTGTTTATAATTATATTCTCTTTTCAGGTTAGTTTATTTCTTAGGTATGGTACGTGGTTTAAAGATTCTCGTGCTAACTCCTAAAGGAGATATTTTTGTAAGTTATGCACTTGTACGCATTGTCACCATGCTCGTTCGTGTTTTTCTTTGTATAATTAAACACTGTTATATACCTGTAGCGAAAGGATTTATCTTGAAACGCTATGCAAGAATGTCAAAACTTTATGCACCAACTCTTAAGGAAGACCCAACTGATGCCGATATTGCCTCTCATAAATTACTTGTACGAGCTGGTATGATACGCAAAGCTGCTGCAGGTTTATATTCGTATTTGCCTTTAGCATGGCGTTCAATACAAAAAATTGAATCCATTATTCGTGAAGAGATGGAAGCAATTGACGCTCAGGAAATGCTTGCTCCTATTTTAACCGATGCTGAATTGTGGCATCAAAGTGGTCGTTGGGGTGCATACGGTCCAGAGCTTATGCGTCTTACCGATAGGCACGACCATGAGTATGCGCTTGGTCCTACTCATGAGGAAACGTTTACCGATCTTATTCGTAATGAACTTAAAAGCTATAAGGATTTGCCTGTTACGCTTTATCATATTCAAGACAAATTTAGAGACGAGCGTCGTCCGCGTTTTGGTTTGATGCGAGGTCGCGAGTTTATCATGAAAGATGGTTATTCATTTTGCGCCAATCAGGAATCTTTGCATGAATGTTATGAGCAAGAAAAAGATGCCTATGCAACAATTGCTCGTCGTTGCGGTTTGCGTGCCGTGCCAGTGGTTGCCGATTCTGGCCAAATAGGCGGCGATACATCTGTTGAATTTATGGCTTTGGCAGATGCAGGAGAAGCCGAGCTTATCTATTGTGACGCGTGTGATTATGCCGCAGATACCGAAGCAGCAGTTGGCAAAATAGACGTATTAGACGATGAGGTTGCCGCGTGCGAAAAAATCAAAACACCTGCATGTCAAACTATTGAAGATCTAGCACAATTTTTGCAGGTTGATGTTCGTCTCACGCGCAAAGCTCTTGCGCTTGTTGATGAAGCAGGTAACCCGGTTGTAGTTTTTGTTCCGGGTAATCGTAGTCTTAACGAAGTAAAAGCAAGTCATCTTTTTGGTGATTATCACATGATGAGCGATGAAGAGCTTGTACAGTTTGGGCTGCATAAGGGTTTCATTGGACCTGTTGGCTTGCCTCAAGGAATTCATGTAGTGGCTGATTCGTCTTTGAAGGATCTCAGTCAATGGATTTGTGGTGCTAACGAAGTAGATTATCACCTTCGTCATGCTTGTCTTGGAAAAGATTTTTCTATTAACGAGTGGCAAGACCTCATTGTTACCGAAGCTGGGGATAGCTGTCCTTGTTGTTCTGCTGCTCTTAAATCAGCACGTGGTATTGAAATTTCTCAAGTCTTCCAACTTGGAACCAAATATTCAAAGGCTATGGGTGCAACCTTTATGGATGAAGACGGTACCGAAAAGCCTTTTATCATGGGTTGCTATGGTATTGGTGTTTCCAGAACACTTGCAGCGGTTGTAGAGCAGTCACACGATGAGCACGGTATTATTTGGCCTGTATCTGTTGCTCCTTATGAAGTAGCTGTTATTCCGCTAGATGTTCACGATGAAACGGTATGGCCTGTGGCGCAGCGTTTGGCTGAAGGTCTTATTAAAGCAGGTATTGAAGTTATCGTAGACGATAGAGGAGAGCGACCCGGTATCAAGTTTAATGACGCCGATCTTATGGGCTTTCCGTATCAGATTGTTTGTGGTAAAAAGGCTCTTGCACATGCGTGTGTTGAGGTTAAAAACCGCGCTACGGGTGAGCGCACAGAAGTGCCTGTAGATGAGGTTGTTGACCATCTTGTGCATGAGATCGTGCCTCAGCGTCAAGGATTGCAGGCATAGGTATAGGTGTCTAATGGCTGTATATGCGTTATTGGAGCGTTTAAACGCTCTGCATAGCGTTTAACTTGCCTTGTTTAATTGCTTGTTTAACCCGTGTGAATTACGTAGAGTCGTAGCTATTTTTAATTTGATGCTTGCCAAAATGAGCTTTCTTGCGTATTCTACTAACGTACTTGCAATGATTTTGCTGCAGTATTTACGGGCCTATAGCGCAATCGGTTAGCGCAGAGGACTCATAATCCTTTGGTTGTAGGTTCAAGTCCTACTGGGCCCACCATAAGACATATAACCCAACAGAAAGCCTGTTGGGTTTTTTCTTAGCACCAGCTTTTGGTGAGTGCTTGTTATAGTGCGTTTATAGGCTTTTTGGTGCGTTGCCTCTGTCGATCATACGATCTGTTTGCAGAGTTGGCGCTCGTGAAGAAATAGCATAATTTTTGAAGCATAAAAATTCTGCGTTGACGAAATTATAAGTTTTGATATTATTAATAGGTCTTGATGACCGTAATGGGGAATTAGCTCAGTTGGGAGAGCGCATGGCTGGCAGCCATGAGGTCACGGGTTCGAACCCCGTATTCTCCACCATTATTTTGGAATTTACAGCCTACATTACCTAGTTCTATACCAAATTTTTTGTATACCTAGTGAAGCGGTTCTATTTTGCATACATTTCGGTCAAAACCAAGTTTTTTCACGTATAATTTTACCGTTTGTCAAACATGTGGGACATATCGTTTCCCCTTAGGAAAGAAGGCGATTATTCGTGATTACGCTACCTATGATAGGTGAGTTTTTAGGAACATTTATTATGATGCTTTTAGGAGAGGGCGTTATTTGTTCTGTTGAATTAAAGCAAACAAAATCATATGGCACTGGCTGGATGCAAACAGCTACTGGTTGGGCGATGGCAATTACACTTGCGGTATATGTTGCAGGAATTTTTGGACCAGCACATTTAAATCCTGCTGTTAGTGTTGCACTTGCATACGTAGGGGAGATTTCATGGGAGCAGGTTCCTTCTTTTATCTTGGCACAATTTCTGGGTGCTATGTGCGCCAATGTATGCGTATGGCTCCATTTTTATCCTCACTGGAAGCAAACCACAAATCAAGATGCTATTCTTTCATGTTTTTGTACAGCGCCTGCTATTCGTCACACGCCTTCTAATTTATTTGGCGAGGTATTATCTACATCGGTGCTTATTATTGGTGTTTTGTGTCTTGGGCCTAATCGTCTTGAACATGGACTTGGACCAATTGTCATAGGTATTCTCATTCTAGTTATTGGATTGTGTTTGGGTTCAACAACAGGATATGCTATGAATCCAGCGCGCGATTTAGGGCCTCGTATTATGCATTCACTTCTGCCCATTCCCAACAAAGGTACTTCACATTGGGAATATTCATGGATCCCTGTAGTTGGACCACTTATGGGTGCAACGCTTGGTGCGTTTTTATATCACAGTCTTTTAATGTTGCTCTAAATACTGATTTCATGCTGATGAAAAGACTGTTCAAAGCTCCTCTCATGCCGAGATATTTGTACAAGTGTTTCATCTTGCAGAGAACAAAATAATGGGTTTTGCTGGTATAAGCGAAACCCATTTTTTCTACTGGTTTTGAACCACGTAATTTATGCAATTATTTTGCAATAAAAGTAAGTTTTCCTATATCTTTACGTAGTCATTCCTTAATATCATGGGACAAAAATGGGTCGGGTGTTATTTTGCTATCATGTAAATAAGTATGTTTACCTGGGTAAAAAGGAAGGAAAAAAGTGGTGGGCGATGCGGGATTTGAACCCACGACCCCTTCCGTGTGAAGGAAGTGCTCTACCCCTGAGCCAATCGCCCGCGTAGCTTTAACCATGGTAACAAATTGTGGTAAGCTTCGCAAAGAATAATAGAAATCTGTACTGTAAATTCATAGACCTATTCATCTAGGTTATAATAGAGACTAGTATTAAATCGTAAAGGATATCGTTTATGAAGGCTGGTTTAGACAATCAACAGATTTCGTCCTATTTGAAGGATAAAGCTGCGCACTCGGCGCATGCTATAAAAGCACAAGCTCATACTACAAAAGAGCACGCAAAGTCTACCGTTAAAAACTATATGGTTGCCGAAGACTCTACCGCACCGGTTGGTACTTCATCTAACCCTTCATACCAAATTTATACGGTGGCTAATGGTATAACTTTTTGTAGGCTCATTCTTACCTTTATTTTTTTAGTTCTCTTTATTTCTCGCACCAACAGAATTCTTGCTTTCATGTGTTATATGATTGCTGCGGTTACTGATTTTTTAGACGGACAAGTTGCGCGTAGAACGCAAACGGTGAGTTGGTTGGGTAAAATCATGGATCCCATTATGGATAGGGTATTGCTTGCCACGGGCGTTTTAGGCCTTGTAATAACAGGAGAAATACCAGTTTGGATAGCTGTTTTTGTGATTTTAAGAGATACCATTATGGCCTGTGGGGCGCTTATTCTGCAGCGTTACCAGCGTCGACCACTTGATGTAATTTACATCGGTAAAATTGCTACTGCGTGTTTAATGTTTGGGTTTTGCGACGCGCTGTTTGGTTTGCCGTACGTTCACGGACTTGGACTTTATAACCTAGAATTTATGCCAGGAATTGACGCTCAAAGTGTACCGTTGGGTATGTTCTTCATATATGTTGGCGTTGTTTTTTCTTCAGTAACTGCAATAACTTACATAACGCAAGGTCTAAAAATTATAAAAAGTAAACATTAAGGACACAGTATGACCCATCATGGAATTCTTTACGACGAACACGTGATATTAGGTGCAAATTTTACCCTCGATGAGGGTGGTACTGAGCATGTTACGTCCTACCCTCAGCAATCTTCTGATGCAGCAGATAGCAAAGATCTTGCAGATCACGAGTGCTGTATAGCAGATATGTCTGGCGTCTTTTATCGTGTAATTTCTGGCGTGGATGCGCAGGCGTACATAAGTATGTTGAGTGCAACAGATCATGCTGGAATAGGGGATACACGCCTATCCTGTGTTTTATCGGGTGACGGTAGCGTTATTTCGTATCCTTATATAGCACATAGTGGAGATAATGAATACGTTATTCTTGATACCAGTTCTCGCGCGCAAACGCTTAGCATGTGGATGGATTTTGTGCAACATATAAAACAGGATACCTACGAGCCATTTGCTCACGTACGTATAGCAACTTATGACGAAAAACTTGTGCCAATTGCACTTTATGGAAGTGCGGCAGACCAACTTTTGCTTGATTATATAGACCATGATAGTGCTGTTTTTGAGAATGGGAGCGTTTTTGCTATCTCACTTGATGGTCATATAACATGTTTGTGTCTTCATCCGAGCCAATCTTGGTATTTGCTGTTTGTACCTGCACGGTATGCACGTCTTATGTGGAGAAGTTTTTTGTCCTTTGCGTATGTAGAGCCTCAGCCATATCAACATGCATGCACCAGCCTTTGTTTAAGCTTACCAGAGGAACTTAACGTTAACAGTAACGATAAACTAACCCTTTCGTATAGGGTTCTAAACAACTATAATCTAGTTCGTTCGGATATGTCCTATATTGGAGCACGTGAGTTACAAACCACTAAAGGCTAGGGGGTAAACAATGAAGTATGCTATTAGCTCGGCAGATGTCAGTCAAAGCAAAGGTTTTTATTCTCAAGCCACTACTGCAGGTCGTCTTATCTTTATATCGGGTCAAACAGGAATTGAAAAAGATCAAGACCACGCGTTCTCTTCTATAAACCAACACTCAACTAACACTCAAGTAAACTTGAGTGTTGCTGAACAAACCGAAAAGATTATTACAACGTTTGTAAAGCTTTTAGACGAAGTAAATTGTACGCTTTCCGATATTGCACAGATGACTATTTTTGTTACTTCGCCTGAAGACGTACCAGAAATTGACGCTGTTTTGCGCAAACATTTTGATCTACCTGCGCCTGCACGAAGTGTAGCCCACGTCTGTTCACTGCCTGATGATGCTCGCGTTGAAATTAGCTGTATTGCCTGTAGATAAGTCTAGTCAAAAGGCCTTACTTAGCGCTATGATAGTATATGAATTGCTTTTGAAAGGGATACTATGCAACAAGAACCAAACAACGCAACTACTGCAGGATCTACGCAGATTTTTCGCATGCCAGCAACTGATGTTACTTCACCGAGTATCTTTGATAAACCAGATCCAGTGTATCCTACACTTGCTATTGTCAAAGGTCCCCAAACTGGCATGGTTTTTGAACTAAATACATCAATTATTACTATAGGGCGCGATCCGTCTAACAGTATTTTTCTTAATGATATGACTGTTTCAAGAAAACATGCACGTATCGATTTCACCTCTTTAGATCAAGGCTATGTCACTATAGAAGATCTCAATTCTCTTAATGGCACCTGGATTGACGGTGCTATTGTCAATAAAGCATTTCTTAAAGATGGCTCCACCATTCAAATTGGCACGTTTCGTATGATTTTCCATACTAACAAGCATGTGTCTACGCATGATTCGTCTGCGCTGAGCAGATAGGTATTGCCATGGCACATCCAGCTTGTCTTACCATTGGAAAAGTGGTAGCTCACCTTAAAGAACGTTATCCGGATATTAGCATATCTAAAATTCGGTATTTAGAAAACGAAGGCCTTATAGAGCCCGCGCGTACTAAAACTGGTTATCGGCTTTATTCAAGTTATGACATTAAGCGTTTAGAAGATATTCTTTACCTGCAAAAACATAAATTTATGCCGTTGTCGGTTATAAAAGAAAAATTGCAGCGTACGCAAGAGTTGCAATCACGTGGAATGGACGCAGACGCTACACAAGAAGAAATCCTAGCACCTTCGCATAGGCTGTATCCTTTAGATAGAATACCAGAGTTGGTGGGAGTTTCTATTAGCTTTACACGGCAGCTAGCTGATGCTGGTCTCATTGACTTTAAACGTTCACCTCATGGTAGAGAGTTGGTTGATAGTAGAGACTTTGATCTCATTAAGACATGTGATGAGTTAACGCATTACAGTATTGGACCAAAAAATTTGCGGCAATACGTAATTGCTTCTAATCGTGAGTCAGCACTGTTTGAACATGCGCTTGTTATTTTTGCAACTAAAGCCGGTGGGGTAGATGTGCAGCAAACAAAGCAAAGCCGTGAAAGATTTGAGAAAGCTTTTGATACAATCCTTTCGCTTACGGGATCTATTAGAAATCAGCTCATACGCAAAAAGATCCAGAAAACGTTTAACACGCATAAAGAGGATATAAAGTAACCACTACATGTTTAAGCTTCGATTTTTTGTTTTGAAAGGACAGATATGTCTTCATTTGATTTTGAGTCACTTATTTACAACATCAAAGATTATCCTGAACCAGGTGTTGTGTTTAAAGATATTACGCCTTTAGTTGGAAATTCCGAAGGATTTGCGGCTGCTGTCGATGCGATTGCTGATCACTTTGCTGATAAACACATTACCAAGGTGATTGGTGCTGAGGCTCGCGGGTTTTTACTGGGAGCGCCCGTTGCTTATAAGCTTCATGCAGGCTTTGTCCCTGCTCGTAAGCCAGGAAAGTTGCCTCGAGAGGTTTTGCGCGAAGCCTATGATTTGGAATACGGTTCTAATGAGCTTGAAATTCACAAAGATGCTCTTACAAAGGAGGATCGCGTTCTTATTGTAGATGATTTAGTTGCAACTGGAGGAACCTCTGTTGCAACCGCGCATCTCATAGAGCAAACAGGAGCACAACTGATCGGTTTTTCTTTTCTTTTAGAGCTTGCCTTTTTGCATCCTCGTGACATTATTAAAAAGGAATTTGACCAAGAAATGTACACACTTGTGCAGGTCAATTAATATGGATTTATCTGCCCGTTGCTTGACTTATGCTCATGTGCATCGTATCATTTTAACCACTATACGTACAAAAATCGAACTCTAACTGTGAAGTCCGTATATTTTGGAAGGTAATAAAATGTTACTAACTACCAAGAATAACAAGCTTGGTTATAAAGCTGTAACTGCTGGTCTTGTTTGTGCCCTTACATTAACTTCATCCTATCCTATAACCGCTGCTTATGCCGTGCAGCCGTCGGAGATCCAGGCTGCATCTGATAAGATTGATTCGCTTGCAGCAGAACTTAAAGATTGTCAGAATAGTTTGGATGAAAACGAAGGAAATCTTCAAAAGATCGCCACCGAAATTGTTGATAAAGAACAAGAAATTGCACAGACAACTCAAAAGCTTGATACTGCAAAAGAAATACTGAGCAAGCGTGTTCGGAGTAGCTATAAATCGGGTGTTGCATCTATGCTTGAGCTTATTATGGGCTCAACAAGTATGGAAGATCTTGTAAGTCGTATTCATTATATGGATTCTGTTTCGCAAGAAGATGCACGCACCATTAATGACGTACGTGATTTGTCGCGCGAGCTTGCCAGCCAAAAATCAGCGTTGGAAGAGCAGCAGGCAAAAGAAAAAGCACAGGGCGAAAAACTTCAGTCTCAAATTGATGATATTCAGTCAAAACTTAGTGAAGCTCAAAGCTATTACAACAGCTTAAGCGCAGAAGCGCAGGCAGCCATCCAAAAACAGGCAGAAAATACTGATTCACAGGCTGCATACGTGATGGGGGTTATTCAAGAGAACTCGGATAACACTCAGCCAGCCGCTGGTAATTCATCTGCTCAAAGTGATAATCAAGGTAATAATCAAAATAATGGCGGTAGTAGTTCTACGCTTTCTCCTTCGCACTCAAATTCTTACAGTGATGCAGGCGGTCCTGTTTCCAATGCTTATCAATTTTTAGGAAAAGGCTACCGATATATTTGGGGAAGCAATAACCCATCTAATGGCGGCTTCGACTGTTCTGGATTTACACAATACATATTCCGTCTTTCGGGTTATTCTATAAGCAGAACCACATGGACGCAACGTGACGAAATCAAAGCAAAAGGCAACTGGAAAACAAGTCCTTCTCAGCTTGTTGCTGGCGACCTTGTATTCTTTAACGGATGCAACCATGTGGGTATCTATGTTGGTGGCGATCAGTTTATACATTCAAGCAGCTCAAGAGGACCCGTTTGCGTTTCTCTGTCAGGTTATCTTAGGTATAGCAGCTTCTATGGTGGCGGATCTATCCTGTAAAACTATCGTTCATTATGTCAAAATCTTCTATACTGTATGAACTTAATAAACAATTTTCAAGGCGTTTACAAATTGACCTTGTTGTTGAAGGAGTTATAGTTGGTCTTTTAGCAGGACTAACTATAACTCTTTACCGTATTACCCTTGATAAAGCCGAAGAATTTGTAATATGGCTGCATAATTATATGCACGAGATGCCATTAGTTATAATCCTTTGGCTCGTCATCGCTGTGTGTTTAGGCTGTGCTGTTTGTTTCTTAACTCGTTGGGAGCCTCATTCTAAAGGGTCTGGTATTCCTCATGTTGATGCAGAAATAAAAGGCGAGCTTTCAATGAAGTGGTGGCGTGTCTTACCCGTTAAATTCTTAGAGGGGAGTATGTGCTCGCTTGCAGGCATGTCACTTGGCCGAGAAGGACCAAGTGTACAGCTTGGAGCTGTTGTTGGTAAGGCAGTTTCAAAGCTTTTTAGGCGTCGTCGCATAGAAAAACGTCTTCTTATTACTTGTGGTGCAGCTGCAGGTATGGCTGCAGCTTTTCATGCGCCTCTTACCGGAACGTTATTTGCACTCGAAGAGATTCATAAAGAATTTAAGCCGGCACTCTTGATAGCTGCTATGATTTCAAGTATTGCATCAGATTTTGTAGTATCTCAAATTTTAGGTGTCCAGCCTGTCTTAGCTTTTCACTTTATTAAAAATATTAATCATGCATATTATGCGTATATCCTGCTTCTTGGTGTATTTTGTGGGCTTTTAGGAGCAGCGCATAATGCTGGTATGTTTTTTATTCAGGAAACGTTTTATGCAAAGCTCGAGAAATTTCATGCGTATGCACCACTTATTTTTGCAAGCTGTATTCCGTGTATAGCTATTTATTTTGCTCCCACGTTATGCTGTGGTGGAGATAAAATTTTTGAATATTTATCTCATGCGCAAAATCTTGCACTTTCGGCGATTATTGCTTTATTGTTGGGTAAATATCTCTTTACCACATTCTGTTTTGCTTCAGGTGCACCTGGAGGAACCTTGTTTCCTCTTTGTGCAATGGGCGCTCTTACAGGTTGCCTTTTTGGTGTCATAGCCTGCACTTATTTAGGACTTCCTCAGATCTATCTTGTCAATTTTGTTGTGCTTGGCATAGCTGGATTATTTGCCTCAGTTGTGCGAGCTCCTGTTACAGCAGTTATTCTTGCTTTTGAGCTAACTGGTAGTTTCAATGCACTTTTAGCAGTATCAATTGTATCTATCGTGTCGTATATCTGCGCAAATATGTGCAAAGTTGATCCATTTTATGAGCATTTAACAATGCGTTTGATACAAAATATTTCTACCGAGCAAACCCATGCTATTCAGAAAATGATGCGTGTGGATTCACATAAAGAACTAATTGCTAAAAAGCTTCCGCATAAAAAAGAGCTGGTGTTTCAAACGCTTCATGTGGGTGTAAACTCAAGCGTTGAACATAAATGTCTTGCGGAGATTAATTTTCCTCAGGATATGCGCATTATCACAATTAATCGAGAAGGAATGACCATATTGCCAACAGGTGATTCAAAGCTCGTGGCTGGCGATGAGTTGTTATGTTCATTTATAACTCAAACAGAATTAACAACAAAAACTAAAGTTCAAAAATTACTTGATAGTCACTTTGTCGATGGTGCATAGGTTTTATCTGAGTTATTTCACTCAAGAAATAAAAGAGGAAGAGAAGCTATGCCTCTCAACCTCTGCTGTTTAACTACTTTACATAAGATATATTATCATGTTTTAGTATCGGATTAGTTTACAACGTTAGTACTAAGCTATATACATGCAGTTTATGTCTTACTTTATAGAGCAGACGCTTAAACTTATGGTAAACCTTTAAGCCTTGTGAGTCTGTGCGTTCATTTGAGACGTACGTTTAAGTTTTCTAATATAACTTGCAGCACTTGTTGCAGCAACCGCACCGTCTGAAGCCGCTGTAATCAGTTGGCGCAAAACTTTATCTCGGACATCGCCTGCGGCATATAAGCCCTCGGTACGTGTCTGCATATGATCATCAGTTTTAATGAATCCATTTTTATCGGTATCTACAAACTGACCAACAAGCTGGTTCATAGGTTTTCTACCTGCAAATACAAATACACCAATACCGTGTGGCTCACAGGTAATAGTTTCGGTAGAGCGAGTTTTAGTATTTTCGAGGGTAATAGATGTAAAGCCTTCGTCAGACTCCCCTGCAATTTCTTTAATTCGAGTATTGTATACAATATGCATTTTTGGATTTTCTTTTACTTGACGAATAACACCATCTTGTGCGCGTAAGACATCTCGTCTTACCAAAAGCGTTACCTTTTTAGCAAAGCGTGTGAGAAAAAGGCCTTCCTCACATGCAGCATTACCTCCACCAACTACATACACTGGTTTATCGCGATAAAACATAGCGTCACAGGTGGCACAATACGAAACACCGTGACCAGTATAGCGGCTTTCACCTTTAAATTCTGCCTCTTTTGCGGTAGCTCCACACGCAATAAGCACAGCTTTGGCTTTAAATACATGACGTGAGGTATGTACGAGGAAATATGGTGGTTCTTGCTCGTTTTCAATACGTTTTAGTGAGTCAACACGCTCCATACAGAGTGGAACATCCATGTCCTTTACTTGGTTGCGCATAATTTCTGAGAACTCATAACCATTAATATGAGGAACGCCTAGATAATTATCAATTTTATCGGTAACGATCATTTGTCCGCCCAGCGCTTCTTGTTCGAGAATTACAATATCCAAAAGCGCGCGTTGGGCATATAAAGCAGCAGACAAACCTGCAGGACCGCCTCCGATAATAACCAAATCTTTTAACGTGGGTTGCTCAGTTTGTTCTGTTGTAGTTGTATTCATGCCTTCTCCTCATGTATGCAATTAAATGACTGCAGTATACATACCCATATATCATCTAGCGTAACATGGAAAGTGTAAGTCTTATATAAACGAGCAAAACTTGGACTTGTAGTAGTAAGGTCGCTAAATCTATAGAGTTGTAGTTCAAACAATGTAAAACTCCAGCGTAGGTATCAGTTGTGGATACGTACGCTGGAGTATATTAAATGACACAAACACAAAACTTTATGCATTTGAACGGATATATACAGTTGTTTAACCGCTCTAAAATATCTGTGTGCGTTTATGCTTTATCTTTATGATGACGTGGTAGAACAGCGTTTAACACGATACCAACTAAGGTAGACGTTGCCATGCCTGGTAAGGTATAGCCTCCCAGTGGGATGTTAATTTGTGCGGTTTCCATACCTACACCTAAAATAATGACAACTGAGGCAATCATAAGGTTACGATTGTCGTCAAAATCAACCTTATTGGTAACAAACATACGCAAGCCATTAGACGCAATCAAGCCAAAGAGTAACAAGCTTACGCCGCCCATAACAGGCACAGGAATTGTTCCAATAAATGCAGCAACTTTGGGACAAAAACCACCAACGATAAGTGCAAATCCGGCAGCGTACCAAAAGACCTGAGTTGCAAAAACATGTGTAACGCTCATAACGCCAATGTTTTCTGCATATGTTGTTGTTGGAGGTCCTCCTAAGAAACCTGAGATACAGGTTGAAATGCCGTCACCGGCTAAGGACTGAGGAAGCATTGCTCTATAATCTTTACCTACAATTTCGCCAACAGCAAGCAAGTGACCAATGTGTTCGATAACAACCACAATTGCAACAGGAGCTATCAAAACGATTGCGTGTGGGTCAAAATGAGGCATCTGAATAGGTGGAAGGCCAATCCATGGTGCATCAACAACAGCTTGAAAATTGATGAGGCCTACACACGCAGATGCAATATATCCAACAAGGATTGCTAAGAGAACCGGAAGCGTACCAACGATTCCTTTTTGTCCAGAAAAAATTACAGCAGCTAAAAGCGTAATACCTGCAATACAAGCACTTACAGCCGCAAATTTGGAATCAGGACCAAGCAATGCCATACGCGCAGCCGCTGCTGAGAGTCCAACACCAATAACAACCATAACCGATGCAACCAAAACAGGCGGAAGCAAAGTGTTAAGCCAGTTGGTGCCTGCAATTTTAATAATTCCTGCAACCGCTAAAAAGACGCAACCTGCTACAACTACACCCGATAATGCTGTGTGTAAGCTTCCTGTAGCTGCGGTAGCAACAATTATTGGACTGATGAATGCAAACGAACTACCCAAATAACTAGGGATTTTATTACGAGTAACCAAAAGATACACAATGGTACCAATACCCGAACACATGATAGCCAAGTTTGGATCAAGACCGGTAAGCACTGGAACTAAAACGGTAGCTCCAAACATACTCATCATATGCTGTATTCCTAAAGGAATAGCTCGTGCAACGGATACATGGTCATCAACACCGATGATTTTTGCATTGTCCGCTCTACCCATAACACTCCTTTCTTCAGATATATGCGCATGCTCTACCTTTGAGAACACGCGCATAGTATCATACAATCTTAAGATTTACCGATCATGCATTCGGTAAAAATTAAAGCGATATTTTAAAGCAGGAAGAAATAGACGATAAACATAACTCCTGCAACCCACATAAGAGGTTTAATCTTCTTAACATTGCCGGTAATAAGGGCAACAATGATGTAGGAAATAAAACCAAATCCGATACCATCAGAAATTGAGAAGGTTAAAGGAATACCGATGATCGTTGCAAATGCAGGGAAGCTTTCTGATAGATCGCTCCAGTTAATTTCAACGGTATCGCTGATCATAAGGTAGCCAACCAAAACCAAGGCACCACAGGTAGAAGCAGCACTTACTACCGAAATGATGGGCGCAAAGATTGCCGCTAAAATGAAAAGAACTCCTGTTACAACCGCAGAGAGACCAGTGCGTCCACCATCGGCTGCACCAGATGCAGATTCAACAAATGTAGTAATTGAGGATGCACCAAAAAGACCACCAAGTGCTGCAGCTGCAGAGTCAACAGTTAAGATCTCGCTGATATTTTCTACGGTACCGTCTTCGTTAAGGAAGTCTCCGGCTTTAGCAACAGCGGTTGCTGTACCCATGGTATCAAAGAAGTCGGACATAAGAAGAGAAAATGCACATACAAGGCAAACAGGATTGATAAGCGCTTTAACAATTCCCATAGTCCCCTCTTCGTCAACCATAAAAGGAGCACCAAAGGTAGAGAAATCAAGCGGAGCAACAAAGCCCGTAGGAAGTGAAGTAACGCCTAAAGGAATACCTGCAATGACCGCAAGAGCAATACCAATTAACAAAGCACCTTTAACTTTGAGGGCATAGCATGCAAGCGTTACTGCAACAGAAATAACACCAACGATGAAAACAGGATCGGTAATTTTGTTAAGCGTAACAAAGGTAGCAGGGCTCGGAACAATAACACCACCGTTTTTTAGACCGATGAATGCAATGAAGATTCCAAGACCCACAGAGATTGCATGGCGCAATGAAACAGGGATTGCGTCCATGATAGCTTCGCGCAGACCACAGAACACTAACAGAAGGATGACAATACCTTCGATGAATACGATTGCCATAGAAGTATGCCAATCGTTGTTAGTTATAAGAGGCAAGGTAAACGCAACAATAGCGTCAAGACCTAAGCCTGTTGCAAGTGCAACAGGACGATTTGAAATGAGTCCCATAAGAATGGTTACAATACCTGAACCAATGCAGGTTGCTGTAATAGCAGCGTTTAAAGGAATACCAGCATGTACCAAAATTGCAGGGTTAACTGCAATAATATATGCCATCGCTAAAAACGTAGTAAGACCGGCTCTACATTCCTGTGAAACAGAAGATCCTCTCTCACTTGCCTTAAAAAATGTTTCCATCTCCATCCTTTCTGAATTCCTATAGAAACATAAAAAAACCGATAGTGAAAACACTACCGGTTAATTACCACTGGAACCAAAACCGTTATCGCCACGGTCGGTAGAAGAAAGCTCAGCTGTCTCAACAAGCTCTACAACGGGAACTTTTTGAATAACAAGCTGGGCAATTCGATCCCCCTTTGAGATATGAATATCGTTATGAGGATCTAAATTGACGACACTCACAAATAATTCTCCGCGATAGTGAGCATCAATAAGGCCTGGAGTATTAGGCATAGAAAGACCACATTTATATGCTAAACCACTTCGTGGCTGTACAAAACCAGCATAACCATCTGGAATTGCAATGGCTAAACCAGTGGGAACCAAGAAGCGTTGAAAAGGCTTTAAAACAAGGTCAATATAGGAACACAAATCAAGGCCTGCATCACCTGAATATGCATACCGAGGAAGAATTACATCTTCGTGCAGGCGTTTTATAGGAAGTTGAATGGTGTCAGATGAAGGGTTATTCATTTGATAAACTCCTTAACTCTTCGCTGAATTCTTCGACATCTTTAAAATCTCTATATACCGAAGCAAAACGTACGTAAGCAACTTTATCTATATCAATAAGTTTTTGAAGAACGCGCATACCAATTTCTTGTGACGTGATTTCTGTTTTTCCGTTATCACGTAGTTCAGTTTCTATAGAATCAATGAGCTGATTGATGCGATTAAGATCGATGGAACGTTTAATAGTTGCCGCTACAAGACCACGACGCAACTTTTCATGACTAAAAGGTTCCTTGGTGCCATCTTTCTTAATAACAAGAATGGGCATTTCCTCACGTCGTTCATAGGTTGTAAAACGCGTTTGGCAACCTATGCATTCGCGACGACGACGAATTGCATCGTTTCCTTCAGAGGAACGGGAGTCTACAACTTTAGATACATCACATCCACATTTTGGGCAGTGCATACAACTCCTAACGATTAAAACTCCGATATCAATGTAACATAATAACGGTTTATCACCTACAGAGGTAATCATTTTGACTCTAAGCGTAAACAATCTCGAAACAATTCATGAAACTGTATGTTCTTGTGTATGGTTTTAGACATTATTGCATGTACAGATAATAATATGGATGAGTCAATGAATATTTTAGTTGGAAAATTGCATTGGTATATATATGAGTTGACCTTCGCGTAGACGAAAACCTTCTAAATTATTGTATGAAATGATCCAGGATTCAATTGCCGAGCGCTCAATGCACTTGAGGTTAGACTCATTAACTAGTGAGTCGATTCCTTCTCCTTTTTGGACAATTGTAGCCGAAGGAATACTTGCTTTGAGAAGCGTGGAATCATGGGCTAATCGATAGTTGGTGCTTAAAGCGCTGATAAGAAAACTTGTGATAAATACAAAAGAAAACAGAATTGTTAAGCTCCAAGATAATTGCTGTGCCTTAATACGTTTGAGGTCGTGAAAGTTTTTCTCTGTTAAATCGGTTGTGTGCATGCTCATCTTTTGTCCTTTCTTTTTTTCTTAACTTATATATACACGAGGCCACGGACATTAATTAAAATCGCAGGTAGTAAAGTCATTACGTAAAATGATTTATAGGATATAGACGAGGAAAAGTTTGTGATCAGTATGGTAAAAATAATTTTATAAAAATTAAGAACATATGTTTGTAATTTAAAAATGTTCATGCTATACTAAATTAACTACAAAAAGAGGAGCGTGTTCTATGAGAAAACTTGGAAAACGACAAGAGCAAATTTATTCCTATCTGTGTTCCTATGTTTCAGAGCATGGTTATCCACCTTCAGTGCGAGAAATCGGAGAAGCGGTTGGATTAGCCTCTCCCTCTACCGTGCACATGCATTTGCACGCCCTGCAGGATCTTGGTTACATTCGTAGAGATCCTAAAAAACCACGTGCACTTGTGCTTCCCAAGCTTGTACAAGACGAAGGTGAACAACATCGTGTTGAAAAGGACAATGTTGAGCTTAATGTAACTATTCTTCCTGTTGTTGGTCGTGTAGCTGCCGGTGTACCTATTCTTGCAGAACAAAATATCGAAGATCATCTTGCGGTTCCTACTTCTATAAGCTCAGATTCAAGTTCGTTTATCCTTAAAGTTCAAGGCGAGTCTATGATTAACGCTGGTATTTTTGACGGCGATTATGTTGTTGTAAAAGAACAGCATGATGCACGTAACGGCGAAATTGTCATTGCGATGATTGATAATGAATGCACGGTAAAGCGTTTCTTTAAAGAAAGCAGCTATATTCGCCTACAACCAGAAAACGATACAATGAAGCCTATTATTGCTAAACATCCAACAATTATTGGTAAGGTAACAGGTTTGTTCAGAGCGGTTGTTTCATAAAGGGCGTGCGCGTGTATGGGTCTCAACGCACAGAAGCTTTTGATGTAATACGAGGCTTTTCACTTGTATCTATGATTGCCTTTCATGCGTGTTATGACCTGGTATCGCTGTATGGTGTATCGCTTACCTGGTTTGTTTCTCCCTATATTGATCTATGGCGTAACAGTATCGCATGGGTGTTTATTTTTCTTGCAGGTATGATGTGCTCATACTCAATGCATAAGATTAAACGCTGTGTTGTCTATCTTGTATGTGCTTTCTTGATTTATGTAGTTACAACTTTAGTGGCTGTGGATATTCCTATCAATTTTGGCATAATTTTTTGTTTAGGTATGTCAACAACTGTTGTTACGCTTGTTTCATACATGCTTTTACGTGTTGTTAAAACAGCTGCATTCGTAAAACTGAGCACAGTTGTGCCTTCGTTTACGGGCAAAGTAGGTACGTTTATTTTGCTTTGTGTTATGCTTGGCCTCTTTGGAATCACGTATCATATACCGCATGGATATATAAGCTTCTTTCAGTATACGTGGCGTTTACCTGCACGTCTATATTCCTCATACCTTACAGCAGCATTTGGGTTTGCTCCGAGCTACTTTCAATCAGGTGATTACTACCCCATTTTTCCGTATCTGTTCTTATATAGTGGTGGTGCTTTAGCAGGATGGTTAAGCAAACCGTATATGATGACCTTACAAACGGCGCGGAGGTGCAAAGAGTCAGTTACGCTTACTCATTGCTCCCCTCGTGCGTTGCTTTTTTACGGTTTAGCATTTGTTAAAAATGTTCTTGCACTCATGGGAAGGCACTCGTTACAAATATATGTGCTTCATCAACCGCTTTTATGTGTCCTTATATTTTTATGTATGAGTCGGAGCGCATAAAAACTTACAATTCAAAAGGTTTAAGCCGCTCCACAAGCTTATGAGGAACATATACGCAAAGCTGAGTACCTTGTTCGTCATACGTTTCATGTACTACTCTGCCATACGTATGAATTAACGGAATAAACGAAGAATCCTTGTACGCAACATGTAAAACCATATACGTCTCTTGGCTCATAAGTTTATGAGAAATCATTTGTAATAGTGTTTCTATCCCCTGTCCTGTTTCGGCAGAAATATAAGCGATATTAGTGGGGTCTATTGAATTGAATAATGCGAGCTCGTTGGGCTGCGTGTGGGCACTAGATGAATCTGAAGGAGTGAGATTCTCTACACATGGAGACACTTCATGCTCGCTTGCTTGAGCATAAGAGTTTGATGCAATACGATCGATTTTATTAGCCACTATAAGATATGGGATTGAGCCTGCACCAATGTCGTTGAGAATAGAGAGAACCACATTCATTTCTTTTTCTGCATGAGCAGATGAAACATCTACAACGCACAGTAGGAGATCGGCTGAAACAACATCAAGCAAGGTAGATTTGAATGCATCTATAAGTTCAGTGGGTAATTTTTGTATAAAGCCTACCGTATCGCTCAGTACTGCACGACGAGTGTCAGGAAGGGTAATCGAACGTGTTGTTGAGTCTAAAGTTGCAAATAATTCATCTTTTACGTAGGTTGAAGAATGACTTATACGGTTGAGCAAGGTAGATTTACCTGCATTCGTGTACCCTACGAGTGCAATTTTATACAAAGGTGAAGATGATCGAATGCTGCGTTGAACGTTGCGTTGGGTCTCTAAAGCCGTGAGCCGCTGTTTAACGTGGGCTATTTTTTCGCGTGAAAGGCGTCTATCGATTTCGAGCTGGCTTTCCCCTTGACCAAACCGTGATCCTATACCACCACGGGTTTGTTCGCCTAATAGATGGCTCCACATTCCTTTAAGGCGAGGAAGCATATATTGCATATGCGCAAGCTTAACTTGAAGTTTGCCTTCCTTAGTAGTGGCATGAGCTGCAAAAATATCTAAGATAAGCGAACAGCGATCAATAACTTGAAACGATTTTCCAACAGCATGGCAAATATTACTTTGTTGAGACGGGCTTAGTTCATCATCAAAAATTATAAAATCGCACATTAATGATTGTGCCATATGTTTAAGCTCGAGCAATTTACCTGAACCAATATAGGTTGAGTGTACAGGCACATCAAGTTTTTGGACAAGCTTACCAACAGTTGTAATGTTAAGTGTTTCTGCCAAATGTGAAAGTTCTGATAAACTTTCTTGCGTCGTAAAATCACAGGCAGCCGATGGTGTTTCAACTGCAACAACAAGAGCGCGCGAACTGTTTTCATGTGGGTTATAAAATGAAAATCGAGCCATATAATCTTCTTAGCTTATATCGTTAATAATTTTGTGACACATATCATCTAAAGATTGCGTTGTACAATCGAGCCACTCAACTCGCGGATCACGGGAAAACCACGAGATTTGGCGCTTTGCATAATGACGCGTACGGCGTTTTATCAGGTCAACAGCCATTTCAAGTGAATAAGTTCCGTCTAAATAGGACAAAATCTCTTGATAGCCTATTGCTTGCGATGCAGTTTTGCTCTGCTGGAGCCCACGTGCTTTGAGACGAACCACTTCATCAACAAGGCCTTGTTCAATCATAGCGTCAACACGCTTTTCAATACGGCTGTACAGCTCTTCACGAGGCCAGGAAAGTCCATATATACGTGCCGTATAGAATGGTTTCAAACGCTGTAATCCCTTTACATGTTCAGCGTAGGAAATACCATCATCGAGCATTTCAAGCGCGCGAATAACACGACGAACATTATGAGGATGAATGAGTGCAGCAGATGCTGGGTCGCGTTTGCATAAAAGCTTAAAAACAAAATCAGAACCCTCAACCTCAACGAGAGATTCATAGTAGTGTCTTTGAGGATTTTCAAAAGAGCCTTGAGGAAAGTGCATATCATCTATAACTGCATTGAGATAAAGCCCTGTTCCTCCACATAAAATTACCTGTTTATGATTTGCACGAAGCGACTCCACACACGTGCGCGCCTCAAGTTGGAAACGTTGGACTGAATATGTTTCTTCAAGCTCGGCACAGTCAACCATATCAAGCTTAGCTTTGCGCTCTTCTGGCGGCAGTTTGGCAACGCCGATATTCATACCCTTATATATTTGTAGTGCATCAACAGATATAACATGGGTATTATAATGGAGCGCAAGCGCATCGGCCAGTGATGATTTACCTGAGGCAGTTGGGCCAACAATGGCAATAATGGGAGCCGCCATGGATCATCACCTAGGCTGACCTGTGAGTTTACCGCGCAAATACCACGTTTTTGCCTCTTCAACATAGACATCGCACATTTTGCCAATATAGTCTTGAGGTGAGGCGTCTTCGGGAAGCGAGAAAAGAACTGTTTGATTTTTTGGACTATGACCAACCAAAACGTGGGAATCCTTTTTTGATGTACCTTCAACAAGCGAGGTAACAAAGGTATGCAGTTCCTTTTGATTTGCTTTATAAGCAAGCTCTTCAATAAGATCTGTTAAGCGATTAAAACGTTGCTGAATAACCTCATGTGGCGTTGTATCTTCTATGTTTGCGGCAGGTGTGCCAGGACGTTTTGAATAGATAAATGTAAACGCAGAACTGTATTCAACTTCACGCACAAGTGATAAGGTTTCTTCGAAGTCTTCTTCGGTCTCTCCTGGAAAGCCAACGATAATATCAGTTGAAAGTGCAATATCGGGCATTGCGCTCTTGAGATGGTCAATAACCTCTAAATACTTCTCACGGGTATAGCTTCGGTGCATAGCTTTAAGTATACGAGTTGATCCACTCTGAACTGCTAGGTGAAGCTGTGGCATAACAGCAGGTGTTTCGGCCATAGCTGCGATCGTTTCGTCAGAAAGATCCTTAGGATTAGAAGACGTAAAGCGAATACGCTCGATGCCTACCTCCCCCACTTTTCTTAAAAGCTCTGCAAAACAAGGTTTTTTGTAAAGATCTCTACCATAGGAATTAACATTTTGTCCAAGAAGCGTTACTTCACGAACTCCATCATCTTTAAGACGACGAACTTCATCAACAACGCGTTCAAGAACACGGCTACGTTCACGGCCACGTACATATGGCACAATACAAAATGTACAGAAATTATTGCAGCCGGTCATAATAGGCACCCACGCATGAAAGCTTTGGTCGCGTTTTGAAGGTAGATCAGTTGAAAATCCGCGATTTTGCTCAATGGTGTCTACAAATACTTCGTCATCGTTGCTTTCAAAGGCTTCGCATAAAAGCTCGGGCACGCTTGCAAGCGCAGAGGTTCCAAAGACTACATCAACATTTGGGACATGTTCACGTAGCTTAGCACCGTCACGCTGAGCAATACAACCTCCAACAGCAATTACGCGTTTGCCGCAAGGTGAAGGTGGAAGCGTTACCAAATTAGAAACTGCGCCATACAAATGTGTATCGGCTTTTTCTCTAACAGAGCAGGTCATAAAAATAACGATATCAGCTTCTTCAAACGTGGCGACTTCATTTGCTCCACAATCGTCTAAAAGACCGGCAACACGCTCAGAGTCATGAAGGTTCATCTGACAACCAAAGGTTTTGATAAGATACGTTTTCCCAACTAATTTGCTTGCTCTAGCCACAAAAATCCTTTCCATTGAAGCTTTGAAGACTCGTTACATGTGTTTGTAACATAATGTGATAGTGAACATCATCGAGCAACTATAATTTTGCTCAAAATATATTGCTCGGCTATAAGGCGCGTCAATACTTGATTGTTAAAGTGTAGTATTTTGTGATATATGGTGCACCAAAACGGCAATTTTTATAGCGGTGCGATCGTGACCTTCTATGTTAATATCTGCAAAGGTAGGAGAACATGAAATATCTAGACCAACAGGAATTAAAAAACCTCGTGCAATTGCTACTGCTTTAATTGCTTGATTAACTGCTCCCGCACCAACTGCCTGCAGATTTACAGGAACACCATCTTTTACCATGCCTGCTATGGCGCCTGCAATAGAAGCAGGAGACGATTTGGTTGAGATCTTAAGAAATTCCATAGTTGAGACTCCATTTATACATCAAATAAACTATAAACACACGTATAGTAGTTTAGCGAATTTAAGCAGGTAATGCACGATATATTTCAAAATTATACGAAATCTGATTCGTCGTAGTCAAACGTAACAATAATCTTATTATTCCGCATAACGATTGACGGCTCATGCACCAAGCCAATGTAGTATTTTTGCGCTAGCTTATCAAACGTTGAAGACAAATTGCGCGCAAACAAGGCTTTATCCTCTGGCGTTAAGTGTACAGTACGTTTGGTGTCATAGATGTTAACGGGCGCAGGAGTACTTTGATAAGTTTTACGAAAATACGAACAAAGTGATTTTAATGGCTTAATATGTCCAGATAAAATGCGATGTATATTTCGTTCTGATACTTCAAGTGCACAATGATGGGCCACATCCATAAGCTCATGTGAATCGCTTGCGGCAAAAAAACGATCAATAATGGGAAGAGAATCTAAACTATCAGCAAACAAAAAGTCTTGTACATCCGTGCGTTTTGAGACTAATGCATAGAACGTAGCAATGATTTCGGTAGGTGTCCCTAAATATACTTCACAATTTTTTGACTCACGAAGGGCAAAATCACAGCAGGTGCGAATAATATTATGCGGCCCTACCAGTTCAAAATCAGATGTGGTTGCTTGTTTGATTTGAGTTTTAGATTGGGTATCGCCCGAATCTTGTTTAAGTGCATGATAGAGCGGCCGACTTGATTGATCGCGCTTTTCGGTAACTTTATCGGTGTTAACCCGTACGACAAGTGCCGTGCCAAGACCTGGCAGAGAAGATGCAACATAAGCTTGTTGTGCTTGCTCTTTGATGGCGTAAAGCGCCATTCCTCTACCATGAATCCCCCAGTGATCACTGTGAACGCTATCGAGCTTGGAGGTAACGCGGGCTTCAAAAATCTTGTCATGCATGGATTGCGGAATGCCCGCCCCATCATCTAAGACAGTTATGGTACGTATAGCATCCTGTTTGGTGGTGGCAACAAAAATATGATGAGCACCAGCATCACGACTGTTACGAAGAAGCTCAATAACAATATCTTCTACACAACGAATATCCTGTTGGGCTTGCCTGCGCTCTGCTTCTCTAATACGTAGCCGAACAAAACCACACCCAAGCTTTTCTTCAACACGAAGATTGCTTTGTGGGGCTACGCTATCGAGAAAATCTTTCATATCTTTATGTGATTCACTCATAATAACACTCAGTTTTCACAACGTTTTTGACGTATGAGCAGGTTAGGATGTAAAAAAGAAGGATAAACGAGTGGCGCGGCAGATGCGCCGCGCCAAGTTTTATTTTGCAATATCATATGCACGTGATTCACGAATAACAACCACGCGAACCTGTCCGGGATATTCCATCTCTTCTTCAATCTGTTTTGCAATATCATGAGCAAGAACAGTAGCCGCAGCGTCAGAGATTTTTTCAGGTTCAACCATAACATGGAGTTCTCTACCTGCTTGCATAGCATAGGTACGAGCAACGCCTTCATGGGCATTAGAAATCTCTTCAAGTTTTTCAAGACGTTTAATATAATTTTCAGCCGACTCACGACGAGCGCCTGGACGTGCAGCAGAAATAGCATCTGCAGCTTGAACTAAAACATCGAGCACCGTTGTAGGTTCGATATCTGCATGGTGAGCTTCAACAGCATGCACAACTTCAGGCTTTTCGCCATAGCGTCTGCAAAGCTCAGCACCAATAACGGCGTGCGGTCCTTCAACCTCATGATCTATGGCCTTACCAATGTCATGCAATAATCCAGCACGCTTTGCAGGACCTGTTTCAAAACCAAGTTCTGAAGCCATAATGCCGCACAAAATTCCAACCTGAACACAGTGCTGCAAAACATTTTGACCAAACGACGTACGATACTTAAGTGCACCTAACACGCGCATAAGCTCGGGATGCATATCATGAATACCCACATCAAACGCAGCTTGCTCACCAGCTTCTTGAACCTGCTCGCGAACCTGACTTTGAGCTTTTTTAAACATTTCTTCAATACGCGCAGGATGAATGCGGCCATCGGCAATTAAATTCTCTAAAGTAACGCGTGCAATTTCACGGCGGACGGGACTAAAACTAGAAAGGACAACAGTTTCAGGTGTGTCATCGATAACAAGAGAAACGCCTGAAATCTGTTCAAATGTTCTAATATTGCGTCCTTCGCGTCCAATAATACGACCTTTTAGATCATCTGATGGTATGTGAACGGTTGTTACCGTAATTTCACCAGCTTGATCAGCGGCACAACGCTGAATTGCAACAGAGATGATCTCACGCGCCATTTTATCTGTTTGAAACTTAATACGTGCTTCGGAGTCACGAATAATCTGAGCTTCTTCTTTAAGCGTGCTTTCACGAACTTTTTGTAACAACTCATTGTGAGCTTCATCACGCGTAAGTGTTGAAATTCTCTCTAGTTCTGTAGTTTGTTTTACAAACAACTCATCTACATCGTGTTTCTTGCGATCAAGCTGACCTTGCAAACTAGAGAGCTGATGCTCTTTTTTATCTAAGGTTTCACTTCTTCTATCAAGTGTTTCTTCGCGTTGCATGATGCGATTTTCCATAGATTGCAAATCACGCTTGCGTTGCTTCTCTTCAGATTCTGCTTTTTGTTTGAGCTGATAAATTTCTTCTTTTGCTTCTACAAGCGCAGTTTTCTTGGTAGTTTTTGCTTCGCGTTCGGCGTCGCGAATAATACGATTAGCATTTTGCTCTGCTGCTGAAATGTCGCGTTTTACCTGTTCAAGCTTGGAAGTTCCCACCTGAGTAAGGTAGGCATAAACACACAAAGCCGCAACGACAAAACAGACGACACCAACTACAACTAATAAAACCATATGATCCATATAAACTCCTCAAATGAAAATAAATATGAGTTCAGGAATCCGTAACGGAGCCCGCCATTTGAGGCATATCTCGCCTAGAGCAAGTATTCGAAACATAATTAAACTGCAGTTAAAAGGCAGCATTTAATAATCAAAACAAATCGAACAAAGTTAGCGCAGTCATAGTGACCTGCGAGAAATATCTCAAAAGACTATCTAATAGTACGGTTATATGAAGGTGATGTCAATATAAGAGTGGTGTTGTAGGAAAAACGCGAAAAAAATCCATTCACATGTAGGTTTTTGCTCGGTAGAGGTTTAGCTTAGTTCTGCTGACGCTGTAAACGGTACTACCAAACCATTACTTAACGTGTATATGTAAGTATACAAAAGCGCAATTGTTACCATTTGGAAAACTAGTTGACGAAAACACTAACAGGGTCTTTAATATGATTCAATCGAATAGCACCTAAACCGTTGATGCGGAGATAACGGCAATTTAAGCCCATACAGAGAGTCTGCGATGCTGAGAATCAGGCTGGAAACAAATTGTCAAATGGACCGCTGAGGGCGCAGTCAAATAGAATCCTTGGTTTTACACCTTGGCTCTAGAGTATTCTGTGACGTCAGACACGCGTTAGTTGTCGGGAATATGATGGTATTCTTTAAGTGCGCGCAGAGCTTAAGCGCATGCGCGAATTCAAGGTGGCACCGCGGATTCTTATCTTTTTGCATATGTGCATAAAAGCTAAGAAGTTCGTCCTTGATAGAACGTAGTTTCTGTTGGGGGCGTTTTTTTTAACAAATTTGCTTGCCACTTCAATCTGTGGATGAGCGTTTGTTGTCAGCGCAACGTAAATGCGCGTGCTTCGGGTTGTGCTCAACCTGTTTTACTCCCCCATAGAGTATAGACTGTGGAGGAGGAATTTTATGGAAGCACAGCCTCTTGCTGCAAACTTAAGTTTTGCGCAGCTCATGCGCCTCAAAGATGAGGCTCGCTACAAACAAGTACCCCTTGTTTATGCGCTCCCTATGCACAATTACACGCCTACTCAGGTGTTACGTGTGCTTAAAGGGATATCAACACATTGTTATTTACTTGAATCGGCTCAGCATGGTGACCGTGGGCGTTATTCTTTCTTGGGTTTTGACCCTACGCTTGAGATTTATTGTCAACAAGGCCACATGCACATAGGCGATGTGGATTTTTTGACCGATGATCCCAATTTCTACATTCGTCAAATTTTGCATGAGCATAGCTCATATAAGGTACCTGAATTTCCTCCTTTTTGTGGGGGTTTAGTTGGGTATTTTTCATTTGAGTATCTTGGCTATCAAGAAAAATCTATTTGTGCGGATAAGTATATAGATAAGCAATTTAGAGACGTTGATCTCATGCTTTTTGATCAACTTATTACATTTGACCATCTACAAAACAAAATTCTTCTTACAGCGCAGGTGGAACTCAAAAATCTGAAAACAAGTTATAACAAAGCGCTTTTTAAAATTGAACAATTGGAGCAACTCATTACAAGAGGTAAACCTGCTCATATTGAGGCAGGAAGCCTAACAGGTGAGCTTCACATACAACACAGCAAGAAGTCATTTTGTGAAATGGTTGTACGCGCGCAGGAGCATATCATGGACGGAGATATATTTCAAATTGTTCTCTCTAATAAAATTTCAGCAGTATATCATGGCAGTTTGCTCGATACCTATGAAGAGCTTAAGACTATCAATCCATCTCCTTACATGTTCTACTTTTCGGGCGACGATCTAGAAATTGCAGGGTCTTCACCAGAAACACTTGTGCAGCTCCAAGATGGAGTGCTTCACACCTATCCCCTTGCAGGTACAAGACGGCGCGGGCAGAATGCATTTGAAGACAAACAGCAAGAAAAGCAACTTTTACACGACGAAAAAGAACTTGCCGAACATAATATGCTGGTTGATCTTGGTCGCAATGATCTTGGAAAAGTGAGCACGTTTGGAAGTGTATGCGTAGAACGTTTGCATAGCATTGAGCGATTTTCTCATGTAATGCATCTAGGATCAGCTGTGCGTGGTTGCATTTCTCCAGATAAAGATGCACTTGATGCAATTGTTGCCACGATGCCTGCAGGAACGTTAAGCGGAGCTCCTAAAATTTCGGCGTGTAGGCTTATTGCTCAACTTGAAAAGACACGGCGCGGAATATATGGAGGCGCCCTTGGCTACCTTGATTTTTCGGGGAACATGGACACCTGTATAGGGATTCGCTTGCTATATACAAAAAACGGTGAAGTACATGTGCAAACAGGTGCAGGAATTGTAGCTGATTCGCAGGCAGAGAAAGAGTATGAGGAGTGCATGAACAAAGCCAGAAGCTCGCTTGCAGCACTTCACATAGATGACGAGAACATGCGTGATCTCACCTGAACACACCTTTACAATTGCAAAATTAATTCTTTGGACATCACGAAAGGAGCGAATATGAATTTACTTATCGATAACTATGACAGTTTTTCGTTCAATCTTTACCAGCTCATTGGTTCCATTGACCCACAGATACGCGTGATAAGAAATGACGAAGTCAAGGTTGAGGATATTCTGCGCGAGCATTTTTCCTCAATTATTATCTCGCCAGGACCGGGAGCTCCAAAAGATGCAGGTATGTGCGAAGAGCTTATTCAAAACCTCAACGATAAGACCCCTATACTGGGCGTGTGCTTAGGTCATCAAGCAATCTGCGAAGCATTTGGCGCAAAGATTGTTCATGCAAAAAAGCTTATGCATGGTAAACCATCTCATATTGAACTTGATCTAAGTTGTCCACTCTTTAAAGATCTTCCCAAAAAGATCGATGTAGCACGTTATCATTCCCTTGCCGTGGAAGATAAATGTTTCCCTTCCACTCTCAAAATCTGCGCGCGTGCAGAAGATGGCGAGATTATGGCTGTCATGCACAAGAATTTACCAATGTATGGCGTGCAATTTCATCCAGAGTCAATCATGACACCAGATGGATACACGATATTGAACAATTTTATTAACATCGCACACAAAGGAGCAAATCATGATTAGTGAAGCAATTAAGAAAATCGTAGACAAACATGACTTAAGCTATGATGAAGCTTACAAGGTTATGAAAGAAATTATGCAGGGGAAAACTACGCAGACACAAAATGCCGCTTTTCTTGCTGCGTTATCTACCAAAAGTACCCATGCTGAAACGATTGACGAAATTTGTGGATGTGCGGAGGCAATGCGTGAATGTGCTACGGCAGTTCCCTATGATCAGGCAGTTCTTGAAATCGTTGGGACGGGCGGAGATAAGTCAAAAAGTTTTAATATCTCAACAACGGGCGCGCTTATTGCAGCGTCAGCTGGCGTTAAAGTTGCTAAACATGGCAATCGAGCTGCGAGTTCGCTTTGTGGAGCAGCCGATGTGCTTGAAGCTTTGGGAGTTAATATAAAGCAAACGCCTGCTACTTGCAAAAAGCTACTCGATGAGGTGGGCATGTGCTTTCTATTTGCTCAAAGTTATCATCCCTCGATGAAGTACGTAGCTCCTATTCGTAAAGAACTTGGTGTACGAACAGTTTTTAATATCTTAGGGCCCCTGACAAATCCTGCGCATCCTCGTATGCAGCTTTTAGGCGTTTATGATGAGCGTTTATTAGAGCCACTCGCTGCGGTTCTTAAAAATTTGGGGCTTACACATGCCCTTGTTGTTTACGGAACCGATTGCCTAGACGAAATTTCACTTTCAGCTCCTACACGTGTTTGTGAGCTTAAGCATGGTGAATGTACAAGCTATGAGATCTCACCTTTAGAGTTTGGTTTTGACTTCTGTAAAAAAGAAGATCTTGAAGGAGGTAATCCAGAGGAAAACGCACAAATAACACGTGACATCTTGGCAGGTAAACACGGATATTATAGAAACGCTGCGGTTCTTAATGCAGGAGCAGCGCTCTATGTTGCAGGTAAAACTGCAAGTATTGAAGAGGGCGTACGGCAAGCTGAAATGTTTATCGACAGCGGAGCTGCGCGTGCGCTTTTGGATAAATTTGTACGTCTGAGCCAGAGCTATGCTTTAGAGGAAAGCCTCAAATCTGATGAAAGTTCGAGGTAACTATGTCTATATTGGAAGAATTAGCGAAGTCTTCGCAAGAGCAGGTAAAACTTAGAAAATCATGCCCTGGAAAAAGTTATAAAGAGGTAGCTCAAAGAGCGGTTGAGAAAGCTGATGTTGAACTGCTCAATCAAAAAGAACAAAAATTTTCATTTCCTTTTTATGCAGCGTGTGCGCACCCTGGGCTTTCGTTTATTTGTGAAGTTAAACGCGCAAGCCCTTCTCGCGGACTTATTGCGCCTGATTTTAACCATACAGGCATTGCGCATGATTATGAAGTCGCAGGAGCAGATGCTATATCGGTGCTTACTGAGCATACGCGTTTTTTAGGGTCTGAAGATTATCTGGCAGATGTGGTACGCGCACAGACGTTACCGGTTCTGAGAAAAGATTTTATCATCGATGATTATATGATCTACGAGGCAAAAGTTTTAGGTGCCAGTGCAGTGCTTTTGATCTGTGCCCTTTTGGATGATAACCCGCTTGCCAATTATCTAGCGCTTTGTCACTCTCTAGGCTTAAGTGCGCTTGTAGAAGCGCATACACGTGACGAAATAGACCAGGCTTGTTTAGCTGGTGCAAAAATTATAGGCATCAATAACCGGAATCTGCATGATTTTAGCGTTAATACTCAATGTATGTCTCAACTTGCCCAAGCTGTACCAGATGGTGTTCTTCTTGTAAGTGAAAGTGGAATTACGCAAGCTCAAGATGTGCGGCAAGCATTTGACGCGCAGGCTGATGCAGTGCTTATTGGCGAGGCTTTGATGCGCGCAAAAGATAAGAAGCAAAAGCTTTGTGAGCTCAAATCCTTATTACCCCAAAATATGCAAGGTCACAATAATGCTTAAACGATTGAGGGACAGGAACTATAAGTTATGACTAGAATTAAAATTTGTGGCCTCAGAACAGTTCAAGACATCCAAGTGATAGCCACTCTTCCCTGCTCGTACGTGGGATTTGTTTTTGCACGTGCGTCCAGACGAGCAATAACTTTTGAACAAGCAAAAACTTTGCGCAAACAACTTCTGTGTGTATGCGCCAATAAACATAAAATAGCACCTGCTACGGTAGGAGTTTTTGTTAATGAAGCTGTGGATGTGGTAGCTCATTGCTTAAACAGTGGTGTTTGCGATATATGCCAACTACACGGTGTTGAAGACGAAAATTATATTGCACGTTTGCGCAAGCTCACTGACAAGCCCTGTATCCAAGCTTTTCGTATAACAAGTGCTGACGATGTAGCAAAAGCACAACAAAGCGAAGCAGATTATGTACTCCTTGATGCAGGAGCAGGAGATGGAAAGTGTTTTAACTGGACATTTGCGCAGGCGATGACACGTCCTTACTTCCTAGCTGGTGGGCTTAATTCCCAAAATGTAACAGAAGCCATTACGTTACTTCACCCTTATGCAGTAGATGTAAGTTCGGGCGTGGAAGAACAAGGTCATAAAAGTGAATTAAAAATGAACACGTTTTGTACCGCGGTGGTTAATGCAAACAAAGCGTCTAAGAAAGAGGTGCAACATGGATAATCAAGCAGGTCGATTTGGTGTACATGGAGGGCAATATATCCCCGAGACACTTATGAACGCGGTGATTGAGCTTGAAAGTGCCTACAATCACTATAAGGATAATCCCGTCTTTACCCGTGAACTCTCAAAGCTTCTCAATGAGTATGCTAATCGTCCCTCCCTTCTTTACTACGCAAAGAAGATGACTCAAGATTTGGGTGGGGCTAAGATCTATCTCAAGCGAGAAGATCTCAATCATACAGGGGCACACAAAATTAATAACGTGCTTGGTCAAGCCCTTCTTGCTCAGAAAATGGGTAAAACAAGACTCATTGCCGAAACAGGAGCTGGACAACATGGTGTAGCGACAGCTACTGCCGCTGCGCTTTTTGGCATGGAGTGCGAAATTTTTATGGGTCGCGCTGACACCGAGCGCCAAGCTCTCAATGTGTATAAAATGCGTCTGTTAGGTGCAAAGGTGCATCCTGTTGATACGGGTACCGCAACGCTTAAGGACGCCGTGAATGAAGCTTTGCGCGAATGGACAAGACGGATTAGCGACACACATTACTGTTTGGGGTCAGTTATGGGGCCGCATCCCTTCCCTACTATGGTTCGTGATTTTCAAGCAGTCATTTCCTCTGAAATCAAAGCGCAAATGCTTGAACGTGAGGGGCGCCTACCCGATGCTGTGATTGCGTGCGTAGGGGGAGGTTCTAATGCAATGGGTTCGTTCTATCACTTTATAGGCGATAAAAGTGTACGTCTTATCGGATGCGAGGCCGCAGGAAGAGGAGTTAAAACTAAGGATACGGCTGCCACAATTGCAACGGGGCGTTTAGGAATTTTCCACGGCATGAAATCCTATTTTTGTCAGAATGACTACGGTCAAATTGCGCCTGTATATTCAATTTCAGCAGGTCTGGACTATCCCGGAATTGGGCCCGAGCATGCCTATCTGCACGATATTGGTAGAAGTGAATATGTGTCTATTACCGATGACGAAGCAGTTGACAGCTTTGAATATTTGTCAAAGATGGAAGGAATTATTCCTGCTCTTGAGTCGGCGCATGCAGTAGCATATGCGAAAAAAATAGCAGGTAAAATGAGCAAAGATAAAATTTTAGTGGTAACTATATCTGGCCGAGGAGATAAAGACTGTGCAGCAGTTGCGCGTTTTAGAGGAGAGCAGATCGATGAATAATATGTCTAGAATTGCCGAAGCGTTTGGTTTTACGGACACACAGAGTGCAAAAAATCAATCTCATACTGAAGGTGAAATTGAAACGACAGGTACCGATGCGAGCGGACAATTAAACGATTGTGTAACCTATTCAAATACATCTGATACAAAGAGAAAAGAAAAAGCGTTTATTCCCTTTATTACCTGCGGAGATCCCGATCTTGATACAACACGGGCTCTTATCCTTGAAATGCAGGCGCAAGGAGCCGATCTTATTGAATTAGGTATTCCTTTTTCTGATCCCTGTGCAGAAGGTCCCACTATTCAAGAAGCGAATATACGCGCACTGAAAACAGGTATTACCACCGACGATATATTTGACTTTGTACAATCTCTTACTACATGCCCAGATAAAAACGCGCCTACGCAGGCACCACTTGTCCATGTACCACTTGTATTTATGACCTATGCTAATGTTGTTTTTTCCTACGGCTCCACGCGATTTATGCAGCGCTGCAAAGAAACAGGAATTGCGGGAATCATTCTGCCCGATGTGCCTTTTGAGGAACGCAATGAATTTTTGCCTGATTGCAAAAAATACGGGATTGCGCTCATCTCTTTGGTTGCTCCGACTTCAAAAGACAGAATTGAACGCATTGCTCAAGGTGCACAAGGCTTTATCTACGTGGTTTCAAGCTTGGGCGTAACAGGCGAACGGAGTGAATTTTCAAACAACTTAGCCGACATGATTGCGCTTATTAGAAAAAATACAAACATTCCCTGTGCTATTGGATTTGGCATTTCTACCCCTAAGGCGGCAGAACGCATGGCTCGATTAGCCGATGGTGTAATTGTAGGATCTGCCATCGTAAAAATGGTTGGACAATATCATCAAGATGCACCACAACATGTTGGAAGATTTGTACATGCCATGAAGGATGCATGTCGCTTGGCTTCTTCAAGCTTAACCTTTGAGACAAAATGCAATGTGTAGCTGGTAACACAAGTATTGAACTAAGATACAAAGCGTAAAAAAGAAAATGGACAGGGGTCAAATTGAATATGCAGTTCAATGAGGCCCCTTGAAACATTGCAGATTACCTCTAATTACACTCATGTAGTACAAACCAACGTTACTATACCAATGCTTCGATACTACATGGTAAAACACATGCACACGTATTCTTATTCATCTTTGTCACTAGATAATAAACGCTTGGCAACTTTGTAAGCAACCGAAGGAGAAAATCCTTTTGAACAAACAAAACGGACTATCTGAGCATATGGATCACGAGCATGAAAAACTTTATGCTGACAGATGCGCAATGCAGTTTGAAATTCGTCTTCTTCTAGTCCATAACCTGCACATGCTTGATTAATGATCGAAGAATCTATTCCACGCCGCCTGAGTTCCAACGAAATTTTCTTTGGTCCCCAACCACTAGCATGCTTTTGTTGAACAAAAATACGTGAAAAGCGAAGGTCATCTATTAAACCAACCTCTTGAGCATGACTGAGAATCTCTTGTACTAAGCTGTTTGAATACCCCAAACGAATAAATTTTTCTTTAAGTTCATAATATGAATAATCACGCTTGTTGAGAGCCGTTTCTAGGAGCTGATGAAGCATGTTACGAGAAAGCACATCAATCTTTGTTCTAAGCTCTTCCTTTGAAGAGATTGAACATGGCTCGTTACGAGTAAGCGTGCAGAGTTTACGTCCCACTGCTACCGGTACTGAAAACTTAACCTCAGCACCATTTGATTGAGAAACAATAACGTTTGCACGCTTTTTCACTGATCGAGTATTCAAGGTATCATAGGTTAGTTGAGGAAATTCGACATTCCATTTCCATGCAGCGTTATCTGTACACACGTTAAGCTCTTTTCACTTCAATGATACCTTGCACGTTCCGAAAACTTCAAGCAATAATTTACTTCTTTGCAGGCGCATCTTCCACAGGAGCAGGTGCAACGTCATCATCAGCAAACTCTAATCCGCATGCAACTTTAACTTTATTGGTAAGTTCTTCTAGCAGATCGGGATTTTGTACGAGAAATTCCTTAACAGCTTCGCGACCTTGACCCAAACGCTGTTCTCCATAGTTAAACCATGCACCACTTTTTTGAACAATACCAAGTTCTGCAGCCATGTCCAAAACGGTTCCCTCTTTAGAAATGCCTGTTCCGTACATAATGTCAAATTCTGCTTGTTTAAATGGAGGAGCAACTTTATTTTTTACAACCTTTACGCGCACGCGGTTGCCGATCATATCGTTATTCTTTTTAAGCGTTTCAACACGACGAATGTCCAAGCGTACAGAGGAGAAAAACTTAAGTGCACGTCCACCAGGAGTGGTTTCAGGATTACCAAACATAACACCAATCTTTTCACGTAACTGATTGATGAAAATACAGGTAGTTTTTGATTTAGATAAAGAACCAGCCAATTTGCGCAATGCCTGACTCATTAAGCGAGCTTGAAGACCTACGGTTGTCTCCCCTATCTCACCTTCAATTTCGGCGCGCGGAACTAACGCAGCAACGGAGTCGACGACAACAACATCAATAGCACCTGAGCGTACCAACATGTCACAAATCTCCAATGCTTGCTCGCCGGTATCGGGTTGCGATATTAATACTTCATCAATATCAACACCTATACGTGCAGCATAATTAGGGTCCAGCGCATGCTCTGCGTCGATAAATGCAACAACTCCACCTAAAGCTTGAGCCTCAGCAAGAATTTCAAGTGATAGTGTGGTTTTACCCGATGACTCAGGACCGTAAATTTCTATAATACGGCCACGAGGAACTCCGCCGATGCCCAAAGCAACATCCAAAGAAAGCGCGCCTGTTGGTATAGCTTCAACTTCGAGATCTGGACCCGAATCACCATACTTCATAATAGAGCCTTTACCAAAACGCTTTTCGATTTCAGCTGTAGTGGTTTCCAGCTGTTTATCGCGTTCTTCGCCATAGGTTTTTTCATGTATCTCACGTGAAACTTGCTTGGTTTTGCTCATGGCTTCTCCTTATATCGATTTATCCGACAGTATATAACGAACATGCGTTCTATGTCAATTACAGTTTTATAATACTCAACAAAACGTGCACATAACTTGGCGCTAACTTGCACGATTAGAGAACAACCACCATTCGACCGACAAATGAACAATACCTGGAACACAAACAGAAAAGATCAGCCAATACAGAGTACAAGCACAATAGATGTGCAGCTTAAACCATAATCATTCGCTTATTGTAATTTCGATCAAGCATGAGCACCTTGTGCACCAAGATATTCATCAAGCACATCAGACATCATAGAGAGAGCAACCTTTGTGGTATATGCACGTACTGCAAATCTGGTGCCTTTGGCATGAATGCAGCGCAAGGTAGTATGCCAAGCAGAGCTTGCACAAATCCAAACGGTACCAACGGGCTTGTGAGGCTCTTCTCCACCAGGTCCTGCAATACCCGTAACTGACACACTTACATCGCTTAAAAACTTTTTACGAACGCCTAAAGCCATTTGAAGTGCGCAAAATGAAGAAACAGCACCCAAAGACTTAGTATCAAGCAGCGTTGACGACACTCTCAAAATCCGTTTTTTGATTGGGATGGCATAGCTGACACATGAACCCAAGAAACACGAAGATGAACCAGGAACAGCTGTAAGAACTGTTGAAATCATGCCACCCGTGCATGATTCTGCGGTACTCATGGTTAATCCTGCTTGGTTAAGTTTTACAAGGACTTGAGAAGCCACATCAGTTAGATCTTGTGAAATTCCCACAAAGGGCTCAACCATAGCTTGATACGATGATTCATCAACCTGTCTATATTTATCAGGTAGTGCGGGTGTCTCTAAAGCCACATAAGGTACAAGAGCACCAAGTTGTGAATTTTGATCATAGCCGCACTGTTTAAGAGCTTTTGTCATCTGTTATCACACTCCAGGACTTTACTACATAATCAATTCCCGACCAAACCGTAAGGGTAACAGCAAGAAGCAATTCAAAAAGACCAATAGACTGAATGACTATTTGGATATTGGCCCAAGGCAAGCAAGGTCGCAGTAAAAGTGCGCATATTGCCACTAAAGTGAGGGCTGTTTTTGCTTTCCCAAGACCAGACGCCGCGACCACAACACCACGGGAAGCAACAAGCATACGAAGCGCAGAAATCAAAAATTCGCGGCTTACAATTACCATGAGCATCCATGCAGGATAAACAGATTTTTCCAGTAAAAAGATGAGTGCAGTCACAACTAAAATTTTATCTGCAATAGGATCTAAAAATTTACCGAAAACCGTAATCTCATTACGACTTCGTGCAAGGTAGCCATCGAGTTTATCGCTTAATGACAAAATGACAAACACAAGAAACACTATAAGTGAGCCAAGGTCAAAACACGAACACGCACCAGACTGCTGGGCTGTTTGCGCCATAGCATCACAAGGTATCAAGCACAAAACATTATTGTTCCACACATAAGACGCTAAAAGAGCCCAGATGGGAACAAGGACAACGCGTGCAATGGTAACAATATTAGCTGATGTGCATATTCTATATTCAGGTGCAGTAGTGTTTTGAGTGTTTTTCATTGGTGTTACACCAACTCTCCCACTAATTCATAACAATAGGCTTCTTTAAGTTTAACACGTACAACATCCCCTGGATTGGCATCTGTATCTAAAATATGAACGCAGCCATCGCAGTCTGGAGCCTGGAACCAAGCGTGACCAATGCGTTCTTTATCGGGCGAATCCATGTCAATGCTGTCAATAATAACATCCACAACTTCGCCGACGTGTTTAGCAGTTGCTGCAAATCCAAGCTCTTCCGCAGTATCACGGAGTGTTTGTGTGCGCTCGAGCTTTGTTTCGGCGCTGATCTGACCACGCATTTTAGCAGCGGTGGTACCAAGCTCTTGAGAATAAGAAAATACCGACATATAATCAAATTCTTCTTGTTTAAAGAAATCAACCAACTCTGCTGCTTCTTCATCGGTCTCTGTAGGAAATCCTACCATACCAGTGGTACGTAGTACCATTTGTGGGATTTCATGCCGCAAATGTGCAAAGAGCTTATGAAGCTGCGAAGCCGAACCGCTTCGACCCATTTTTTTTAAGAGACGTTCATTACAGTGCTGAATAGGAATATCAATGTACGGCAAAACTTCAGGCGTATCGCGAATTGTGGCAATGAGGTCTTCGGTCATACCTTCGGGCTGCAAATAGAGCACGCGAATCCATGCTTTATATGGACGAACAATGCGCGCTACTTCGCGGAGCAACCACGCAAGATTCATGCTCTCATGTTGAGTGGAGTTTTTGTCAAAACTGCTTGCAGACGAAGGATCATGAAGACTAGAATCCTTATGTAACGCAGAAGCCGCACCGTGTGACGACAGATCCTCTCCCCAAATACCAGTGTCTTGGCCGATAAGGATAATCTCTTTAACGCCGCCTTCCATAAGCATGGTAATTTCAGAGAAGATTTCTTCTGGACAACGTGAAGCATAATGGCCTCGAATAAAAGGTATCGCACAAAATGCGCAGTATCTATCACAACCTTCAGAAATCTTAACAAACGCGCTGGTACCCTCTATGGTCCTGAGTGCACGTGCAGAGAGTTCTTGCGAGAAAGAAAATGTTGGATGCTCGATACCCAACACATCAGACACAATGCCTACGATGGAATCTTCATCAGTGGCTTTCACGAATGCAGATACTTCGGGCAATTCCTTATCAAGCGCAGCTCCGTAACGAGAAGGAACGCAACCGCACATAATAATCGGCAGTTTTTTGATGCCAGATGTTCTCTTTTGTGCTAAATCGAGGGTAACTTCAATGGACTCAGATGTAGCGGATTCCAAAAATGAGCAGGTGTTAATGATAACCACATCGGCAGATGAAGCGTCACGGCTTTCTTCAAAACCGCTTTTAAGTAAAAGAGCACGCATGCGGTCAGTGTCAACCTGATTTTTAGCACAACCAAGTGTTACAAATAAACAACTTGCTTTAGGTTGTTTTGCAGCGTCTGATGCCACAGCTGCGGTATCTTTGGAAGGTACAACAGCAGAAGAAACTTTTGATGACATTGTGTCCATAGATGTATTCATAGTTTAAAAAGAAATCCTTTGTCCGAAAGTATAACTAATGAGCTAAACCTGCCATAACGAATAGCCATACAACGATGTACATGCGTAAAATATGGATTACGCTGGGTAAGTACCTGCACAGAAAGTAAGCTTATCGATAATTAGTAAATTGCAGAGGCTGACCGTAATCTTGCTCTTTTAAAGCAGCAATAACTGACTGCAAAACATCACGAGAAGCAGAACTCACACGTAATTTCTCACCCTCAACTACAGCTTTACATTTAAGCTTTAAATTACGAATATCTTGAGCAATCTTTTTTGAGACTTCCTTAGAAATGCCTTGTATAAGACTTGCCGTTTGACGAACTGAAGCTCCAGAAGCACTTTGTGGTTTATTTACTTTAAGTGCTGATAAATCGATGGAGCGTTTAGCAAGTTTAGTACGCAAAACATCAATGACCTGCGAAGCAACAAATTCTGATGGAGCCTCAATGGTAAAGAGAGCATCTTGTTTAGAAAATTCAATGCTGGCTCCTGTTTGCTTGAGATCATAGCGTTGTGTAAGTTCACGTGCACATTGCTGAAAAGCATTGTCTACTTCTTGCATATTTACTTCCGAAACAATATCAAAACTCGCTTCTTTGGCCATAACCTTTCCTTTCCTGTAAAAATTGCATGTACAATGAGCTTTACGCTTGTGGTCATAGAGTATTCAAACAACTAATTATGAGTCTTTTTATTGGAAGATTCATTTTGTTGCTTTTTCTGTTTTTTCTGTTTTTGCTGGTTTTGAGAAGAGTTTTGATTCTTCTTTTTAGAAGCATCTTTTTTCTGGGAAGCGTTGTTGGAATCAGCCGCATCTGATGAATTATTATCATCTCCATCTGATTCATTATCGGGTTTTGTACCCTTAATGGTAACCGAGCCAATACCAGCAGTTTTTGTATCAAATTTGACAGGCGTTCCATTTTTTGTAACACGAACTGCTCCAGGATTGCTTACCTGAATAGTAATGGTATCGGTAACAACATAGCTTTGATCCCAAGGACCTGTTACCTGTTGTGCAATTTGGCTTTTTCCATCATTAACAATTTCAACCCAGCTCACTTCGCCGTCATTTACACTGACCTCAACCTCAGTTTTGTTATGAGATTCTTCCTCTTCTTTTGCAGCTTTATCTTTAGCAGCCTGAGAAGCAACATCGTCAGCTTGGGCATCTGCGTCTTGTTTTTTAGAAGACGAAGACGTATCAGCCGCGGTAACCGTAACAGTTTTTCCTGATGAAAGCGAATTTTTAACACAGGAATTTATAGAGAAAATAATAACGCAGGATAAAAGAAATACACAGATGATTGCGCCCAGTATTCCTAGTCGTCGTGGATCGTCGAAAAACCACAATATAATATTTTTCCATAGAGGTTCAGTTGTTGCTTGACGGGAATTACGAGACGAAGAACCTCGCCGGGTTTGTCTTTGAACATGAGGACGTGTTGCAGGCGCAATATTACGCGAGCGTCTTCGCCCCATCTGCGATGAGGCTGCCTCATATGGATGAGCCGCATCATAACGCAGGTCATCAACATAGTTATAATCAAGCGCAGATCGTGCTTGTACAGAATCGCTGTCATAACCCTCAGGCTCAAGTTGAGCGTTACGGTTACGTCGCAGGTTGTTTTCTGTTTGGGTCATGTAGCTTGATTGACGATTGGTAAAGGGACGATCGAGATAACTTCCACGAGAGCGCGGCGCTGACTGCATAAGTGTAGAAGTGCTATAGCGACCGTAATGACGCTCTGGCAGACTAGATATTGTTGACCCAGTCTCGCGGGAATGAACTTCACTTGTGGTTGCAAAATCATGCATATCTCCTGCATATCCACCTGATGTTGGCAAAAGACCGCTTCTGCCTTGAAAATCTTGTGGGGTTCTCGTAGAAATAGTACCGTTTAACTTTCTTGATGACATGCGCGCTGTGGTATCAATATCGCTTCCAGTTGCTCGCGTGCCATGAGTTGCTTCAAAAGCTTGTAAGTCACAGCTAAACTGACTCACAATTACTCGCGTATTAAGCCCTAAATAACGAGCATATGAAGACAACATTCCTTGTGCGTATCCGCTTTTGGGTATAGAAGGAAAATCACCATCTTCAAATGCTTGTAAAACTTGAGGTTTAAGACGCAAAACGCGAGATGCTTGAGCTATCGATAAACCAAGTTGACGCCTTCTATCAAAAAGCATTTCACTAAAACGTGGTCGTGACATTCTTAAACCTCCTTATAAGCAGCTTCTTGTGTTTTAAATTCTTCAAGTTGATCCTTATTCATAAGTACATCGCGAGGTTTGGAACCGTTGGGCGGACCAACTATTCCTTTTGCCTCTAGCATATCCATAATCCTACCAGCACGCGCATATCCAACACTTAATCTTCGTTGAAGATTTGATGTTGCTCCTTGTTGAGAATCAACCACGATTTGTGCAGCTTCCCAAATGAGCGGATCATCATCGCTACGATCTTGCCCTGAGCTCGAAGCATTGAGTTGGCTTGGAATAACCTGTGAAAGAATCTCTTCGTGATAATCAGGCTCTGCCTGTGCGCGGATAAAATCAACGACCGAATTAATCTCAGCATCAGAAGTATAACATCCTAACACGCGTTTGGGCTCAAGTCCTCGATCCTTGAACAACATATCTCCATTGCCTAAAAGACGTTCAGCACCAGTTTCGTCCAAAATAACGCGTGAATCTATACCCGAAGAAACCTTTAGAGCAACACGAGAATCAATATTTGACTTAATTAAACCAGTTACAACATTTGCACTTGGACGCTGTGTTGCCACAACAAGGTGTATACCTGCAGCACGAGCAAGTTGCGCAATACGAACAATTGAAGCCTCTACGTCTTTTCCTGCAACCATCATAAGGTCTGATAACTCATCAATAATTACGACGAGATATGGAAGTGGATCAACGGTTTTTTCTTCATCGTCAAATTTGTCCTGCTTAACCATTTTGTTGTAGCTCAAAATATTACGCGCACCTGCACGTTCAAAAAGCTTAAGGCGACGCTCCATCTCTGAAACTGCCCATTGCAAGGCAGAGGCTGCTTGTCGTGGCTCCGTAACAACAGGCACATAAAGATGCGGCAAACCGTTATATGCACTAAATTCAACGCGTTTAGGGTCAACCATAATAAGGCGCACCTGTTTAGGTGTTGTTCGCATTAAAAGCGACATAATCATCGAATTGATCATAACCGACTTACCAGAGCCTGTTGTTCCTGCTACCAGCATATGTGGCATTTTAGAGATGTCGGTAATAACAGGTTTTCCGCTTGAATCACGACCAACTGCAACTTGTAAAGGGCCACCTGTTGCAAAGGGAAGCACGTCTCCTAAGCAAACATTTTGACGTACTGCATTAGGAATTTCGATACCAACATAGGAAGTACCCGGAATAGGTGCAAATATACGAACTTTTTCGGCGGCAAGGGTGAGCGCAATATCGTCTTCAAGATTGCGAATTTTATTAACGCGTTCTCCCTCGCCCATTTCAACTCGAAACGTTGTAACAAGGGGCCCAGATACATAATCAACAACAGTGCTATGTAAACCAAATTCAAGCAGCGTTCCCTGCAAGCGCTCCATAGTATTTTCCAAATCTTGAGTACTCGAAGCGCTTTGTGCACTTTTGGGATTAGAGTTAAGCATTGAAAGACTCGGCAATTTATAGTCTGAATCACTATCACCAGGACGCGTAACTGCAGGTTGTTTGCTGTGCACAACAGATGCAGGTGTTGCATCGTGGGTTTGTGAAGTAGCTGCTGCCTTGGTTGAGCGTGAAGCTGGCGTACTCATACCACGTAAGGTTTTTGGAGCAGAAGAAGTCTCACAGGCAGCATCATGGGAATTTTTGGCAACTTTATTTCTAGGCTGTGTATGGATATGCTGCGTCGAAGTCGACAAATGAGAGACACGCAAAAATTCTGGAATATCATCTGTGGGCGTATCAGCTGTTTCCTTATCATTTTGTACACGTTCTGCCGACTTTTGTTGAAGCATGTTATCACCTTGAGCCTGAAAAGGCATAAGTTTTGAAAAAAATGATGATTTGGATGTACCTGCAGTATCGTTTTCATCATGTGATGTATGAGATGCTGCTGGCGTAATAACATTGCGTGTGAGCAATTCTGTTTTTCGAGCTTGTGGCTCTTCTGCTGGACTTTTGGTATCAGAAGTTGTAACAGCGGACACTATACGAGGCGAGCGCTCAAGAACGGTTGTCTTACGCGCACCCAGAAACGTTGTTTTCATCTCATCAATATCTTGAGAACGTTGTGCTCTTGAAGAAGCCATGCGCGGCGAATCTGCAGACATACCAAAATGATTGTCCTCAAAAACAGAGGGGTGACGTTGTATGATTTGAAACACGTGTTCGCAGAAATCATGTAATGAAGCCACCAGCGTATTCAGTAGTGCTGAAAGAGGTAATCCGCAGATAACAGCCCCGATAAGAATTGTGCTGCACATAAGAGCAAGACCAACAACTTTGCCTAGGTATTCATACAGTATCCAGCCAATACCTGCGCCGCAGATACCACCTTGATGTACAAAAACTTCTGAGTTTAGAATAAAGTCGCGCGTTGCGTAAGGCTCAATACAGATAAGCGTAACTGATGCAAGTAAACTCAAAAATATCAGGGCCAACCCAACGCACACTCTTGAAAAGCGAACGCGCTGATTATTGGTAAAAAATGTAAAGCTAAGCACATACAAAGCGTACGCCAAAAGTTGAGCACAAACACCAAAACAAAATTCAAGTGCATCTTTAAAACTTTTTGTAACCAGAGCCTGTGTTCCTATAAACAAAGAAAAGAGGATCACCGTAGCAACAGTAGCAATAAGGATGCCTATAATATCGCGAACTGGCGCAGAAAGTTGATTTGTTTGTTGTGTATGTTTAGTTCGTTTAAGTTTTCTTCCTTGTGCCTGTGCCATTTAAACCTCCATAACCACAGGAATGATCATGGGACGGGTACGAGTTTGAGACCACAGGAGCTGAGAAAGTGCTCGACGTATCCCTTGTTGATATGACTCTATGGTTACATTTTCATGTTGGGCTTTTACTTCAACATAGTTTTTAATGGAGTTAAGCGCCTCTTGTGAAATATCGTCCAAATTAAATGAAACACCACGGCATGAAAGTTCAACATCGGCCAATTTATGCTGATTGGTAACAGTTGCAACACAGAAGAATATGCCATCGCGCGAGAGTTTTTGACGGTCACGGAAAACAACAGGATTAGCATCGGTTACCGATAAACCATCAACATAAATAACGCCCGAATTGACAGGATCTCCCCAACTTAACTTATGGTTTTTAAGAATGAGTTCGTCGCCATTATCAGCGATAAATATATGGTCAGGTTTAATGCCCATCCTTTGTGCAAGTTTAGCATGTTCGCGCTGGTGAACGGCCTCACCATGCACGGGAACAAAATAGCGCGGATGCGTCATAGCAAGCAAGAGTTTAAGTTCTTCTTGACTTGCGTGACCCGATACATGTACCAGGGTTTTACTGCGGTCATAGACATCGCAACCAGTTTTTGAAAGAAGGTTTATAACGCCTTGAACACTTTTTTCATTGCCAGGAACAGGTGTGGCCGAAATGATAACGGTATCAGAGGCGGTAATTGTTAAGGACTTATGATCTCCGGTTGCCATGCGCGCAAGTGCACTCATGGGCTCACCTTGACTACCTGTACACATAACAACAATTTTGTCGTCTGGAAGTGTATCAAGGTCAAATGCGTCGATAATATTATTGGGAGAAATTTTTAAGTAACCTAAGTCGCGCGCAATACGCGTGTTAGTAATCATAGAGCGACCTGTGACTACCACTTTTCTTCCCACAGAAACTGCGGCGTCACATACCTGTTGAATACGATGGATGTGACTTGAAAATGACGCAACAAAAACACGCCCTTTAGCATTTTTGATAATATGGCGCAATGATGGTCCAACACTTGACTCAGACGGCGTAAAACCAGGACGAGTTGCGTTAGTTGAATCGGCAAGTAATACGTCTATACCCTCTTCTGCAAAGCGACAAATCGCATTGAAATTAGTTGTTACACCATCAATAGGTGTTTGATCAAATTTGAAATCTCCCGTGTGTAAAAAGCTCCCTGCAGAAGTCTTTACATACATTCCCAAAGCACCAGGAATAGAGTGTGTAATTGAGAAGAAATTAACTTCAAACGAGCCAAGCTGAATGCGATCACCATTTTTTACTTCACAAAGCTTTGGACTTACAACCTTGTGCTCGGCAAGTTTGGCGTTAATGAAGCCTAAGCTTAGTTTGCTTGAATAAATGGGAACTTTACGATGAAGATCAGCGAGCAAATATGGGATAGCTCCTATGTGGTCTTCATGTCCGTGGGTAATAAGAATTCCACGAAGCTTATCGGCATTCTCAAGAATATAGGTGTAATCTGGAAGAACAAGATCAATGCCCGGTTGATTGTCATCGGGAAACATAAGACCACAGTCGATAACGATTAAATCGTCGCCGCATTCAAATGCAGTCATGTTTTTACCAATTCCATCTAAACCGCCCAATGGAATAATCTTTAAAGCTTTAGTTTTTTTTGGCATATATAGAAAAACCCTTCTCTAGAAATTGATCCAAAATGTAATCATATGCCGTTGCATATGTTAAGTTGTAAATTAAGATGACTAACAAATAAGTAAAAAGTCATACATTTATTGTACCTGAAATTAGCTTTATCAATGAAAATATCGTAAAAAAAGAGTCGCAAAAATGCGACTCTTTACAAGTTAAACCAATTAAAACCACTACAAAGCTCAAACGAAAAACAAGCAAACCTCGTTGGTTAGTCTTCGTCATGAACTTCGTGATGACGACGCAGTTGTCTGTGTGAAGAAGGAGCAGAAGCATCTTCTTTCAGTGAAAAATGTTTGTGCTGAGCACGTGGGGTATATGGACGAGCTGTGCGTGCCTCAGATGCATGAGCATTTTGTTCGTCCTTTTGAGCAACTTCGGGTTTATCAAGGCGGTCAAGAGAAATTTTACCCTTATCATCAACGTCTAAGACGCGAACGCGTACTTCATCGCCAACGGATAGAACGTCCTCAATTTTGTTAACTCGACCTTGTGCAACACGAGAGATGTGTAATAAACCATCTTTTCCAGGAAGAAGCTCTACAAATGCACCAAAGGGCTGAATACCTACAACTCGACCAGTATATTCTTCCCCGACTTCTGGAACTTTAATAATCGCCAAAATACGATCTTGTGCCAGTTTGCCAGCGTCGCCTACACCCGAAATAAATACACTACCGTCTTCTTGGATTTCTACTGTTGCACCCGTTTCGTCTTGGATTGCGCGAATGACTTTTCCGCCCGAACCAATAACGTCTCGAATATTATCAACAGGAATTTTCATGCTGATAATTTGAGGCGCTGTTTCTTTTGTAGAAGTACGCGTTTGTGGAACAGCAGCTAACATGGCATCAAGAATATGCATACGACCTTCGTGAGCCTGTTTGAGGGCTTGACGCAAAATTTCTGGCGTTAATCCAGTGGCTTTATTGTCCATTTGCATGGCAGTAATACCTTTTGTGGTACCAGTAACTTTAAAGTCCATATCGCCAAGGAAGTCTTCCAAACCTTGAATATCGGTAAGAACAACTGTCTTGCCCTCTTCTTGAATAAGACCCATAGCAACTCCAGATACAGGGCGCTTAATAGGAACGCCTGCATCCATAAGAGCAAGAGTAGAGCCGCAGGTAGACGCCATAGAGGATGAACCGTTAGACTCCATAACCTCCGAGACAACACGTATTGCATAAGGGAATTCTTCCTCAGAAGGAATAACGGGCAGAAGGGCACGTTCAGCAAGATTTCCGTGACCAATCTCACGGCGTTTTGGTGAGCCTAAGCGACCAGTCTCGCCTGTACAATATGGTGGGAAATTATAGTGGTGAATATAACGTTTGCCTTCGGTAGGCTCTATCGTGTCAAGGCGTTGCCACTCGCTGAGCATACCAAGTGTAGCAATTGAAAGAACTTGTGTCTGTCCACGTTGGAATAAGCCCGAACCATGAACCAGCGGTAAGTAGTCGCCTTTTACCATAAGCGGACGAACTTCAGTAGCGCTACGACCATCAACGCGCTCGCCAGTTTCTACAACCATTTTACGCATAGCGTGTTTTTCAAGACTTTTAAGCTCTGCAGGAATCGCAAGTTCCCATTCTGCTTGCTCGTCTTCTGTAAACTCTTCAACGATTGAAGCTTTAAGTGCTTCAACTTTATCCATACGGCTGAGTTTATCAGCGTCTTTTAAGGCAGCGCTCATCTCGTCAAAGTGAGCAAACACGCGATTGTGAACCTCTTCAATAGGTTCATCAAGCTCGTAGCTCTTCTTTTCGCATACTCCATTAACAGCTTCATATTTAGCAAAGAAGTTTTTCTGCTCGGCGCAAAATGCTGCAATAGCCTTTTGGCCAAATGCCATAGCATCGAGCATATCATCTTCAGAAATTTCCTCGGCACCAGCCTCAAGCATGGAAATAAAGGTTTCAGAACCTGCAAGTTCAAGATCAAGATCAGAGTTTTTGCGCTCTTCATAAGTTGGGTTAACAAGATACTCACCCGTAGTTTTATCACGTCCAATGCGAACGCATGCAAGCGGCCCTTCAAAAGGAACACCACCTGTATACATAGCCGCCGACGCACCCATAACGCAAATGGTATCAACTGGATGAATTTGATCTGCAACTAAAGGCATAGCAACAATTTGGACTTCGTTTCTAAAACCATCAGGAAAAGAAGGACGAATTGGACGGTCGATCATACGTGCAGTAAGCGTTGCTTTTTCGGTTGGACGAGCTTCACGCTTAAGATAGCCGCCAGGTATACGACCAACGGCATACATTTTTTCGATAAAATCAACCGTAAGTGGGAAGAAGTCATAATTTTTGCGTTCTTTTGAAACAACAACGGTAAGATTAACGGTAGAATCACCACATGATACTAGGCATTGACCAGTTGCTTGCTTTGCAAGCTCACCTGATTCTAGTTTGTAGTGTTTGTTAAACAGATCGAATTCATAGCTAACTTTTGACATAAAATCCTCGATTATCTCCTTCTACCCCATTGTAGAAGGGCTTGCCCTGTGTAAAAAAGCACCCAATGTGGGTGCTTTTTATACAACTATTGAATGTTGTCACGAATACCCAAGCTCTTAATAAGGCTACGGTATGTTTCAACATTTTGTCGTTTGATATAACCCAAAAGGTTACGACGTTTACCAACAAGCATCAGCAAACCACGACGAGTGTGGTAGTCGTGCTTGTGAAACTTAACATGCTCGGTAAGGCCTTTAATACGCTCGGTAAGCAATGCAACTTGTACACTTGCAGAACCTGAGTCTTTCTCGTCCTTACCAAATTGCTTGATAAGCTCTGCTTTACGCTCTTTTGAAACTGCCATAGGAGTTTCCACCTTTCTGTAAAAAATTTGCCTTAAACTGGGAAAGCGTCAAGGTGTAGACAACAATCCAAGTTGAAGGTACGAACCTTTAACAGAATACCATCTTTTTCTTGTAAAGCAAAGAAAGTTAACCAAAAACTACATACCATTATGTTCTATACGGCTTTATGAGAAAGCACTTACAAACATATACATCCAATGTAGTGCTCATCATATTATAAACAACAGCACATTTTACCGGTTATTCCACTGCAATGGTGAGTTTTAAATCTGGAGAAAGAACTCAAATGCACAAAGACGCACATCCAAATGAGTAGCTGCCCATTGGTGCGCCAGAAGTCCTAGGTTATACATTGTTTTTGGGTCATAATCAGCATGTATGATCTTGTCAAACACACTAACCAACATAAATTCTAAAAACTGCACTTCTGACGACGTTATTTCTGAAAGACCATCAATATCATGAGCACAACTTGTACATATGCTGCCGCCCGAAGTAGCAGAAAAATAAGCAATATCAGCTTCTCCGCAGTAAATGCACGAAGAAAGGATCGGGCGATATCCTTCGTGCGCTAAAACTTTAAACGTGTAGGCAACAACTAATGCCAACAACGCGGTATATGAATTAATGGTTTCGCATAAGCTGAGCGCGCGCGAGCAAATGTTAAACATAAAGGGATTGGGCAAATCAGGAAACGTGGTATAACGCGCAAGCTCACACACCACACAGGCTGCGGCAAAAGCATCAGGGAGCTCACGCAATGTTTTATGCGGACAAATACTCACAGCTTCTTGAACAATATCTAGTGAAGTGCCCTCAGCTAAGAGAAAGTCTGCTTCATGAGCAAATTCACAAACACCTGCAAATCTTCCACCCGGTTTAAGCGCACCTTTTGCAATCGCTTGACGCTGAGTTCCATCAGCGCATACAAGCGTGAGTATTCTATCTTTTTCTTTGAGCTTGGTACGATGATCAATAATAAGTGCGTGTTTTCTAATGAGTTTTCTTCGATTCATGAGCACCCAATCTGCGCTTAACATGCCACGCTAACGTATCCATGGTTTTTAGGCTTTATATAAGGATATGTCAGGTTTACTTAACGTGTGCAGCAAAGGACAAAAGTATACAAAATCTAAGCTAATCTTGGTGTACATAGCCTAATTTTTTAATCTCTGAAGCATCTTTTCGCCATAAGGGAACAACACATACAACTAAATCTAAAAAGACACGTGCTCCCAATAATTTTTCTATGTCTTTGCGAGCCTCAACGCCGATCTTTTTGATAAGCGCTCCACGTTTTCCGATAATAATAGCCTTTTGACCTTCGCGTTCAACGATGATTTGCGCGCGAATTGCACAGACATCATGATGATGCCATTCAAATTCCGACACATCAACAGCTACACTATGAGGGATTTCATCGCGGGTAAGATTAAGAACTTTTTCGCGGATAAACTCTGCAATCAAATCTTTATCGGACATATCAACATCCATATCGGCTGGAAACCAATATGGTCCTGCTGGAAGATGCTTGCGCACAATCTGCAAAAAAGTGTCAATGTTAAAGTTCTTACGTGCACTTACCACAAGCGTTTCATCATAATTTGCAAGCTTTGAAGCCGCTTCAAGTTGTTTTGCAACGGTTGCGGCATCAACTTTATCTGCTTTAGTAATTACTAGTAACTTGAAAGCAGCAGAGCTCTGTTGAATATGATGAGCAACCCATGCATCCCCGCGTCCTACTTCTTGAGACGCGTCGATTAAATGAGCAACCACGTCTACATCTTTAAGCTCGGCAAGCGCGGTTTGATTGAGCTCTTTACCCAAGGCATCTTTAGGCTTATGCAAGCCTGGAGTATCAACAATAACAATCTGAGAGCTATCATCGGTAAGAACTGCACGCATGCGCCTTCGTGTGGTTTGGGCCACACGAGAGGTAATTGCTATTTTTCCTCCGTAGCATGCATTTAAAAGCGTTGATTTGCCAACACTTGGTCTTCCTACCAAACTTACAAAACCGCTGGTAAACACAAACGTTGCTCCTTTGTACTGATCTAAGCCAACTAAATAAAACTCTAAAGCAACCCTAAAGCTCGCAGGTATAAGCCTAAACCAACAACACCAACCATCAGGCATAATACCCAAACAGCAGCTGCAGCAATATCTTTTGCTTTCCCTGCAAGAGGGTGAAACTCAGGAGATACCAAGTCGACAACTGCCTCGATGGAGGTATTAAAAAGTTCGGCTGAAATTACACAGCCGCAAGACAAAATATAAATACACCATGCAAGTGCATCAAAGCAAACGAGAAACCCCAATACACATCCTATAACACCAGCTACAAGCATAACTCGAATATTGCGCTCTTGATGAATAGCTGAGCAAAACCCCTGAATGGCAAATAAAAATGATCGTCTAAAATTGGGATGCTTGGGATGTTTGCCAGGGATCATAGCTACTCTTCCCCATGGTGTCTGGTAAGCGTGACATGCCCTACATGACGGGTTGTACCAACTTCTAAAAGCAGGCGATCTTCGAGTGCTTCCATAGCCTCTGCTTCATCATCTGTAAGGTGATCATATCCTAGCAGATGAAGCATACCGTGTATCAAAAGAAGTCTACACTCGTCTTCATGCGCCATATGAAAAGAATCTGCTTGATGCGCAATATAGTTAGGAGCAAGAACAATGTCACCCAATTCGCAAACTTCTCCGTTAGCTAAATCAGGATCATCGGGTCGTTCACATTCTAAGGAAATAACATCAGTGGGTCTGTCTTGATTGCGCCAAGTTTTATTAAGCGTGTGAATATGTTCGTCTGTCACAATAGAAATCGAAACATTACAGGAACGTTTTACCTGTTGATCTTGCAAAACGTAGCTGCAAATATGCATCATTTCGTCTTCTTCTAATATGCTGTTTACTTCGTCGTCGCAATAAAAGTTATACGAATGTTCTACCATGATCCACCTTTAGTTTGTTAACTTACACGCTATTATACCAATATATACCTTACAACTCCCCCTCAACGAGAGTTTTAGCAGAGACTTAAGACCCAAGTTTCTCAAAAGCATCGTAGGCATCAACAATAGAAGCAACTAAGCTATGTCGTACAATATCATTTCTGTCAAGCGTTACAAAAGCAATATCGCCAAGGTTACCTAAAATCCTTTGAGCCGAGATAAGTCCGCTTGTTCCAGCAAGATCCTTTTGAGTAATATCTCCAGTTATAACAAAACGAGAACCAAAACCAAGCCGCGTTAAAAAGAGCTTCATCTGCGCATGTGTGGTATTTTGCGCTTCATCCAAAATAACGAATGCACGGTTAAGGCTTCTTCCTCTCATATACGCCAGAGGCGCAATTTCGAGCGTACGATTTTGGATCCAGGTACCAACGGTTTGTGTCCCTTCCAAATCTATAAGTGCATCATAGAGTGGTCGAATGTAGGGATCTAGCTTATCTTGCAAGGTGCCCGGCAAAAACCCAAGTGATTCCCCTGCCTCAATAACAGGACGCGTGAGAATAATGCGTGATATTTCGTGATTTTTTAAAGCGCGCAGTGCAAAAGCAAGTGCTAAATACGTTTTCCCCGAACCTGCAGGCCCTGTTACAAAAGTTATGCTGTTATGTTGAATTGCCTGACAATACTTTTTTTGACCTACGGTCTTAGGTACAACAGCGATACCTTTGCCGCTTGTATATACAACAGACGCATCCAAAGACTCAACTTGTTTATCTGCATGAAAATAATCGTCAATAAGCAGGCTAATTTCATCAGATGAGGGATGCAAATCTTGTTGCAATAAGCTTATCAACTCATGAAGTACATGTAATGCTGCATCAGTTGACGAAGCGCAACCCTCAACAGTTAAGCGATTATGATATACACGCAAAGAAACACCTAAGTGAGATTCAAGCAAACGAAGTACACAATCTCGTGTGCCAAATAGTTCTGCAAGATTTATGTCGCATGGAATGATAAGCTCTTTTTTTATAACTTCCATAGCCATCCTTTGCATACGTAAAACAGTTGTTAGCTAACCTGCCAAAATTTGGCGCTCTTTTTGCAGCTACGTTGCATACTTAGAGGCGCTCAACAAGTAAGCTTGCGTCTTTCATAACAGATAAAATACGCACGTCAATCAGGGTATCAAGGCACGCTTGTTTATCTAGATGAACGTCGAACAAACCCGAGGTAACACCATAGCCTACTCCTTGGACAAGCACACGATCGGTCTGGCCTATAAGCTTCTTTGCTTGTCCATAGCGCATACGAGAAGCCAGCTCGCGCATGCGCTTACTTCTTGATGCCATGACATGGGGATCAACTTGATTGGGAGCGCTTGCTGCAGGAGTACCTTCACGTTTTGAGTACCTAAACACGTGCATCTTGGCAAAGCCCATACGCTCACAAAAGTCATAAGACGTTTGAAATTCCTCATCAGTTTCACCTGGAAAACCTACAATTAAATCGGTACCAAGCGCAATTGAAGGCATATAGGCTCGTGCATTTTCTACGGCTGCAGCATATGAGCTTGCGGTATAGTTTCTCCTCATGCGTTTAAGCGTAGCCTCGCAACCCGATTGCAAACAAATATGCAAAAAAGGAGCAATTCTTCCTTGTGATGAAGCCATTACACCTAAAAGCTCATCAGTTACATCAGGCGGCTCTATTGAAGAAAGGCGTACCCGTTCAACTGGTGTTTCGTTAAGAATAAGCTGTAACAAATCGGGAAGCCGTACACGAGATCCATGATAAGTTTCTCTAAAATCGCCCAAGTTAATACCAGTAAGCACCACTTCGCGCGCGCCATGAGCAATGGATGATCGAACTGATGCCAAAACAGACTCACAGCTCACCGAACGCGCAGGTCCTCGTGCTTTCCACACGATACAAAAAGAGCAGCGATTATTACATCCATCTTGAACTTTAATACCGGGACGCATTCTTCCTGTTGGCGTGGGCGTTTGAACAAGATCTCCTTCATCGTCTACCGAACCTGCAATACAGCCAAATTCTCCCAACACACGCTGGCATACTCGAGCTTTGTTTCGTTCAACTAACACATTATCGGCAATGGAAGACAACTCATCAGCATGTAAATTTGCAACACAGCCTGTAGCAACTACAAAGGGCACGTTAGCAAGATTTGCGGCACGACGCACAATTTTGCGTGTTTTAGCTTCGGCTTCTCCTGTTACGGCGCAGGTATTGATAACAATGGCGTCGGCCTCATTTTGATTAACAACCTTACACCCTGCTCGTTCGAGCTCAGAGGCAATAACGTCGGTTTCAACGCGATTGACGCGACAACCTAAATTGATAAAAGCAACTTTAGGTACCTGCATTAGTTTCGTCCGTCTACCAGTTTTTTAATACATGCCTTATCGGCCTTTGAAAGTCCCTTAGGGCTTACCACACGAACAACTGCAACAAGAGAGCCACGCGCAGAGCTTTGACGGCGCGGCATACCTTTTCCAGACACGCTAATACGCTGGCCATATTCACAAGAAGAAGGAATATGTACTTCAACAGTTTCGTTTGGCAAAATGCCTTGAACCTCCTTTGTACAGCCAACAATTGCCTGCAAGGAGTCAATGGTAAGCTCACAGAAAAGGTCATCACCTTGACGTTCAAATGTTTTATGTTCGGCTATAACAATACGAAGCAGTAAATCACCCGAAGCAGCACCACGCAAGCCTGCTTCACCTCGGTGAGCTACTCTCATAGTTTGACCACTGTGAATACCGCGCGGAATTTCAACGGAAACGCGTTCGCGCGACGGAGTTCTTCCCTGGCCTTGGCATGTATCGCACGGGTGATCAAATACTTTACCCATACCACCACAAGCACTACAAACAGTTTGAGATTGTACTTGGCCAAAAATAGATTGTTGAACTTGTGTTACCACGCCTGTTCCCTTACAGTGCGAGCACGTTACTTCATGAGCATCGGCAGCTGCGCCTTTGCCGTTACAATCGTCACAAGGAGCTAGACGTTCGTATGCGATTTTTTTACTACAACCGCTCGCTGCTTCTTCAAGCGTAATAGTAAAATTCATGCTCATATCGCGACCGCGGTTTGGAGTAGCCGCTCCAGAAGATCTACGTGCACCACCTGAGAAAAACGAGCTGAAAATGTCGTCAACGTCAAAAGCTGAACCTCGAAAGAAATCGGACATATCAACATAATCACTGTGAAAACCAGCAGGGCCATCAGCGCTGCCATATCGGTCATAATTAGCACGTTTTTGTTCATCGGAAAGGACCGAGTATGCTTCGTTTACTTTTTTAAATTTCTCTTCTGCATCTGCTTCTTTGTTAATATCAGGGTGCAACTGACGAGCTTTTTTTAAGAAAGCGCGCTTAATTGTTTTTGCATCCGCGTCGTGTGCAACACCTAATATATCGTAGTAATTTTCTTGTGCAGCCATAGTGTGTATAAATCCCCACCTTTAATAACAATTTACAAACCCAAAAGTTTACGTATTACAACAGGAACAACAGTTAAACAAAACGAGATCAACAAAGGCGTATATCCCGCTTTACCTGCGCTTCTCCACCAGCCTAAGGGATGGACAATGCCACGCTTACAAAGAGTAGTTATCCCAATAATTACAAGAATTGCAGGAAATACAAAATTGTAATAGA
>CAMXVQ010000001.1 GCA_947252455.1 uncultured Atopobium sp. | reverse complement strand
TTGTGACCTCCCGGTTATCAGCCGGACGCTCTGACCAACTGAGCTACGAGTCCAATGCAAGAAAAAATAGTACCCTGTTGTGACTCGTGAGTCAAGCAGTTTTCTAATCTTTTTTTATACTATAAGAACTTCACAGAACTTATATGTTTATGTATCCATACAATATCGAACCATTTTTATACATAATGCCGTTAATTTGAGTTTTTATCGGATGTTCGAATATTCTTGTACGCTTTAAAAATCATGTAAATGTGCAGTACAAGCTGCATATTACTGTTTGTTATTTGTTTTCTTATACGTACACGATTACAAATATGAGATACTAAGATAGATATCAGACAAACTTTTGGTTTTTTGGAGATCATAATGATTGCGATGGAGATTCAAAGCTTAGTACGAGGAAATTCTAGCGTACCTTCTCTGATATTTTTGCAACCTACCGACAGTGCGTTTAAGAAATTGCAAAATAAGTACATGGATCCAACTAAAAAACCTGCTCTTAAAGAAAATACACACAGTAATGCACCCGATGTGGATAGTAAACCAATTCTTCCTATTCGTGTAGGAACGCACGAAGCATCCGTGTTAAGCACATGTATTGACCGCATGCGAAAAGGTTGCAGCGCGTGCGAGGTTTTTTCTCGTCCCACTCCTTTTGATATCATCCTACAAATACTTAAACATACCAATACACATATTGTCTACTTTGAAATTTACGATGTTAAAGGCACTGTGTTTTATGCACGAGGAAACGTAAGCCAAGATACTGGAGAATCTTTTACAATTGAAGTGAGACCCTCTGATGCATGTGTTTTAAGTATTTTATTAAACGTTGCTCTGTTTGTTGATGACCATGTTATTTCATCAGCGCAGATCCCAAATTTAGAAGCCCAATTAAACCAACAGCAAGACAAAGCGTTAGAAAACTTTATATCCTCTCTTGATGATTAATAAGCTATACGTAACTCATTTGGTATACACATTTACCGTATATATCTCTATATAAAATGGCTATATGCACCATCGAGATACATATAGCCATATAATCATATACGCCACAGATCTTAAAGTGAGGTCTTAGCCCTACTCATCATCATCTAATAACTCGTCATCAATCTGTTCATCATCACCAATATTTATCTCTTCTTCTTGATGCTTCTGAGATAAAAAGTCGAGTGGTAATTGCGGCTGATTGCTATCTGATTGCTCATTTGTGTCTTTCTTTTTGTGAATATGCATACGAGCAAGAGCAGACACGCTGTCAGATTCAGCAAGGTTCATAATCTTGACGCCTTGCGTTGCGCGGCCAAGAAGCGAAATATCTTGACTTTGAACACGAATCATAACACCTTCTTCAGAGACAATCATAAGTTCGTGCTGAGGGCCAACCACACGACAAGCGCTTAATTTACCCTTTTTCTGAGTCATAGCGATGGTGTTAACGCCTAAACCGCCACGCTTTTGGAGCGGATATTCACTAACGGGAGTACGCTTTCCATAGCCGTGTTCGGTCACAACAAGCAAGTCGCCTTTACCGTTAGATATTTCCATACCAAGCATCGTAGCACCATCTTTAAGCGTTATACCGCGCACGCCAGATGTTCCACGTCCAGTTGGGCGAACGTCGCTTTCTTCAAACATTATTGCTTTACCTGCACTTGAGCATAAAATTACATACTCTGACTCTTTTACACGACGAACGTTTACTAATTCGTCGCCATCTTTAAGGTTAATAGCAATAATACCGTCACGACGTGATTTATCGTAATCGCTCATAGCTGTCTTTTTAACCATACCCGATTTAGTTGCAAACATAAGATGCTCTTCGGCTGGGAAATCGCGTGTGGTAATAACCGCCGTTGGATATTCTCCCTCACTCAAAGGCAAAACGTTAATCAAAGCAGAGCCACGGGCATGGCGCGAGCCAACTGGTAGTTCGTGAACTTTAAGGCGATATACCTTTCCTTTGTTGGTGAAGAACAAAACATAATCGTGGGTGGAGGCAACAAACATGTTTTCAACAAAGTCATTGTCTTTAAGCGATAAGCCTTGAACACCTTTACCGCCGCGCTTTTGAGACTTATAGGTTGCTACTGGTAAACGCTTAATATAGCTTGCGTGCGTTACCGTAATTACCATGTCTTCTTCGGCAATGAGGTCTTCTACGTCAAGATTTTGAACACCAAGCGCAGAAATTTGTGTGCGGCGCTTATCCGAGAAACGATCAGCAATTTCAGTGAGCTCTTCTTTAATAACTTCCAAAAGTTTTTGCGGATGAGCAAGTAAATCACGATAGTATTCAATTGACTTATAAAGCTCAGCAATCTGTGCTGCAAGCTCTTCTCGCGCAAGACCAGTTAAACGGCGCAGACGCATTTGAAGAATTGCTTCGCCTTGAATGTCATCAATACCAAAGCGCTCATTCATACGTTGTTTTGCCTCTTGGTCGTCATGAGAAGACCTGATAATATGAACAACTTCGTCGATATTATCAACTGCAATTAACAAGCCTTCGAGAATATGAACACGCTTAAGTGCTTTGTCCAAATCAAATTGCGTACGACGCGTTACGATATCTTTTTGGTGTTCTATGTAGTAATAAATCATCTCACGCAAGGTTAATGTTCGAGGAACACCATCAACAAGCGCAAGGTCAATTACACCAAAAGAAACCTGTAATTGAGTTCTTTTATATAAGTTGTTAAGTACAACCTGCGGCACTGCACCCGATTTAAGATCAATAACAATGCGCATACCCTTACGGTTAGACTCATCACGCATATCAGATATACCTTCAATGCGTTTTTCGTTAACCTGTTGAGCAATACGTTCCTGCAAAAGACCTTTATTAACCTGATATGGAATTTCGGTTATAACAAGGCGCTGGCGGCCACCGCGTCCAACATTTTCAATGTGTACTTTTGAACGAATGGTAATAGAACCTCTACCAGTGGTATAAGCGTCACGAATACCATCGGTGCCCATGATAATACCGCCGGTTGGGAAATCAGGGCCTGGAAGTACCTGCATAAGCTCTTCAACCGTAGCATCAGGGTTATCTATCATCATACATACAGCACGAGAAACCTCTGCTAGATTATGAGGTGGAACGTTTGTGGCCATACCAACAGCAATACCATTTGAACCATTTACAAGCAGGTTTGGAAAACGCGCTGGCAAAACAGAAGGCTCTTGCAAAGATTCATCGTAGTTAGGTTGTAAATCTACTGTTTCTTTATCCAAATCACGCAACATCTGCATAGCAGCATGAGTAAGGCGTGACTCGGTATAACGCATAGCAGCTGGAGGATCACCGTCAATAGAACCAAAGTTTCCGTGACCGTCTACCAAAGGTAAGCGCATCGAAAACTCTTGAGCCATACGAACCATAGCGTCATAGATTGAGGAGTCACCATGTGGGTGATATTTACCCATTACCTCTCCTACCGTCCATGCACTCTTTTTATGAGGACGTGTAGGAACAATGTGAGCCTCATTCATAGCGTAAAGGATACGACGATGAACAGGCTTTAATCCATCTCGTACATCTGGCAACGCGCGAGCCACAATAACAGACATTGAATATTCAAGAAATGATGCTTTCATTTCAGAAGACAAATCCGTTGGTTTAAGCGCTCCACCATGAATATCAGATAAATCTAAGCGCGAGCCCGCCTCATCAGAAATGGTGTGATCAAGCGTTGCACCAGCAAGATTAAGCGTTTGTTCATCTTCATTTGAGGTGGCTTCTTCTATATCATCTTCAAGCGCTTCATCGTCAGATGCTGTGTCATTTGACAAGTTGTCAAGCTCATCGTCAAACGAATCATCTTGCGAAGCGTTGTCTATATTATCAGAAGAATCCTGTTCGTTAAACGAAGACTCATCGTGGTTATGAGGTATGTGTTTATCGTCTGCCACAGTTTAGCCTTTCATTAAATGTCAAGGAAACGCACGTCTTTTGCGTGTGTTTGTATAAAATCTTTACGTTTTTCCACTTGAGTACCCATAAGGTTAGCAACGGCTCTTTCTGCTTCACGCGCATCGTCTACCGTTACCCGAAGCATAATGCGGTTTTTAGGCTCCATAGTGGTACTCCAAAGTTGTTCAGGATCCATCTCTCCTAAACCTTTATAACGCTGAACACTATATTTAGAAGAATCTTCAAACTGTTTAGCCTCAAGCGCTAACTCTTCGTCGGTATATAAATACTTACCGTATTTTTTTCCTTTTGCCTTAATTTGATATAAAGGTGGCTGCGCAACGTAAATATATCCTGCGTCAACCAAAGGTTTCATGTAACGATAGAAGAAAGTAAGAAGTAAAATTCTAATATGTGCGCCATCTACATCAGCATCGGTCATAATAACAATTTTGTGATAGCGCGCTTTCTCAATATTAAATTCTTTACCAACACCAGTACCAATAGCTGTAATAAGAGATGTGATAGATTCAGAGGAAAGAGCTCTATCTTGCTGGACACGCTCAACGTTAAGAATTTTTCCTCTCAGCGGTAAAACTGCTTGTATAGAACGGTCACGAGCCATTTTAGCAGAACCACCTGCCGAGTCACCCTCAACGATGAAAAGTTCGGTCATTTGAGCATCGCGAACAGAACAGTCAGCAAGTTTACCTGGTAATGAAGCACTTTCAAGCAAACCTTTTCTACGCGCAACTTGACGAGCGCGTTGTGCCGCCAAACGACCTTTAGCTGCTTGGAATGCTTTTTTAAATATTTCTTTTGCTTGATTAGGATGTTCTTCAAGATATTCGGTAAGTCCTGCACCAACAATTTTGTTGGTAAGTGTCCTCATATAAGAACTTCCAAGTTTTGCTTTAGTCTGACCTTCAAATTGAGGGTCAGGAAGCTTAACCGAAATAATTGCACATAAACCTTCACGAATATCGTCACCAGTTAAGTTTGCTTCTTTTTCTTTTAAGAGCTTGTGTGAACGCGCATAATCATTAATTGTTTTAGTAAGCGCCGTTCTAAAACCTTCGAGGTGCATACCACCTTCATCGGTATAAATATCGTTAGCAAACGACATTACATGCTCGGAATAGGTAGTATTCCATTGAATGGAAACTTCTACCTCGCCGCGTTGATTAAGAGGTGTATCTGGCGCAGAAGAACCTTCGATATAAATAGGATCATTAAGACCAGGTAGAATAGTTTTTTCTTCGTTTAAATATTTAACAAAGTCTACGATACCGCCTGAGTAGCAAAATTCCTCTTTACGAGGCGTTTCTTCACGCTCGTCGGTAAGGCTGATGTGCAAATTTTTATTAAGAAAAGCAGTTTCTTGTAAGCGATCGTGAAGCGTATCAAAATTATATGTTGTAGTTTCAAAAATGGTGTCATCAGGCCAAAACGTAATGGTTGTGCCAGTATGAGAAGAATCACCAACACGTGTCATCTTTTTTGTGACTTTACCGCGCTTAAATTCCATTTCAAAAATGCCACCATCGCGCGAAACACGCGCGATTAAGCGTTTTGAAAGTGCGTTAACAACCGAAACACCAACACCGTGCAAACCACCTGATACTTTATAGGCAGCGTTGTCAAATTTACCACCAGCGTGTAAAATTGTTAAAACAACTTCTAGGGTAGGAATTTTCTTTTGAGGGTGCATTTCAACAGGAATGCCACGCCCGTTATCTTCAACAGAAATAGAGTTATCAGGATGTACTACCACATTTATTGAGGTACAGTAACCAGCCATTGCCTCGTCTACTGAGTTGTCAACAATTTCCCAAACGAGGTGGTGTAAACCAGATGCCGATGTTGTACCAATATACATTCCAGGACGTTTACGAACTGGGTCAAGTCCTTCAAGAACTTTAATTTCGTTACCACCGTATGAACTGACTTCTTTTGTCACAAACACCCTCCTTTTATACGATGTTTCTATTTTACGCTAATTATTAAGACGCGTTATAAAATTATGGAAAATGTTGTTAAATATGCAGAAAAATCAACGAGCCTAAACAATATCTTACACCATACCATGCAAAAGTATATCTCTCAGCGGTTTATACGGCTTAATTTAGCGATAAATTATCTTTTGCGTATGCTGATAACTTGTGCCGTTGCAGTGTTGTTTTAACAGCCTTCAGTGCAGATGAACGAAGCGTGGGTGGTAAGTTTTGCACAACTTGTTCAGCAAACTCAACCTCTTGAGGAGAAAGTGCAGGTAAAGGTGCTAAAGTTTGTTGTAAAGCAGGACTTGCGCACGATGATTTAATTGTTTGTGGTTTAAACACAGGTTTTGCTTGCGTATATTTAGAAAGCTTAAAAAGAATGTCATCAAATTTATAACCTAAGTGCGTAAGTCTTAGAAGATACATTTCTTTATTAACATTAAAATCTACAAGAACAGAGGAAGAATCAACAAACACACCAAGAATAGGATAGCGACCTTTTATTTTAGGTTCTATAACAAACACACCAGTTGTATGTTTTCTTTCGATATCCCCTATAACCGAATTCCAAGCGGTAGCAGAAGCTTTTTGCTTTTTAATTTTTGCGAGAGCAGGATTGATAATACATGAATGTAAAAGTGAAGAAAGACTGCTTTCAGCAGGTTGTTTATGATTGTTTTTCATTCATATTCACCACCTTCGCACAGTCAAGTATATCTTTTGTAAAATACGAAAGATTTGTGGTTGTAATTATAGTCTGAATACCTTGCTGGATAAATTCCATAATCGCTAAACGGCGCGTGGCGTCAAGCTCACTCATAACGTCGTCTAAAAGCAGAATAGGATTTTGTCCAGTTAACTCTTTAATAAATAAAACCTCTGCTAATTTCCATGCCAAAACAACGCTTCTTTGTTGACCTTGCGAGGCATACGTGCGCGCGGGTACACCATTGATATAAAATTCAATATCATCTCTTTGAGGACCTATAAGCGTTACCTGCCTGCGTAATTCTTCTTGCTCCTTTTGACTAAAAGCATCTAAATATGACTGTACAAGATCTTCTTTACTAAGAGAAGATAAGCTTTGTGGTGTATACAGATAAGTCTCTTCTACCTTATGTTCTAAATCTTTTATCAAAGGTATTGAGCTTTTGTACTTAATTTCAAGGTGCTCGGCAGGAGAAATTGTATGATATACCTCGCAAGCTTTATGATAAAGGTGATTGATAAGTTTAAGGCGAGCAGCAACTACACTTGCAGAGCCATGCGCCAACGATACACTCCAGGCATGTAACATATCTGAATCTACAAAATTTAATTTAAGTATGTTATTTCTTTGCTCAAGTGCACGAGAAAATGTTGCGACAAGCTTTCTATAACCTTTATGTGCAAGAGTGCCAAACCCATCTATTTCACTTCTGCGCAAGCGAGCTGCTTGCTTAACAAACAATAAATCGTCGGGAGAAAAAAGTACCGAAGGCATAACAGAACAAAGTGTTGAAACAGAACATTTTTTGTTATTTTTTAAGTACGTTTTTACATGCGTTGATATATTACATGCCAACTCAACACTATGTAGCTCATCCTCATAAGACGCACGAAGCTGAGCTGCATCTTTGTTATGGTAAATCATCTGAGTAAGCAAAGGCTTTCTAAATGAAGTGCCTGTGGTAATCATTTGCACAGCCTCGATGGTATTTGTTTTACCAACAGCATTACTGCCATGTAAAACAGTTGTTTTATCACCTAAGCTTATGTGAAGATGCTGAAAATTTCTCCAATTTGTACAGGTAAGCTCACGTAATATAAAACTCATACTACCTCAAGGTTGTTAATTAGTGCGAAGTGGTATCAACAAACATTGATAGTTCATTGTTCCAAACGACTTAATAACAATAGGTTGGAAACTGTCAACTATCTCAAAAGTCATTTCGTCGGCATGGGTTGTAGAGCGACAACATTCAAGAATAAACTGGTAATTCATTGAAAACGAAATAGGATTACCCTCAATAGTTGCACTAAACTCTTCTTTTGAAGCACCAAACTCAGAAGAGTCTGCTTTAAGTGTTATAAGTTGATTTTGAGGATCTATATCAAAAATAACACCAAGATTTTTATTCGTGGTAACTAATGCAACACGCTTAATTGCCTGCGTAAGCTGCTCGGGATTAACAGTAAGCTTAGTATTGCAAGTTTTAGGAAAGAGATTTTTATAATTGGGGAACATACCTTCAATTTTTAAGCTTACATACGTTGTGTTTTCAAAACTAAAAATAACCTGATTATCAGTTAATCCTATTTGCAAACGAGGTGTAATAGTTGGCAAATTAAGAAGTTCATGAAAACAAACGGCAGGGATAATTGCGGTAAACTCAGAATCAATAGACGCAGTTTCCGTGTTTGTATCAATAATAACCAAGCGATGAGAATCTGTTGCATACATAGTAAGTTTATTTTCGGCAGCAACAAGGGTAATACCACCTAAAATTGGATTAGATATATCCTCTTTTGTTACACGATACACGCGCTCTACCATATCGTTAAGCAAATCACTTGGCAACTCAATACTTTGAGAAGGTGTAATATCTGGAAACTCAGGAAAATCGGTAGCATCAAGGGTAGAAAGTTCGTAGGTAGATTTAAGACATGTTAAAATTGCCCGCGCCTGATTTGTTTCTACGGTAATAGGTGCATCAGGTAAGTTTTTTACCAACTTTGATAAGAACATGCCAGGGACAACTGTTTGACCCTCTTCTTCAACCGCAGCTTCAAGTTTATGACGTATTGAGACTTTGAGATCACATGTTTGTAAAGTTAGCGTTGATCCTTGTGCTTGAATATAAATACCACCTAAAACAGGAAGCGTAGCTTGGGAGGCAACACCACGTAGAACTATCGTAATTGCCTGATTGAATTCTTTTTGACTTACACAGAATTTCATATGCTTCCTTTCGCTTAAAAGTATCTACATCTCATTATATAAATAATAATAAATATCTAAATACTTTATTACTAATAAGTATTGTTCACATGTTAATAACTTATCATTCATGCAGTTAAACACTACGTTTTTAGCGAGCAAATCTTTTATAAATTTCCATCATTATCAACATACAAACCAACCATATCTGTTTAAAGCTCTTTTTATCCGCGTTTATAGACATTCATTAACAAGCATCAACAAAGTTATAAACATGTGCAATTCAGTCTATTCTTTTGTAAGAAGATCTTTAAATTTTTGCAGTTGATCATAAAACACTCTGTCTTTCTTCTTCTTCTCGATAATGGCAATACTGTGTTTTATCGTTGCATGCGTGCGGTTACCAAATTTTTGACCTATGTCAGCCAATGTGATGTCTGTGAGTTCGCGTGCTAACCAAATACAAATATGACGTGGTTCAGTAAGCTCTTTATTCCTATGGTCACCTACCAAATCGTTATGAGATATGTGATACGTGTCTTCTATACATTTTTGAATTTCCTCAATACTGGGAATATGCTGCCGCGGCTTCCATTTAGTTGCTGCTATCTGTGCGATATCGTTATTAGAGAAAATTCTCCCCTCTTTTTTTCTTTTACCTGCATTAATTAAACACGTTTGAACAAAACCCTCGATAACTCTAATGTTGCTACCCGCAATCTTTGCCATATACATTCGCTGTTCTTCGGTGATTGTTCCAAAATCGATAAGTAAGTGTTCTACTTCAGCATCATGACGAATGTATTTGTAAAAGTTATTAATAAGATTAAGTTTTAACTCGTAATTTGGTACCTGAATACTGATAGTTATACCAGAATCCATACGACTGGTTTCGCGTTCGTCAAACTTACTTTCACCTAATTGAAGCTCTTGAGGCGATCGATCGGCTGCACAAACAATTTGTTTTCCATTAGAAATAAGCGAATTAAATGTATCGAAGAAAAACTTGATGGTACCTGCTGCTGTTCGCATATTTTGGATATCATCGATAATAAGTACATCAATATTTTTATAACTACGAGCTAAAGCATTTCTTTCGAGTGGCGACTTTTGCCATGCTAGTGTATATTCTTCAATAAACTCTGTTGCTGTTTTGTAAGCACAGGTGCGCGTAGGATCATTTTTTATAATGTAGTTTTGTATTGCTCGTAATAAGTGTGTTTTACCCAATCCACTTTTACCATAGATAAAAAGTGGATTATATGATTGGTTACACGATCCGCACGCAACCTGATTTGCTGCTTGATATGCTAACTGGTTTTCCTCACCCTGAACAAAACGGTCAAACGTTAGTTTGGAATCAATTTCACTCTGTATAGGATTTTCTACCTGTCCTGTTTCAAACGAAATTATTTTATGTTCACGATTAAGGCGTTCCATATGTGTGGTTTTCATTTGATCAAAATATTGATCAAATACCAAGTTATCTTGATTTTCAAGTTTATCCAACTCATCTTTAGTAATTTTAGTCTGTACATTTATGAGTTTGTCGCTCGAATCATTTGTGCTTGGTGTTTCGTGTGTCTCAACCTTTACTTGATTCGGTAGTTGCGCTGTAATTGATTCTTGTTTTGTTTGCGCTGTGTCAAACAATTGAGCGTCTGTATGAGCTGTATCGCTATCAGTTTTTATATCATTATTAAAAGGTTTAAACAAAATTTGTAATGAAATTGGCTCAAATGCCGCCTCTTCCATCTTTGCAACAATAGCATCTTTATGCGCCGAAAGTTTTTTGTAGGCAAAATTTAAGGACGTACTGACGGTGAGGACGTTATGTGTAAAACTAACAAGCGTACATTTTTCTAACATTGCTATAACCGAAGGAATATAACCATCCTCACGAAAGAGGTTAATAACATCTTGCCACAAACTGTATGCATCGGACATATCATGTTCCGCTACTTGCATATTTGATTCAATAACCTCTTTACTCATATTTACTCCTGAATTACGATAATTTTCTTACTAAGAGCCGTTACCTAAATAATGTTGAAAAGTAATTCTAGTATATGATGAAAACTTATAAAATTCAAAAAGAATGTTGAAAACTTTTTGAAGTCTATCTAAGAAAAAATATAGTGCTACAAAATAATGGGTTATTTATTCATATAAGTGATTATTGAGGCAGGCTATTGTTGTAAATGTGAGTTTATATATGCATAACCAAGTTTAGTTATTACTCTTTTTTGTTCCTTGGGATTTTTATGAAGTATTCCCATATCTTCTAATGTTTTAAGTTCACGTGACCATGTTGGCTGTGACAAGCCATAAAGTTTTGTTAACTCGGTTGGTCCTACATATCCATATGTTTGAGCGCATGTTAGTATCTGTTGCTGTCGAGCTGTTAATGGCAATGTAGTAAGAGGAGATTCAACCCGTGTTGGTTGTACCTGCATGGAATATCCCATAGGGTATGCATCACGGTTTTGTTGCTGTGGATAGTTTTGTGGTGGTACCTGCTGATATGTTTGTTGATACATAGGAGTAGAATTTGTAGGCATTTGTTCGGGGTTATATGATACATAGCTATTAGCAGGATAGGTAACATTTGCTTGATATGCTCTGTTAAAAGCGTTTTGTTCATTTGTTTCATAGGTTTGTACAGAGTTCATTGGTTGATAAGTTGCATATCCCTGCATACCAGTGTGTGTAGCATCTGTTTGAGTTTTATTATAAGTTCTGCATGAGTGTTGCGCACCCTCTTGCGCACATAAAGTAACAATAGTTCCGCCATTAATATTATCTTCAACGTCTAAAAACCCATGTGTACTTTTCATATACTCGCGCACATAGGGAAGTCCCGACCCAACACCGCGGATATAACGTTTCATTTCGGTTGTAGCAGATGTGGTACCAAAATCCAGCGCTTTGTTCTTCTCTTTAATACCAGGTCCTTGATCTGCAAATCGTATGGTCATACCCTTATCTAAAATGCTAATAGAAGGTTCAATAAAATATGCATGAATAAAATTTTCAACAATTTCTCTAATCACCATAAAAGGTATGGTACCGCCTTGTTCTGAGGCTAGTTTTGTTACCTGTTGAGTGATTTCTTCTAAATAATCGCGTACATTACAAGGTTCAATTACTACAACGCGCGGTGCGGCGTTGGCTGCATCAAATACTGCAATCCTAGCTGCGTATTGAGGTAGTAAAGTATCATTTTTAGGGGAAGGCTGTGACATAGTTTTATCTTTATTATCTAGCTCTTTTTCTTGTTCATGGTTTTCTACGAAAGGATAAAACGTATGTGCCATCTTTTCACCTCTTTTACCATACTTGAATTTTAACAAGCTCTGCAAACTTATATATTACGACACATATCTTCTTTTTTGGCATTCAAAGTAAATTTCTTTCATAATAAATGCATTGTCTTTCATAGATGAAAGGTATTGAAAATAAGTTTTCAACAATTGTTAAAAAGATGTAGATAACTTTATAAACATATTCAACAAAGAATGAATAAAACTGTGAAAACTTTTATAAAACAGCAGGTAATGCATAATAGTTGTGATAAAAACTTTCAAACATCTGTCACAAACTTTCTTAAACAATGAAAAGTTATGAAAACAAAAATAGGAAAATACATGAACTGAGCGTGGATGTGGAAACACGTTGAATTTAAGGTGTTCATGTATAAATATTGACATACACCTGCATAAACTTCTATACTTTTTTAGCTTATTACAAACAGGCATCGTATACCGTATATAAAACTAGTATAAAAAGGGGTTTTTATGAAACGTACGTATCAACCTAATAAGTCTAAACGCGTTAAGACTCACGGCTTCCGTGCACGCATGGCTACAAAAGCAGGAAGACTTGTTCTTGCTCGTCGTCGTGCTAAGGGTCGCAAAAGACTTACCGTAAGTCTGTAATAACGTAGATAGTTTATAAGGAGAGGAGTATGCAAACCATAAAGTCGAAACAAGACTTTGCTATGGTTTTTAAAAACGGGAAAAGAATGTTTCATCCTGCTGTGAGAATAATTTATATCCCGTCTACACAAACAACCCGTATTGCGTACTGTGCACCTAAAAAGATAGGATGTGCACCTCTTAGAAATAGGTGTAAAAGACTTTTAAGAGCAGCTGTTCGTGACACAGATTGTGTTCCACAAAATTTTGATGTGATTCTATTTGCCACATACAAAACAAAAGCGTACTCCTCTTATGAACTGAGTAAGATTATAAATAAACTCCTACATTCCATAACGGCAACATAGGTGTTATAGCTCATAAATTGTAAGGTACTTATACGTTCTTTAAGAGTTATAAAATGAAATTAGGTAAAACGGAAAACGTTTTTATTACGCTTATTAGAGGATATCAAAGGTATCTATCCCCTCTTATGCGTCCTTCATGCATTTATAGTCCTACTTGCTCTGAATATGCATGTGAAGCACTTAAAAAGTATGGATGTTTAAAAGGAAGTTATTTAGCTCTTCGCCGTATTTTACGTTGTCACCCTTTTCATAAGGGAGGATTTGATCCAGTGCCCTAAACAGTTACGGAGGACGTATGTGGGATTGGTTTATAGGAATATTAACTCAAATTCTTGAGCTTTTACAATCGCTCTGTGGCGATTGGGGTTTGGCAGTTATTATATTAACTTTAATTATACGTGTGTTGTTGATACCGCTTATGACCAAATCAACAGAATCCTCTGCTCAAATGCAGGTACTACAACCAAAAATGCAAGAGATTAAAGACAAATATGCCGATGATCCTGCGCGTATGAACGAAGAAATGCAAAAGTTTTATTCCGAGCATAAATTTAATATGCTTGGCGGATGTTTGCCAACACTTTTGCAAATGCCGATCTTCTTTGGTTTATTTACTGTTGCAAGCAAGATTCCGCAAGATGCTTCGTTCTTTAATATACTTCCCTCTATCTCATTATCTCCTCAAACAGTTTTTGAGCAGCAAGGTTTGTCGGGTGCGGCAATTTACATTCTTTTGGTTATTACCTTTAGTGTTATGACATTTATTCCAATGGTTATCACTTCTTCTGCATCGTCATCTCAACAGCGTTCTCAAACAATTACCATGGGCGCTGTAATGAGTGTTTTCATGCTTTGGTTTGGATGGACCGTACCTACTGCAGTTTTGCTGTATTACAACACTTCATCAGTTTGGCAAATTATTCAGCAAAAACTTGTTACTGATAGGGTTATGGCACGTGTTAAAAAAGAAACTGAAGAAAAAATGAAAAATCAGAGCGTCCAACCAGATGTTGTGAGAAAAGAAAAGAAAATTCGTCCTCATAAAAAGGGATAACCGTTAATATCACTAAGGAGAGTTTATGAGTACCGAGTCGCAATTTATGCCAGATAGTTTTGATTCACTGGATGAGTCTGATTCTCAGGTGAATCGCAGTGATTCTATGTTTAAAGATACTAAAGCTTCACTTGATGCATTTTTAGCTCAACAACGTGCGGATGGTTTCTTTTCTGAAATTACTTCGACTTCAAACCAGGAATATAAATCTTCCAAAGACGATAAGAAGCCTGTAAAACGTGAGTTTTCCTCAGCCGCTCTCAAAGATCAACACACTGAGGATGAACGTATTGAATCCGAATATGTTCCAAGTGATAACCCTGTTATCAATGCAATTCACGATCATATGGTAGCTTGTGAGCCTTTGTCTGAAGAGGAAAAAGACTTTATTGCTTCTATTGTTGTAACACATCTTAAGTCTATTCTGGGATTTTTTGGTGAAACAAGTGTTTCTATAGATGAATACGAAAGCGAAACAAATTCTCTTATTTTTGATATATCTGGTGGTGATTTAGCAGTTCTTATAGGACGTCATGGCTTTACCCTAGAAGCGCTGCAAACCATTATTAATGCATTTGTAAGCAATGAGCTTCATTTTTATTATCCAGTTACTATAGACGTTGAAGAATATAAGGTTCGCAGGAAAAAGAAAGTTGAAGCTATTGCCTTAGCTGCAGCCGCACGTGCACGTAATCGTCATGGCAAAGTTAGTTTGTCACCTATGAGTCCTGCTGAACGTAGATTGGTTCATATTGCACTTCTTGGTGATTCTTCTGTAGCAACACATTCCGAGGGCGTTGAGCCTCATCGTAGAGTTGTTGTTACCTATGTAAGAAAAAATAGGCAACGTTAAATTTTCTTGTATATGTTTTGAAAGAGCTGCAACTATATGTGTTGCAGCTCTTTTTTATTAGACGTAAAACTATGTTTGTTTGTTACAAACTGTTATATGGCTTGCGATAAGTGATTGACCATCATCTACAATAAGACTTATCTAATAGGTATGATGACTGCTTGAGATTTTGTATTTCATAATAAATAACATTTGGGTTAGCAGCTCATACTATTGTTCTGTTTGTTACAAAGAGAAATGATATATATGAAAGCTTCTAATACACAAACTAACATTACTTTACACGACATACCTCTACCCTATCGTGACTTCTTGGCAACAGACAATAGTTTATACAGTTTTAATCAGACGTTTTTAGATAAAGAGGAATCTTTTTTTATTAATGTGCTCTGTTATTTAGCGGACACGTTTGGTATAAGTCTTACCAGCAGCGAGGCAGATGCGTTGTATAAGCACTTCTGTTCAATGCGTGAGTATAACAAAGTTACAAACTTGACACGTATTACTGATACATGGAGTGCCCTTGTTCTGCACTACCTTGATTCACTTTTGAATATGTTAGTTATGCAAGACCTTAATATTGATGTATGTAAACAAACTATTCTTGATATAGGTACAGGAGCTGGGTTTCCAGGAATTCCTTTATCTATAAAGGTGCCAAAAAAACTTGTATTATGTGATTCTGTCGGAAAAAAGACAAAATTTCTTTCGCATTATATTGAAGAAAATCGTATTGATAGCCCTATTTATATTGAGAATAAGCGTGTTGAAGAACTTTCCCCTCAATATAACCAGCAGTTTACTCTGGTGGTAACAAGAGCTGTTGCGCGTCTTTCTATTCTTCTTGAGTATGCTTCTCCCCTCTTGAGTTATGGCGGTGTTCTCATTTGCTCTAAAGCACAGCTTACTGAAGAAGAGTTTCAACATGCGGCAAATATAGCTGCCACGTGTGGATTTAGATTTGTTTCACGTGAAACATTTGAGCTGCCACTTCACATGGGACATAGAGAATTTGTTGTATATCGTAAAGAAAATGAAGCAAAGATAAAACTTCCGAGAAATATTGGTGATGCTGTCCATAAACCGTTGTAAAATGTTTCACGTGAAACAATAATCGCTGAGAGGTGTTTAATGGAGACAGAAGCTCAAACGAAACAATATAGGGGTCATATTATCCCAATCATTAATCAAAAAGGTGGTGTAGGTAAATCTACGACTGCTATAAATCTCTCATCTTGTTTAGGTGAGCAGAAAAAACGTGTTTTGGTTATCGATTTAGACCCACAAGGAAATACAACATCTGGTTTTGGCATTGATAAAACCTCACTTGAAAAGGATATTTATAATGCATTGCTGGATAATACTCCTTTGGAAGAGTTAATTTATGAAACACCGCAAAAAAATGTTTGGGTTATACCAGCTACAATCCAACTTGCAGGTGCTGAAATTGAACTTGTTTCAAGTATAGCTCGTGAAAATATACTAAAAAGTTTGCTTGAACCCCATAGATATCAATACGATTATATTTTTATTGACTGTCCCCCATCACTTGGATTGCTTACCATTAATGCTCTGGTAGCAGCAGAAAACCTTCTCATTCCTATTCAATGTGAGTTTTATGCTCTTGAAGGAGTAAGTAAGCTTATTGAGTCGATGAAAATGATTAATTCGAGGCTTAATCCAACACTTGATGTTTTTGGAGTAGTAATGACAATGTACGATCCCCGTACTACGCTCTCAAAACAAGTGGTAAGTGAAGTTAGAAAATATTTTGGTTCCAAGGTGTTTAAAACGATTATTCCCCGAAGTGTTAAATTATCCGAAGCCCCAAGTCACGGACTTCCAATTAATCTTTATGCACGTTTTAGCAAGGGGTCATTGGCATATCTTAAACTTGCAAAGGAAGTGAGTCGTCGTGGCTAAAAAATCTGGGTTGGGAAGAGGTCTTGAATCTCTTCTAACAAGTAGTGATACTGAGGCCGGAACTCCTAAGGAATCTGAGCTTATATCACTTGATAAAATTAAACCAAATAAGAATCAACCGAGAAAACATTTTGATCCAGTTCAACTACAAGAACTGGCGGATTCTATTAAGCAAAATGGTGTTTTACAGCCAATTCTAGTACGGAAAAAAGGTTCAGCTTATGAGATTGTTGCAGGGGAGAGGCGTTTTCAGGCGGCAAAACAGGCTGGTCTAACAGAAATACCCGTATGTGTTCGCAATATTACAGACGACGAAATTTTCAAACTTGCCTTAATCGAAAATCTGCAACGAGCAGACCTTAACCCCCTTGAAGAAGCTTTAGGTTATAAAAAACTTATTAAGCAACTTAAGGTGACACAAGAAGAACTGAGTAGGGTGTTATCAAAATCGCGTTCGGCTATAAGTAATACCATGCGTTTGCTTGATTTACCTCAAGAAATTCAAAATTTGCTTGGTGATATGCTTATAAGTGCTGGACACGCTCGGGCATTATTGAGCATTCCTCAAGAAGAAGCACAAATAAAACTTGCAAAGAAGATAGTGGAAGAGCATTTATCGGTAAGAGAGACAGAAAAACTTGCTCCATTGTTTTCTGGCGCTACGTTAGATAAAAAACCACGTACTGTGTTACCACAAGAATATAAGCGCGCTGCTCGCCAATTACATATTGCTCTTGGAGCTAAAGTTAAAGTTAAACAATCTGGTACCAAACATAAGATTGAAATTGAGTTTGCGGATAATGACGACTTAATGAGGCTCGTAAGACGCATACAATCAGGTTCGTCTGAGGAATAAAGTCTTTAAGATAATGATAAAACGGACGCCCGCCTTGTAAAAGACGGGCGTTTTGCTAGATAATGAAGCAAAATTTATATGAAAAAAGATTGTTTCATATAAGTATTTACACAGCTATACGCGTTTCTTTCCCACTACTTTTTGCTTAAGTTGGCCGCATGCAGCATCTATATCTGCACCGCGCGAATGACGAATAGTCGCCTCAACACCAAAACGTTTAAGTGTTTTAACAAAATGTTCAGCACGTTTTTCGCTTGTTGGTAAAAAAGGAGAATCATCTATCTTATTAAGCTGAATGAGATTGACGTGCGCAAGCGTTCCAGCACAAAAATCGCAGAGTGCCGCAAGTTCTTCATCAGTATCATTAACACCTTTTATCAGTGCATATTCATAGGTTGGACGTCTGCCTGTTGCCTCTACATATAAATTCATCGTGTCGTGTAAGTGCTGCAGATTAAACCGTTTAACGCCAGGCATAAGATAATCTCTGGTAGATTGCACGGCGGAATGCAGAGAAACAGCTAAGGTAAACTGTTCTTTTTCGTGAGAAAATTTAATAATGTTAGGTAGTATTCCACAAGTAGAAATAGTCAGATGTCGTGCTCCTACACCCAGACCGCTAGCAGAGTTCATCATTTTAAGTGCAAATATGCTTGCGTTATAATTAGTAAGCGGTTCGCCTTGTCCCATAAGGACTGCGCTAGCAACGCGCATTTGGAAATCGTCTTGTATGAATAGAGCTTGTTCGTAAATTTCATAACCCGTAAGCGAACGAGTAAGACCAGCTTTACCTGTTGCGCAAAACACACAGCCTATAGCGCATCCCGCTTGCGTTGAAACACATATCGCAAGTTTGTTTTTAGTTGGCATACCCACACATTCTGCCATAACACCATCTTGAAAGCGTAAAAGATACTTTCTGCTGCCATCTTGCGAAACCTGCTTACTAACGAGGGCGGGGGAGTATAAAGCAAATTTTTCCTTGAGCTGAAGGCGCAACTTTTTAGACAGATTTGTCATATCATCAAAAGAGCGTGCGTTCTTTTGCCATAACCACGCCTCAATTTGTTTAACTCTAAACGCAGGTTCGCCCATAGATGTAAGTTCATATGTTAGCTGATCGTGGTTCAAGCTTCTAATCTCAACCTTTTGTGACGCTTCTTGTTTACACAAAGCAGCCGTGTGAGCCGCATTTATGCAACTACAACTTGGTTGTCGCGTTGATGTATGAATATTTGAACTATCCTCATTACCTGTGTCTGATGCCAGTTGCTGTGGATTCTTTAGTGTCTCCTTGTACAGAGAACGTACCTCATCGGCGATAGCCGTACGGTCTACTTTGATTTTACTGTCTTGATTGTTCATATGCCTACGGTGAGCCTCTCTCATAAGTGATAAATGTTGTATGCTTATACCACTTAACTACGTTGTAAATGTATGTTTTTATTCTACCCAAATCACAGGCATGTAAGGAGACGGTTATGCAGAAAACTGATGTAACACATTATCGCGTTGCAGTGTTGGCAGGTGGTTGGTCTGACGAAGCTCAGATATCACTCCAATCTGGCACCGAATGTGTAAAAGCTCTTAAAGAAGCTGGTTTTACAACAGTTGAAATGTTTGACGTTAAAGACCTTTCTTTTATTCAACGACTTGCTGCGCATGAATTTGATATTGCTTTTGTTGCTATGCACGGCCGCTATGGTGAAGACGGTTGTATTCAAGGTTTGTTGGAAATTCTTCATATTCCTTATACGTGCTCTGGAGTATTGGCATCTGCTATGGGTACTGCAAAAGATATCGCTAAACTAGCATACGAAAACGCAGGTATTCCTACTCCAAAAGATGCGTGTCTTGCTTCGGATGACGAGATTGATGAAAACGTAGTACAGCATATTGTTGATAAATTAGGATTGCCATTATTTGTGAAACCCACGGACAACGGTTCGAGTTTTGGCGTGTTTAAAGTTGAAGAGCAAAAAGACCTTGCAGGCGCAATTAAGGAAGCGCAAAAAACAGGAACACATGTTCTGATAGAGCAAGCTATTGTTGGCACCGAGATAACGGTTCCCGTTATTGGAAACCATCATCCTCATGCACTGCCTATTGTTGAAATTGTATTTAACGCTCCGTTTTATGATATACAAGCAAAAGCCGAGCCTGCAGCTCTTCACCATGTTATACCTGCACGTTTGGATAAAGATGTATACGCTCGCGCTCAAGAACTTGCTAAGCAAGCTCATGTGGCACTTGGTTGTCGTGGTGTTTCGCGTACCGATTTTATTGTTGACAAAAATGGTGTGCCATATGCTTTGGAAACTAATATTATTCCAGGTATGACTGAACGTAGTTTAATTCCTGATTCTGCAGCACATGAAGGCATGGGATTTCCTGAGCTTTGTAAGCGCTTGGTAGAATATGCATTAGAAAAATAATCCAGCGAATTTGGGTGACTGACGTGGAACAAGACAATCAACAACGGCAAGATTTTGAGACGAGAGTCAATGAATTTTTGCCTTTGGATATTCATCCTCATATTCGTAAAAGATATACAACGCTTATGGAACGCGCATCTTTATACGATTTTGGCTGCTTAGAATCCGACATTGTTGCGCTTGACACCGAAACAACAGGGCTTTCACATAAAAATGATCAGCTTACCCAAATTGCTGCCGTAAAGCTTGAAGAGGGGAGTGTGGTTGATGAGTTTACAACATTTGTAAACCCATCTCGTCCTATACCGCATAATATTGAAAAACTTACCAACATTTACAGCGTTGATGTAGAACACGCGCCAACTCCCCAAACTGCGGTTGCTCGTCTTGCTGATTTTGTTGAACTTAATCCTGTTCTTGCTCACAATGCAAGCTTTGATAGGGCTTTTATTGAAGCCGCACAAAACGATACCTGTGTAAGTGATACTTGGATCGATACGCTGGCGCTTTCTCGCATAGCGTTTCCTGCGTTGACCTCGCACAAACTGCAGGATTTAGCGTATATCTTTGGCTGTGAAAGTGTTACTCATCGTGCAAACGACGATTGTACTGCCTTAGCAGGCGTGTGGCATTATATTTTGGCAGGTATTTGCGACATACCTCAAGGGATTTTAACAACATTAGTAGAAACGCATAACGAGGTTAACTGGCCATATAGATTCATTTTTTCGTATATACTTCACGAAGTGCTCCCAGAAAACAGCAACGCTCCTTTTGTGTATAGTTTAGCCGTTGAGAATACATCTGTTGGTATGTCAAATACGGGCACGATTTCCGAAATTAGACGAGATCTTTTTAACACGCATGCCTATACGTTTCAAGCAGAGCATGCAAATCAAGATAAAACGGTTGATGAAACTCAAACAAAGCATGATTTTTCGTCTACGGGCTGTGTGGCTCAGATGTTTTTATCGCAAAATTACGAAGTGCGTCCAACACAACAAGAAATGGCTGTACGCGTAACGAGCTTGCAAAATAGCGGTCAATGCGGCGTTTTAGAGGTTGGAACTGGTGTAGGTAAAAGTCTTGCATATCTACTTCCTTCGGTTTCTCGTGCGGTGCAAAATGATATACAAATAGGAGTTGCTACCAAAACCAACGCGCTTGCAGAGCAGCTTATCAAAAAGGAATTGCCTCATTTACATGCGGTTTATCCCAAAGACTTTTCATATCTTATTGTGAAAGGTGCTGAGCATTATCCCTATCTTGAAGGGATTGATACGCTCATGCGAGAAGAGTTTGATACATCGCAATTTAAAGATATTAGATTTTCCTCGTCAAAAATTAAGGCTGAAATTCTTACTACAGCGGCTCTTATATACAGTGCTTGTTGCGAATTAGTTGATGTCGATGTAGATAGCTTGGGTATTAGGTGGAACATGATTCCAAAAGGGGATTTTGTTGCGTCACATCACACAGGCTCAAGCCGCACCTTGTCTACTTGTGCACCGCATTATATGTTAAGCGAGTTGCGCGAAAGAACTCAACATGCACATCTTGTGGTTACCAACCATGCATTACTTGCAACTGATATCGCGTTAGGGCATGTATTATTTCCACTTGTTTCCAATTGGATTGTTGATGAGGCTCATGGATTTGCTGATCAAGTTCGTGATCAATGGGCACAAGAGTTGTCTCAAGACGCCTTTTACGATCTGTTTTATACATTAGGTGGTATAAAAACTGGCTTGTTAGGCGACGCGTTTTCCAGCTCGTCTAACAGCGAGCAAAAACCTCTTTTGCAAAAACTTATTTCAAAAGCGGCTGTGTTGGTGGCGCAGTTGCATGTTAAAAACGAAGACTTATTCGATTGTCTTAATGCTGTCACGCTTGATGACCGATATCGCTTTTCTCGTGGTGCGCATACACATATGATTCAGCGTGTAGACAGCTCTATTGTTTCTCAAGATGCATGGAATGCGTTTTTAGACAAAATGAGCGAGTTTGCTAAAACATTCGATACGCTCGAGGCGGTGCTTACTCAACTTTGTAAGGTAATTTCAAGTGAAGCATCTCAGCATCGTGATTCTGATTTTAAGCGTGTATGTGCTTATGTTGCCTCGTATCTTGAGGTAATGACTCGTCTGACTCAAGGTTTGGAAGATGGGTTTGTATATACGGTTGAGCGAGTAAAGCAAAAGAAAGTATATCAGACCTATTTAAGGGAAACGTGTCTTGATATTGGAAAGCGCTTGTACACCGATTGGTATTTAGGTGCGCAAAGTGTGCTATATACCTCTGCAACGCTATCGATTGAACAATCATTCGAGTACTTTAATCATTTGGTTGGACTTGACAGGCTTAACAGCGATCGTGTAGAAACCAAAACGCTTCCTTCGCCATTTGATTACGAGAGTCATATGGGAGTTATTGTTCCTAATAACCTTGTGTTGCCACAGCATGAAAAATATATTCAGCGCCTATCTAACCTGCTCTTTGATATTCATGTAGCCATGAATGGCTCGGTGCTAACGCTTTTTACCAATCGTCGTGAGATGGAGGCTGTAAGTTCAAAGCTCGTGCCGCGCCTTGAAAGCCATGGTCTAACACTGCTTGAACAGCTTCCCACAACATCGGCGCAGCAAATTATGCGTGGATTCAAAAAGGATACAACAGCGTCACTGGTAGCACTCAAGTCGTTTTGGGAGGGTATCGACGCGCCTGGGGATACATTGCGTTGTGTTGTTATTCCTCGACTTCCGTTTTTGCCACCAACCGATCCTATAGTTGAAGCGCTTACCGAACGCGACTCATCTACCTGGTGGAATTATGTGTTGCCTCGTGCAATTACCGAAATTCGTCAAGCAGCTGGGCGGCTTATTAGAACGCAACATGACAGTGGACTGGTGATTATTGCTGATACGCGCGTTTTGAGCAAGGCATATGGAAAACACGTGCTTCACGCTTTACCAAATGTACACCATCAGGAAATATCCTGTGAGAACATGAAGTCGTACATACAGATGTGGCGAAAAGCTCACGAAGAATAAGCTTGTGTTCTTTATGTTCTTGGCGTTGCGTAGGGTTAAGTGTTACGCGATGTTTTGCTCTTTTAAAGAACTCGCCGTTGCAAGAAGCTTATCCGCATATGCCTTTACCTGCTGAGAGAAGTTTATATTGCTTGTGCATACGCTATCGGCGCAAGCGCACATACGTTGTATAAGCCACGAGCTTGAAAACAGACGATACGATATTTTGATAACACCATCTAGTTCTTGCGGTTTCTTTGGTGAGTTTGGCCACCATAGTTTTTGTAGAATACCAGGATTAGTAACGAAAAAGTCTATCAAATCTGTAGTTTCATGAGTGACGTGCAGAGTTGTGGAGTGTAAATCTGTAAGGTTTTTACAGGACCTAGAGGGGAGTTCTGTAATAGTATGCATGTTCTTGCATTTAAATACCCGTATTGCATGCTTGTCCAAATCATATGCTTGAATACACCACGCTTGATCACGCCGTTGTAATTCAAGCGGTATTGCGCGACGTTGATGAGATGAAGTTTGAGTTTGGTTGGGCAAAGTGTCAAACTGCTGAGACTCATTCATCGTGCGGCAACACGAGAGATTTGACTTTTCGTAGCTAAATTGAATAACACGCTGATTGCGTAATGCGCGAGTAATGACTGACAATTCTTGCGCTATACTCGCCTCCTGCTGTGGCTGTTCTTTACATTTGCGCACTCCAGGGGCGTGTGAACTGTTGTGAGCATTCTTTACAACATTCGTTTGTAAGAAGGTTAAAAACTCATCTTTGTTTGCAAAACCCTGCAGAGTTAGCGCTTCGGTAAGTGCTTTGGTTTCAGCCATCGTCAAACGCATGCTTCGTCCTTTAATACCATATGAATCATAATGTGGATCATAAAGCGTTACGCTTTGAATAGGCGTATCTTCATAGGAATCATTATCTGTTGCACAAGAGCTTGCAGCACTTGAATTATTGTTGGCAGTGCTAGGATTTTTTGTATCTACATAGGTAAGAGTTAGGCCAGGAAATTGTGTGTCACCACCCAGCATAAGCAACAACTGCAATATTTTTTGCGCCTGATCGCGTTTGCAATGAGTAATTTGCATAATTTGATCTTCGGTAAGTGTATCTCCATTGTGCTGAAGCCTTCCCACAAGAGAAATGAGAAGCTTAATAAGTGATTTTGTGTCTTTTCGTCCGCGCGTATGTTGTGATGTAGCTTTGTTGTCAGCTGTTGAAGGCGACTGCTTAGCAGAATTAGGCTGCTCAATGTAAAAATTTTCCGTGCAGCGAAGAAGTTTTTTCCATGCAGTATGTAACGCTGATGGCGCAAGGGGAATACAGTTGTTTTCGATAGCCCAGCGCACCGTAAGATCAATGTTTGAAACCTGTGTTTTCCATAACGCAACATGCTGTAGTGCAGCTGCTTGTTGCGTCGTGGTGGTTGTTTGTTTGCTTTCGCCAAGCTTCGCTGGATGTAAGTGCATATGACATGCTTCGCGCACTTCTTTGGGACAGCTATTCAGAACAGCAAACGTTGCTTCTAAGGGGTTATTTCCCAGTTGGTAGGGCATAACACGATAATCAAGCGATGAAAAATCTTGAGGTGGTGTGTAAGTTTTTGAAGTGAGCGTAACTTTTACAAATCGATCTAAACGAAACACACGAATGTGCTTATGAGCACAGGTTTCAGACGATGATGGTTTGCCGTGTTGTTCGTTTTGTTTTTCGGCAACAAAATAGGTATGCTCGTGAAATCCAAAAGTGCCAAGCATTGCAAGCGTATAAGAGCGCGTCTCTCCACTTTGTACGGTATAGGTACAGCTCACGCAGTGATGCGTACTTAGCGCCTGAATTAGGACGGCAAGTATAGTTTGTCTCGTTTGCTCGTCTGTGCACATATCTACAGGAAAAGATGATGCCTTTTTAGCAATGGGTAAGGTTGATATATGCGGTTGGGAGTCCAATTTTATAAGCGCGCTTCTCAATTCATCTCGCCATGCAAACGAATTATCAAGTGTAAGTGGCTCACATAGAACGCGTAGCGCTTGCATGAAAACTGGTGAAAACTTATGGAGTATAAAACTCTTTTTCTCGTCAACCTGCCATGATATACATGGTTTTCCTTGTTGTAAGTCTGTGTGTTTCATAAAAACAAAGCCACAAGATTCAAGGCGAGCTATATCACGTTTAAGCGCTTTAACTTGGGATTCTCTTTTTTCGATTGAAGTGTAAAACATCGACAAAAGATAATCTTTGCTTATGCTTGATGCATTGTTCATAAAGTAGGTTGCCAATGCAACAATCCGTCGAACGGCATAATCGTTTTCGGTAAACATATACATCACTGCCTTGTACATTTGCTGCTAAAGCCTTGTGGGTCGATCAGAATCTACGATATCAGTATACAAAACTCAATCAAATCATGACATGAGCGAATTATGAGAATGTCTTTTGTAACAAATTCTATATTTTGCGTGCGTAAAGAGGAAATTTGTGGCAAACTTATACATAGCTGTATGTGGAAGAAAGACACGTGTTTCTTTACAAAAAGAATGCATGGGCTTGCATAAAATAAGTGAGCTATTTGTTCCGCGCGCGTTAAAGAGAATGGCTTATGTTAAAAAAGGATATACGTATGGCAGATATTCGTACATATCTTGATTATTTAAATGAATCCATTGAAATTGCTCCAACCAACAGCCAGGAAGAGCTTGATGCCGCTGAGCTTATCGAAAAACTCATGCGCGACCATAATCTTGAGCTGCATCGCCAAGATGTTGTTTCGCACGGCTGGGGAATAGTTGTGCATGATAGTTTGTATATTGCTTTATTTATTGGCATGCTTATTTCTGGTTTTACGGGTACATTTGTGAGCTATTTTGGCTTTATCGTATGTCTTGCGGCAACGGTTTTGCTTGTGCTAGAAAAGCTTCATATTTTTGAAATTAGTTCGTTTGGTCCACTTGCACAAAGTCAAAACATTATCGGTGTACACCGTGCAACGGGTCCTTTGGTTATGAAGGGCAATAGGCCTATTGTTGTGGTTGCGCATTACGATACTCCTAATGAAGACATTCTTTCTAAATCGCAATTTGCACCGTATCAAGCGCGTCTTAAAAAATTAGTATATTCTGCCGTGTTGTTTACCATGTTTTGTGCGCTGGTACAAGTTGCGCTTTTCTTGCCGTTTTTCAATGATATTATCCGCCGTGCATTTTGGCTCTTGGGCGTTTTAAGTGCGTTTTCATTTTTAGCTTTGGGCGTGAATAGCGTTTATAAAAAGTTTGCTTCATGTACCGAAGGCGCAAACAGCAATAAAAGCTCTTTAGCAGCAATGATGGATGTTATGAATACTGTTCGTCCAGAAGATGATGAAGCAAGTAGATGGGGCTATGTTCATCCTCAAAAAACGTTTAGCGAAGTTGAGGATATGCCTCAAGAAAACGACACGAGTTTTATTCCTGCAGCAGATAGCAAAGACGCGAGCGTAACTGAAGAACTTGGTCAAAGTGCTTTGTCTTCTACAGAAGAACGTATAACAAAGACCGATAAAATCAATGCAGTTGAGGCTGCACCTGCCGATAAATCTAGTGATGTTGATGTGCCTCAAACGAAGAATTTGGATGCATCAGAAGATCAAGGTATTGAACTGCAGAAAGATACTTTAGATATACCGTCTGAGGTAGATAATACTGGTAGCGTGGCACAAAGCGTTGATGAATACGCGGCTACACAAGATTCTTTGGATACGTCCATGGATACCAAACAGGCAGATGCTACCAAAGCTGCAGTTTCATCTGAAAATCAAGATAATGCAACAGAAAAGAGCGTTGAAGCACCAGAGGTTAGGAATGTAGACGAAACATTTTCTGGCGAGCCGTCTGAACCTAAAGTTATTGGATATGATGTTGAAGACGGCGTTGTGCGCCGTGGGAAAGATACTTTGCTTAAACTAGATTTGCTTCCACAGGACTGTGAAGTTGAATATACGGTAGGGCTTCAATATGAAAAAACACAGCCAAAAACTCCTTCACCTCAGAAGTTTGAAGTTTTGCACCATAACGCTGTTTTACCTCAAGAAGAAATGTCTTCGACACCAGATACGAACGATGAAAAAGACGCTTTACGCAATGATGCACAAACAGAACAGAGAAATACGCGTGCGGCTCGTACAAGCTCGCACGACGATTTTGTAGCGCCTACCTTTGAAGAAGACTATCCGCTTGCTGAGTGGAAGGCAGTATCAGACAACGCTGCGTCTTTGTTACAGTCTTCTGATGACGAATCTAAGGATGATCAGCAAGAGCAGAATCAAGAATCTGGGCACAGTGTTGATAAAGACGTTAAAGACGGTGAAGATGGTGACGCACCGAGTGATTCTGAGTTAGCTAATGACGATGAACAAGAGGTGGCAGAAAAAACCGAATCCCTTGCTGTTGTACAAGACGAACAACAAACATCTGATAAAGCGCAAACTTCTGAAGAAGAAAAGCCCCTGTCTGCCGAAGAGGCTATTATCTCTCAAATTCATCAGGAAGTTCAGGCAAGAACGCAGCGTGATGACGTGCAAGTAGCTGATGCTTCGCAGATTCTTAAAGACGAGCAAAATGCGTTGGGTGGTGCTGCTCCTGGCACTGCTATGGTGCGTCGCGCGGCGCTGTTTGATCTTCCAGATCCGCGTGAGCAGGTACAAGATCCATTTGCGTCTGAAGATAGTGAATCAAATGCCGATGACTTATCTGATCGTGGTGCTCTTGGACAAAAATCACTCGATTCTCATGTTAACGAGAAAACCATTGCGTTTACACCTCAAGAAACACCAGATGCTCAAGCGTCTCATGATGCTGCGAATTCAATGTCTGACAATTCATCATCTTCTAATAAACCGGTGGCGTCCAATGTGCCTTCGAAGAAAAGGCGCACTTTAGGACTTTTTGGTAGAAAGAAAAAAGAAGCAGCTGATAAAGATTCAATGAGTTCGTGGCTAGGCGTTGACGATAGCTTTGATGCTAAGAAAGATGGTCGTCAGATTGGTTCGTGGGATAACTTTGTGCATGAGGAAGATGATAATCAAGCTTCTTCTCATTCAAAGTCGTGGAAAGGTGGCGCAACAACACGAGTTGGCCTGCGCGTTCATGATGGTATAAAAGGCACACAGCCACAAGACTTGCCAAGCGTTGATGATGTTGAAGCCCATGTGGCAACTACCAACGAGGCGGATTCTCATACGCTGAGTTTGAAAAATAACCCATTTGTCCAAGGTGGCATCGTTGATGCAGGTGTTGCTCCTGCAGCTTCTGGCAATGAAGACATGGCACATTCTAGCGCACGCTCATTAGACACTTTGAGTGATGAAAACATTTCAGAAAAAAGCGCGTTATGGGAAGACGCTAAAAAAGATGCTGTGAAGTCAACTTCAAGCAAACTTGAGCAAAAAGATGAGTCGATGTCACCTGATGAACAAGTTCAAGAATTGAAAGACGCTGTTTTGTCGATGGGTTCAGATGAGCTATTATGTCACGATATTTGGTTTGTGGCACTTGGTGCTTCTGAAAATAATCATGCGGGCATGAAACAATTCTTGTCTGAATACCGTCGCGAAATACGTGGTGCTTTTCTTATCAACCTTGATTGCGTAGGAGCGGGTTCTCTTACGGTGTTAACGGCAGAAGATCCGTATAACACACGTCGAGCAGATAGAAGAATTACGCGCCTGCTCTCTAAAATTGCTGAAGATTTGCACATTCAGCTGCAAAAGAGAGTATATGATTACGGTCGAACTGACGCAACACCAGCTATGCATGCTTCCGTGAGATCTGCCACTATCATGGGTTGTGACGAAAATGGACTTCCTGCGCTTGCTCATACGCAAGACGATGTTGCTCATATGATAGACGCAAAGCAGGTAAAACAAGTAGCGCAAATGGTATGTGAACTTATTCGTCGCGCGTAATGTAACCTTTGTGCCGTGTGTGCATATGATACAATGTAATGCACGCCTTTACTAAGAGGCGCTATGTTGCGCGGGCATCGCCAAGAGGTAAGGCAATGGCTTCCCAAGCCATCATTCGCGGGTTCGAATCCCGTTGCCCGCTCCAGATAATAAAACGCTCTTGCTGAACGTGTCAGCAAGAGCGTATTTTATATCAGCGTATTTTATATCATCGACTCTGATTTGGCGTTTTGACGTTAAGCGCATTGATCAAGCTTATATAAACGCCTTATATAAACGCCTCAACCAGCTATTTTGTTCTTCTGAGCAAATGATTCGCAAGACGATTAGCGATAAATTGTACAAGCTGAACAAGCACAATCATAATGATCACACAGGTCCAGGTAACATAGGGATTAAACTTTTGATATCCGTAAGCAATAGCAAAGTTACCAAGACCGCCACCACCGATATATCCAGCCATTGCGCTCATATCCAGTACACCTATGAACAAGAATGCATAACTTAAAATGAGCGGAGCAAGAGCTTCGGGTATAAGAACGGTTTTAACGATTCCCCACTTAGACACACCCATCGACCGCGCAGCTTCGATAACACCAGAATCTACTGAAAGAAGGTTCTGCTCTACCAAACGTGATGACGCAACTGAACACGCGACAATCATAGGGCAGATAGCTGCTGCTGTTCCAATGGAGGTTCCAATAAGCGCAATAGTTACTGGTTGGATGGCTGCTAAAAATATGATAAACGGAATGGGGCGTATAAGATTTATGCAAACATCAACAATGTTATATATGGCAACATTTTCAAATAAGCTACCTTTACGACATCCCCATAATATAACGCCTACAGCTATACCGATGATACCTCCGGCAACGAGGGTAATTGCAACAATCTGCAGCGTTTCAATAAGTGCTCGTATAAATTCGCCATCTGCAACATAGGACGAAAAATCCATCCACGCGGCAGAATTTAGTGTGCTTGCCTGCGTAACCCACAAATGATTAAGAAATTGAGAAGACATAATAACCTCTTTTACGTAGCTTAGATATTAGTTTGCGTCTATAGCGGTGTTGCTATATGCACTACAACGTTTTTCGTCTAAAGTTTGATAGGCCTCATATGCCTTAGACCAGGGTATGGGATGTTCTGCCGAACCAAAATCAACGATGGTGTTTTCGCGCGCTAGATCGGATATGTACTCATCCATGCGCGAGACGTCACCGTAAAGTTCATAGGTAAACGTTCCCAAAGACTTGTCTCCTATCATTTTTACACCGCCGCACAAAATAGCGTTGGTAATACTTCTGTGTGTGAGCATCGCCGAAATGTGATCTCCCGATGAGGCAATGCCATTGAGAGCGTCTTCATCGCGCATGATAACGCTTATAAGGCGTCCTGGATGCTGCGCACGCAGCACCTCAAGTTCTTCTTTGGTGAGCGCACAATCAACAGCAGCACGTACAAAATTTTGCGTAATTGATGTTTGCGGACGTGCAAAAATCTTAAAAGCTGGTCCTTGCTCAACAATGCGTGCTGTTTCCATAACAGCTACATGCTTAGCAATTTTTGCAACAACGTCCATTTGGTGTGTGATAAGCACAACGGTAATTCCAAGCTCGGCATTTACGCGCTTAAGTAAATTAAGTACCTCTTGCGTTGTCTTGGGATCAAGCGCGCTTGTTGCCTCGTCTGCAAGTAAGATTTTTGGCTGCAGTGCAAGCGCACGTGCAATACCAACGCGTTGTTTTTGTCCACCCGAAAGCTGCGAAGGATATGCATGTGCATATTCACTAAGACCAACATAATCTAGCAGCTTTGCAACGCGTCGTTCTTGAAAATCACGACGCCAACGATCTTGCGCCAAAGGATATGCAATATTTTGTGCAACTGTTTTGGATGAAAATAAATTAAACTGCTGAAAAATCATGCCAATTTTTTGGCGAAAGGGGCGAAGTTGTGTTTCGCTTAAGTGTGTAATGTCTTTATCAAAGACAGAAATGTTACCGCTGTCCACTTTTTCAAGACCGTTAATAAGGCGCACCAACGTAGACTTGCCCGCACCCGAATATCCGATAATGCCCATGATATCGCCTGTTTCGACCGAGAGTGATACATCTTCAAGCGCTGTGTGGGTATACTTTGACTTTCCGCCTTGAGTAAAGGTTTTATGAGCGTGATTGATTGAAATAATAGGGTTTTCCATAGTTACCTCTATACCTGCAAGGCTCACCCATAGCATATGGGTGAGCCGCATATGACGTTATTGAAATTACACACGCATATCTATTGTACTTACTTTAGATACAAGTTTGCGAGGTTATTTTGCAAGGTTTGTAACAAGTTGAACCTGCTGTTGCAAGTCTAACCTCGCGTATGCGTATTATTTGGTCTGTGCTTCTTTGATACGCTGCTCTAAGTCGGCAAGATCTTGTTTCAACAGGTCTGCGGGGTCATTGTTAACAATAACTTGACCTTGCATGTGCTCGATAACTGCGTCCGAGACTTCCTTATCGTGCCAAATTTCGGTAACCTTTTTGAACACTGGATTGTTTTCGTCTTCTTTACGTGCAACCCATACGTTGATATAAGGTCTCGATGAAGGCGAATCCGCGCTATCGGCAAAAATGGCATCCTGGGGATTTAAGCCAGCGTCTTTGGTAAACGTGTTATTGATTACAGCTGCCGCAACAGAAGGATCTTGAAGGGAAGTTGCTACTTTTGCTGCCTCAACAGGGACAACACGAACTTTAGAAGCTGCTTCGTCCACATCTTTTGGCGTAACAAGGGCATTCCATTCGCCTTTAAGCTTGATAAGACCACAAGCACTTAAAACGCCCAACGCGCGAGCCTGGTTGGTTTCGTCGTTAGGAAGAGTGATTTGCGATCCTGCTGGAATGTCGGCAGGCTTCGTGTATGCTTTTGAATACAAGCCCAAAGGAACAACAGCGTCGCCAGCAATTGGTTGAAGATCCTGGTTGTTTTTAACGTTGTAATTTGCTAAATAAAGCGTGTGCTGGAACAAGTTAAGATCAAGGCTTCCTTGTGCAAGAGCTGGATTTGCCGAAGTATAGTCAGAAAAATTTTTGAGCTCAACAGCAACGCCAGCTTCTTCGCATTTCTTCAAAAACACTTTCCACTGTGGATCATTGGAGCCAACGGTACCTATGATAATAGGATTGTCTTTGGTTCCTTTTTCGGCTGCTTGCGCGCTCTTGGTGCTTTGATGCAGATAAATACCGCCGCCAACAAGAGCTACTGCTATAAGTCCAAGGCCGCCTAAAATAAATGTTCTGCGCGAGGTATCTGTACGCACAACGTCATTTATATCATCGTCAAATAAGCTTTGGGCACTTTGTTTTGAGTCACTTTCGTTTGAGGTGCACATGCTCTGGCTCTTCTTATCTTGCATGGAACTCTGCACACTTTGTTGGTTGTGACTGGTGGTATCTTTTATCTGAGCCATAAACGCCTCCTCAAATTACGTGACTACGTATGTAGCCAGTTGGTCAGATAGTGAACTATGCAAAATAGGGCTCATGTTCATTTTGGATTTCCCTTGCATATGTTCACACGATAGCTTTGTAAACTACGTTGGTAAGCATAATACACACAATTTCTTACGAAACAAAGTGAAAACGTAAATTTTTGAGAATTTTGTACATATTTCGTAACAATTTAATAGTTTCTACACAAGTGTATGCCGTTAAGTTTCTTTGATGCAAATTATGCCACAGTTAACGCAGTCTCTTAATAGAAACGTATATTTCGGCTGGTATAGCGTGTATATTTGGTTTTGAACTTTTGATTTTAAAGCTGCGCAACACCTGTTAGGTTGTCTGAAGAAAGAGATTGTTGGAGATCAACTTTATTCCACCTATCTTCAGAAAAATCCTGGGGTGTATTTTTCGATTGGTAAACTTTATGCTCTACTTTGCGATACGAGCCATCAAAGCGCGCATATAAGTCAGATGTGTAGGTAGACCCTTTAACACTGGTAACTGCGCATGTATCGTCTTTTTTATTGGTGGACAAATAATACACATCGCCTAAGGAAGGCGAAAATTCAAACACGTGCGCTGGCTGCGCAATCTTTTTACCTTCGGCAAAGCATAGCGCGATACTAAATGTTTTGGGATTGGTTCCCGGTTCATCTGAGCCAATAAGAATAAGATCATCTACTTTATCCGAGCTTGCGTCGCGAACAAGGTAGCGATAATACTTAAACGAAGATCCATCTTTCTTTTTGAGATACGTCGCGGGCTGCTTTAACACTTCTGCATAGGCATTGTGAACGTCAGTTTGTTGGTTCTTGTCTGGAGCCTGGGACGTGTTTGTGCTTGTGTTGGGGCCTTTGCCGTTTTGCTGGTCATCAGACGTCATTTGTGTACCTGCTTGATTGTTGTTGGTTGATGATGTCATAAACGTATAGAGCCCCCAGGCTGCGCCCATTACAGCCGCACCAATAATAAAAGCAAGAACAACACGCATAGTGCCGCGAGATTGTTGCGTTGTGTCGTGCTCTTGATCTGCTGCAGGGCGGTGCGCTGTGTTTGAGCTGTGTTGCGGCATATGTGCTCCTTTAAATACTGGTACGAAATACTAGTACGATTATAATAATGATAATGGTAAAGAACTGCTTTTAAAAGTATCAAACGGTAAACGGTTTATGTGAGAAGCGTTGAATATGAGGCTGTTTGGCGATGAACTGCGCTTTATATGAATGTATCGCATCTCTTATAATGGTTACTGCGCTCACGTGATTCCTATATCGCGCTCGGTATGTTTGAATGGTTCAAGCGTCTTAACGACAATGCGAACATATGGAATTATCTCCATAATTGAAACTTTTTTGCGATTTTCGATGTAATTACAGTTGGTTTGTAAGAAAATGGTTGAGCTTACTTGAGGTCATGGTATGATCGTTACAGAGTATGTTGTCTATGAATTATAGACATTTTGGGTCGTTAGCTCAGTTGGTAGAGCAGGGGACTTTTAATCCCAAGGTCGTGGGTTCGATTCCCACACGACCCACCACCTTTTTTCTTCCTTTTTACCCTATTTTACCAGCGAAAATGCAAATCTTATAATACGTTAAAACTCATCAGGCGTGCTCAGGGTTGTGTATTGCCGCTTATTTAATATTTTTTGTTTTTATTTTTAGAACATATATCGTTGGTATACTTAACACGTACATTATTTTACAAGGGCTTGGTAAGAAAGGTTCTCTTATGATAGACCGTTATACTCAACCTGCTATGGGACATATTTTTTCTCTTGAAAACAAATATAACGTCTGGAAAGAAATAGAAGTATGTGCCTGTGAAGCACAAGCAGAATTAGGGCTTATCGGCATTACCAAAGACGAGGCAGCGTGGATTCGCGCTCATGCGGCCTGCAATAAAGAAGAGATTGACGCTCTTGAAGCGCAGGTAAACCATGATGTTATTGCTTTTCTTACTAATATGGCGTCCTATATTGATAAAGATGTTCCCGCAGAGGCTCCACATCCTAGCCGCTGGGTGCACTTTGGTATGACCAGCACCGACTTGGGTGATACGGCTTTATGTTATATGCTTTCGCAAGCGCTTGATATTCTAAAAGACGATGTTGCCCGTTTGGGTGAAATTTGCAAGCGTCGCGCGTTTGAAGAAAAATCAACGTTGTGTGTAGGTCGTACTCATGGTATTCATGCCGAGCCCATGACCTTTGGTATGAAATTTGCAAGCTGGGCTCAAGAGCTTAAACGCGATTTAGACCGTCTCAACAATGCGCGGGAAAGTGTGTCTTACGGAGCTATTTCTGGTGCTGTTGGCACGTATTCTTCGATTGATCCACGCGTTGAACAAATGGTGTGCGAAAAACTTCATCTTAAAGCAGATCCGCTTTCTACGCAGGTTATCAGCCGTGATCATCATGCGTATGTTGCAGGTGTTTTGGCGGTTTGCGCCGCAACCTGTGAGCGTATTGCTACTGAAATTCGTGGATTACAAAAAACGGATACGCTTGAGGCTGAAGAGCCGTTTAAGAAAAAACAAAAAGGTTCAAGCGCCATGCCTCACAAGCGAAATCCTATTACCGCAGAAAAAGTTTGTGGTCTGGCTCGCGTTGTTAAGGCAAACGCGCAGGTAGCTTATGATAATGTTGCGCTGTGGCACGAGCGCGACATCAGCCACTCTTCAAATGAGCGTGTAGCACTTGCCGATAGCTTTATTGCACTTGACCATATGTTCACCTGCTTAATTCGTATTGTTGATGGGCTTGTTTTGTACCCCAAACGCATGTTGGCAAATCTCAATAAAACACGCGGTCTTATTTATTCGTCCAAAGTTTTGCTTGCCCTGGTAGATACGGGTATGACGCGTGAGGACGCGTATCTAATTGTTCAATCTTGTGCAATGCAAACATGGAAAGAAATTCAAGAGTGTGAGCAAGGCACGTCGTTTAAGGAAAAGCTTAAAGCAGATCCCTCTTGTGTTTTGTCTGACGATGAATTAGATACCATTTTTGATCCGCAACAATTTTTAACACACACCTCTCTTGTGTTTGATCGCTTGCAAGCGCTTGATTTCACATGTGCTTGTCATGAAAAAACCAGCGGTGAATAACGTAACAATAACTTAAGGGATTAGCTTTTATGACACAGGTTTTTGGTCATCAAACAAAGGGCAGTGGAGAACATGCGTCTGCGCCAAAGCCGCGCGTTCTGTTTTCACGCCGCGCCTTTTTTCGCGCAACGTGTGCAACAGCGGCTTCTAGTGCACTGGCGTGTATTGCACTATCTGCAGGAGGGTGTAAGCATCGCGCTGTGGATGATCCGCAAAGCCCTGTGGTTGTGGATGACGCGCAGGCGGAATACATCATTGATCCTCAAACCAACGAAAGTAAATATTCGGCTGTTGATTTTAACCTTAAACAAACAGGAAATTGGGAGTTGCCGTTAGGAAACATGTTGTATCCTTCGGACGGCGTATGGATTGCGGCTACAACTGCTGGAACTTCTGCAACGCCTGCTATTAAAGCGTCGGCATTCAATACAAAAACTGCTCGGCTTGTTCAAGTGCTTGAACAACCCTATGGCAAGAACTCAACAAATTGCGTTATTTACGATGTTCGCATGTCGGATAAGGTGTTTGTATGGCTTGAGTTTGATATCGTTACGCGTGACTGGACACTGTATGCCTCGGCGTTTGCCGACGGAAAATTGCATGGTCAGGTCAGTGAACTTTGGAAAGCAGATGCCGATTATCTTCCTGCACAGTTTTGTGTTCACGAAAACTATGTTGTGTGGCAAGTATCTCCCTTACCGCAAGGATCTCGTGCAAAAGAAAATTCCTATTGCTATTTATGGAAATTGGGCGATGATAAAGCGTCTTCTGTTGTTGAATCGCTTTCGCGTTTTGCATGCGCACCAACGTTTTCTAAAGACTTGGTGGTCATTGTTCCCAAAGTTAAAACAAAGTCCGCGCCGCTGTATGTTATGCGTGTCTATTCGTTGACAGATTCTATGGAAAAGCAACAAGACGAGCTGTTTTTGCCGCCTTCTGTGGCACCTCTATACGCAACGTATATTAACTCGCTTTTTGCGTTTTCCATTGAGGCAAATCACCAAAGCGGTGGTTTGCTGGGTAAAATGGGAACATATATAGGTTCTCGCGATAAGGGATTTGTCGTAGTGCCTCGTGAGCCATCTGCTCCCGTTGTTGGAAATAATAATACGTTTATTGTGCGGAGTAAGGCTTCGTATTTTGTAGTAGACACCGCTCAAAAAAGTTACTCCATTTTGGCTGCTTCTAACCGCTGCACCGATTATGGCGAATATCCCGCGTGCACAGGCGAGCAAAACAGCGTGGTAACATATGCAACTATTAAGGATAAAACAACCGGATATCCTAAAAATGTTTTAGTAAGGCAATTTAGAGTGTAGAATAGTGCTGTTAGAAGTTTATTTTGATGTTAAACTACTATCAGAACCATTGTTTGACGATAAACATTAAAGGAGGCTGTATATGGCTTCAGATGAGAAACGTATTCTTTTAGTAGAAGACGAAAAAACCATTCGCGATGCTGTTGCTGCGTATCTTGAGCGCGAAGGCTACTTTGTGCGTAGTGTTGGCGACGGTCAAAGCGCACTTGAAGAGTTTGAAAAACATTCCTTTGACCTGATTATTTTGGATCTTATGCTTCCTAAACTTTCTGGTGAGCGCGTATGTCGTGCGGTGCGTGAGACATCTAATGTACCCATTATTATGCTTACCGCAAAAGGCGAGGTAGAAGATCGTATTATTGGCCTTGAATTAGGCGCAGACGACTATCTTATTAAGCCGTTTTCACCACGCGAGCTGGTTGCACGTGTTCGTGCGTTGCTGAGACGCGCTCACACCGAATCAGAGCCTGCACTTGAGGTTCTTGATTTTGGTCAGCTTGTCATTGATATTTCGGGTCATAAAGTATTGGTTGAGAATAAAGAAATCGACTTAACTGCGTCAGAATTTAAGCTCTTAACCACGCTTGCTCGTTTTCCTGGTCGTGTTTATACACGCATGGAGCTTGTTGAAAAAGTTTTGGGCTACGATTTTGAAGGCTACGAGCGCACCATAGACTCTCATGTTAAAAACCTTCGCGCAAAATTGGGCGATGATCCACGTAATCCACGTTGGTTGTATACCGTTCATGGTGTTGGATATCGTTTTGAAGCTCCGCAATCTCAAGATGCGCCGTCACATCAAGAATAGACGTTTGCACGCGTGCACATGTTAAAAGCATGTGCACGAGTTGTATTAAGCACTGTTATAAGCTATTGGCTGGTGTGGATATAGCGTAGATGAGTTTTTCGGAATATAGGTGATTGTATCAGTGAAAAACAAACCATCAATAACGTCGTATGTAAAGCTTGAAGAACAAATGTATGACAAACTTAAAGAAGATGGTAAAGACACCTCTAAGGTGTCTTTTAATACCATGTCTCATACTCCGTATAGGGTTCGTCCTTCTGAAACGGTAACAGGTCGTTTGACCATATACTTTGCTCTCACCGCCTTTATGACTGCTGTTATTCTTTCGATTGTTTTGGCAGTTGTGTGGGAAGATCAATTTCAAACATATACACGGCGTGGCATGCAACACATGGCGCAAAAAATTGCGCTTTCGCTTGGAAAGCAATACAGTGTTTCTGGTGGTTGGAAATCTACGTTTATACGCAGCTCATCTTTAACATTTCCCGTTCCTTCAGACGTTGGTATAGAAATTGTAGACGCTCACGGGCAGCTTATTTATGGAAATGTACCAGCTAATTCTTACGCGCGCGATAATGCGGATCACATTGAAATTATTGATTCTAAAAGTGATAAAAGCAACTCAGCTTCTGAGGTAGGAGGGCCTCCCGAAGGAGAGCAAGCAACTGCTACCGCAGATATTATTGACAATAGTGGCGAATATGTGGGCAACGTGAGGTTGTGGGCATTCGGCTCGGAAACACTTATTACTAAAAGCGATGATGTGTTTAGGAAAAACTCCTATGGAGCTATTCTTGCGGCCGCGGTCATTGCAATTTTGTTGGCGTGCGCTTTGTCGTATGCAGCGTCGCACGTATTTGTAAAACCAATTAAAAAAATTACGTCCACTGCAGCGCAGATTCGCAACGGTGATCTTACGGCGCGCACCAATTTAACAGGTGATGACGAGATTGGTCGCTTGGGCGAAACGTTTGACTCGATGGCGTCTGAGCTAGAGCGCGATATTAAGTTTGAGCACCGCCTTACCTCTGACGTGGCGCATGAGCTTCGCACGCCGCTTATGGCAATGCTTGCAACGGTCGAGGGCATGCAAGACGGTGTCCTTCCTGCTGATAATGAACATTATGAGACAGTTGCACAAGAAGTAAGACGCTTGTCTCGTTTAGTGGACGCAATGCTAAGGCTTTCTCGTATCGAAAACGGTACCCGCGCTCTTAAAATTGAAAAATCTGACGCAGTGTATATGGTTAAAAGCCTTGTTTCTATGCAAGAACAGCTTTTTGCTGAACGCAATTTGCGCCTCAAGTTTGATGACAAGATCCCTGAACACGAATGCATGATCGAGATGGACAGCGATCTTATTAGAGAAGCTATCACCAATATTATGTCTAATGCCATGCGCTATACCCCAGCAGGTGGCTGGGTTATTGTAAGCATTAGTAAATCGCGTAACGAAGTGTTAATTTCTGTTCGTGATACCGGCATTGGTATTGCAAAAGAAGACATACCACGCGTTTTTGCTCGATTTTGGCGTTCGGACGCAAGCCGTGGCCGTGTTTCTGGCGGTTTGGGTATTGGTCTTGCGCTTACCAAAGAAATTATCGACAAGCATAATGGCCGCATAGCAGTAGAATCAACGCTTGGCAAAGGCACAACATTTACGCTTGCTATTCCGTGTGAACACAAGGCGCAGCAAACAGCTTAAACACTGAGCTCTTTTCTCTTACGTGTATGCATGCTTGAATAAAATACGTTATTATTTTCATAGTTATAGGGCAGAGCTTGTACTTTTTAGGTACAATCATATGTGTTCGTGGTCTTAAAACATAAAATGAAGTGCGGATGAGGTTTTTATGTCAATTAAAGAAACAATTACCAATGCAATGGACGAGGCGCGCGACGCAGGTTCGCTTCCGTCTTGGTTAGCAGGAGACAAAACAAGTACCAAACCAACAAAATCAAAAAAGGATGATGAGAAAAAAGGTGCGCTGAAGGCCTCTCTTGCTCAGGCAAAGCCAGCAAAGGAAAAGGCGTACGGTGTCAGAGACGCTCACAGCGTAAAACAAACTCATCAAAAAACTGCCGTAGAAAAGCGTGCACAACGCCGTGCAGAGCGTGACGAGCGCGATAGAAGGGTTGCGGTATCTCGTATTTTACTTAATCAAGATCCTGTGTATCGTAAGCGTCAAAACATTTTGTGGATTACGCTGTTCACGGGACTTGTTTGTATTGCCTTGTCATGGGTCATAAATTATTACAATCCGCAAGCCATGTATCAAATGGATCACATAGAAGGCATTGCAGAAGTTGTGCTTCTTGTTCTAGCGTATGCGCTGGTAATTTTGGGATTTATTTACGATTTAAAATTTGTAAAACCGTTTAGAAACGCTGTTGATAGAAAAGTGAACGCTCTGACTTCAAAAAAAGTGTATCAGTTGCTTGATAAAGATGCAGATAACATTGAACATCAGCATGCAAACAAGGCATCTTTTATGAATAGACTTAAGCGTACGTTTAAGAAATAATTGTAGGTGTGCGCGCTGCGTCAAGCGCGCGGTACTTATGAGCATGATACAATACATGTGTATGGCCTCGTAGCTCAGGGGATAGAGCACAAGTTTCCTAAACTTGGTGTCGTTGGTTCGAATCCAATCGGGGTCACCATTTAAGATTAAACCCAAGCGTCGTTGCTTGGGTTTTATTTTTGCGTATATAATGGCGATGCCGTATGCGCTCGTGGTGCCGTATGCGCTCGTGGTGCCGCATGTGCACGCTCGGCAATCGTTGCCCTAAAAGTAACCATAAGTTAACCGCCTACTTACTTTCTTCATATTTGAGTTTACCACGGTTTACCTGCGTCTATATTTGTGCAGGTACACGCGTTGCAGCCTCAAAAAGAAAAAATTCTTTCGTATTCTCAGAAAGTTTTGCTTGCTAAACGGTAATAAACAGCATAACGTAAAAGTAAGGCATAGGCTAACTCGTGTTCACGAGGTGGATGAGTTAACCTGCCGCGCACGCAGAAGTTTGCTGTATCACATCGATATGGCACCACATCGAGAGGGGCGAAAGTTTCGCTACACGTGGCGGAAAACTCAATGCGAGCTTTATACACAGGGCCATTGCCCAAAGAGGAAGGAAGTATCATGAAACACTCATCATTGGTTTTTGGAGCATTAGGTGTTGTAGCAACAGGTGTAGTTGCTGGTTTGGCACAATGTGGAGTTCTTCGTAAAGCTGCTGTTAAAGCAACTGTTGTAGGACTGCAGGCAACAGATGTTTGCTCGCGCGAGCTGCAAAATATTGTGGACGAGGCTCAAGATGTAAGCGCTGAAGCGCGTCGCGAGGCTCGTATCGATGCATGTGTTCGCCAGCGTTTGGCAAAACTTGAGCCGGGTATACGTAATGAGGTACGCGAACAGTTTGACAAGCAGCAAGACACTGCAAATTAATTGCTTGTTGTAGTGGTGTACCATGCAAATTAACATATGTTCAGATCAGCCGCAGCGCCTGCGTTTACGCTGTGATATGGGTTATATTTCGCTTGCCGAAGCACGTGGAATTTCATCTGAGTTGCTTGCGATAGATGGGGTTACCTCGGCACATGCACATATTCAAAATTGTGCATTTGTTATTCAGTACACCTCTATACAGGCGCGCTTAGATGTTTTAGCGTATTTTGAACAACTCGACGTATTGAATATTCCCACAAAAGAAGAGGCTGCGCTTGACGCGCGGTCCGTGGAGTTTGAAGCGGCTGTCGAAAACAACAGATTTTATGTTGAGCTTGCTTTTTTGTTTGCGCGCAGATATGTAATTAAGCTTTTACCCCTGCCGCCAGCGGCGCTCTGTGCATATGTGGTTGTTCGAGCTTATGGGTTTATAAAGAAAGCTCTGCAAACGCTTCGCACTAAAAAACTGCAGGTTGAGGTCCTGGATGCTACGGTTATTGGCATTTCTATTTTCCGTAAAGAATATATAAGCGTTGCAACGATCATGTTTTTGCTCGACCTGAGTGATGCGGTGCAGCGTCATGTTTCGTATCGTTCTCGCCTTGCGCTTAAAAGTGGCATTATCACGCGCGCGCAGAAAGTTTGGAAGGTAATTGATAACGAAGACCGCTGTGTTGACCTCAATGAAGTTGTTAAAGGCGATGTGATTCATGTTTTGTCGGGAAGTGTTCTTCCTATAGACGGCGAAATTATCAAGGGTTTTGCCGATCTCAACGAATCGTCGCTCACTGGAGAATCGCGGCTTTCTCATAAAGAGACGGGTGCCAGCGTTTATGCAGGTACTGCGGTTGAAGATGGTGACATTTATGTTCGTGTGAATGCCGCTGCGGGTTCTGCACGCATTGACGCTATCGTAGACATGGTTGAAGAGTCAACAGCGCTTAAAGCGCATTTGCAATCTAGGGCAGAACATCTCTCTGATGCTTTGGTGCCATACAGTTTTGCTGCATTTTTTGTTGTGTTGCTCTTAACGCGCAGGGTTTCTCAGGCGCTTAGTGTATTGATGGTAGATTACTCGTGTGCCATTAAACTTTCTACTCCTATTGCCATTGCTTCGGCTATGGAAGAGGCTTCTAGCTATGGAATTACCGTAAAGGGCGGCAAGTTTTTTGAGGCTCTCTCTGATATTGATACCGTAGTCTTTGATAAAACAGGCACGCTTACTAAAGCATTACCGCAGCTGAGCCGCACTTTGAGCTTTACCGAATTGAGCGAAGACGAAACTTTGCGCATAGCTGCATGTATAGAGGAACATTTTCCGCATAGCATTGCCAAGTCTATCACGCGCGCTGCAGAAGAGTTGAATCTTGATCATACCAAAGAGCTTCATACAAAAGTTGAATATGTAGTTGCACATGGTATTAAAACCCATGTTGGTGACGAAGAAGTGTGCATAGGTTCAGCGCGTTTTATCTTTGATGATTTGGGCGTGCGTAGGCCTCAAAACCTAACTTTGAGGTTGGCAGAACTTGAGCGCGAGCAAGGTTCTTTAGGAACACTTATTTACATGTCGCGCGCCTCAGAGCTGGCGGCTGTGTTTAGCATTAAAGACCCTATTCGTGAGGACGCGCCTGCTATGATTGCGGCACTTAAAAGCGCTGGTATAAAACGTCTTGTTATGCTTACGGGGGACAGCGAAAAAACGGCTCGTGAGGTTGCTCAAACCCTAGGTATTGATGAATATCACGCCGAAATCTTACCCGAGGACAAGTCTGAATTCATTAAGCAATGCCAACGAGAAGGACATCGTGTTGCTATGGTTGGCGACGGCATTAACGATTCTCCTGCCCTGGCCTGCGCTGATGTGTCAATTGCTATGTCCGATGCAAGTGATATTGCGCGCGCGGTTGCCGATGTATCTATTCACAATACTTCGCTTAATTCGCCGGTTATTGCGCATAGAATTTCAACGTTGCTTATGCGTAGGATTCATGAAGACTTTTACGGTATCGTGGCAGTTAACACGTCTTTAATTGTGCTGGGTTTGCTTGGCTTAATTCCTGCGATTCATGCAGCGTATGTGCATAATGGCTTTACCTTTGCAGTGACATTAAGGAATACATTGCCGCTGCTTAGAGATACGCAAGCTCGTGAAGTTCAAGACGATAGACGCTTAGGCATTGGTTAGTTGTTACAAAGCAGGTAAGCGCAGAAATACGATAGCGCTATTTGGTACTATCTGGCACTATCCAAGCGCAAACAAAACAACCTAGACCATGTGTTTAGGTTGTTTTTTTTATTAAGCGCGTGCGTGGCATTGGGCACACACATGCATGTGCACGAGATTCTTTGCCTTTACAAGGCGCGTACAAACGTTTGTTGGTAATTTAGTATAAAATAGCATAAGCACTTAAAAGCGAATGTGCACCTGATTGCAAGGCGTGCTGTATATTGGTAAAACATCACAAGACACCTGTCACAAAGGTTTGTGCTATGGCAAAGATATGTGTTATAGAAGACGATAATCAAATACGTTTAGAGCTTGTGCACCTTTTGCAGGCCAATGCGTATGAATGTTATGCACCTTGCAATTTTACTAATCCCGATGAACTTATGCACGAAATTGTATCGCCGCGCCCTGACCTACTGCTGTTGGATTTAGGACTTCCTTCGGTAGATGGTAATGTGCTTGCGCGCGAGTTTCGCCAGAGTTCAACAGGCGCAATTATTGTGCTTACGTCTCGTAATTCAGAGCTTGACGAGCTTGTTTGTCTGTCAAGCGGAGCAGATGACTTCATCGCTAAGCCGTATAATCCTCAAATATTGCTTGCACATATTGCTTCGGTTTTGCGCCGTGTGATGCCCATGTCGGACAAGCAGGCATCGGTTCTTAGGTGTGGAACTATTGAGCTTAATTTAAAAACATGCACCGTAAGCGCGCATGGTAAAACAACTGAATTGAGTAAAAATGAGCTTAAGATCTTAACACTTCTGATTCAGCGTCAAACAGAGGTGGTAAGTCGCACGCAAATCCAAGAGGCGCTCTGGCAAAGCGATGAGTATGTTGATGACAATACGCTTACCGTAAATGTTTCTCATCTTCGCCAGCGTCTAGCATATATTGGTGAGCCTCACGCCGTGGTAACTCATCGAGGTCTTGGCTACTGTATTTCGTCTTCAGCAGAGTAAGCGAGTAAGTTATGCATGTCTTTGGATATATACGCAGCAGAGCGTTTCTTCTTTTTACTATGGTTTTCACTGTTGTATTGATAAGCGTTATGCTCTATTTGCTAGGTATACCATGGGATTTAATTAATGTTTTGTTGTCTGGTATTTTGCTGTGTACTCTTTTTGGCGTGCTAGGGGATTATCTTTTGTATGCACGTCATTTGCAAGCCCTTAAGAATTTACAAATCCTGCCAAACACGCGTGTTTTGCTTGACGAGGATAATTTTAAGACGCTTTTACAGGAGCTTCCTCGCGAAATGCGTGATGCACTGGGGCATACGGTTTGGCTTGTGCATCAAGAAGTTAAAAATATGGCAGATGAGCTTTCAAATCAAAAAGAGTATACAGAATTATGGGTACACGAAATAAAAACGCCCCTTGCGGCAATAAAGTTATTGCTACAAAATAAAAATCGTGGTTTTGTTGAAGATACATCTTTTGAGGTTGACTGTATAGACCATCTTGTTGATCAGGCGCTTTATTACGCGCGGAGTAGCTCGGTTTCAAATGACTTCTTTATTAAGGAGATCAACCTTAAAACCGTGGTAACACGTGCTCTGCAATCGTATGCAAAAACACTTATAGATGCTCGTATTGCTCCAAAGCTTATCCATCTTGATGTGGTGGTCGAAGCCGATGCAAAATGGCTTCAATTTATGATCGAGCAGATTTTCTCTAACGCTGCAAAATATCGAAAACCCAACGGCACAACTGCTGAACTTATAATTTCTGCTGAACACACACAAGGCGAAAACGGTGTATGGGATACGCGCCTTTCTATTCAAGATGAGGGTATTGGCATTAGCGCCAGCGACAAAGAGCGCGTCTTTGACAGAGCGTTTACGGGCGAAAACGGAAGGCGCTCGGCAAAATCAACGGGCATGGGGCTGTATTTAGTTCGCAAACTTGCAAACAAAATGAATCTAAGTGTTGCGTTGGAGTCGCAGGTTGGACGCGGCACCTGCGTTTCTATTTATTTTAGCTCGTCACTCCATGATGTTTTGTAATAAGGCTCGTATAAGCAATTTTGCAATGAGATTCTTATAAGCAATATCCCCGTTTATTCTCAAGGTGATAAAAACGTAAGAATACCGTAAGGTTCTTCTATGGTGATATGTGCCGCATTGTGAAATAGTAGGTAATCATCACCTACCACAATAAGGAGGAATAATGACCGCTCAACATGCCTTACATACCAAAGGGGCACGCACTGATGTGCACGGTATGTCTGCACACACACATTTCAGCAACATTTCTAAAGGAGCCAATGCCTCAAGTGCTGATTCTATGCTTGTTTGCACAAACGTAGAAAAATATTTTGGTACACGTACCAATATTACCAAAGCGCTTGCTGGTGTAAGTTTTACCATGAAGCAAGGCGAATTTGTTGGCGTAATGGGTCCTTCGGGATCGGGTAAAAGTACGTTGCTCAACTGCATTTCTACCATTGATAAACCTACACTTGGTACTATTACGGTAAACAACCAAGACGTCACGCGCTTGCGCGGCCGCCAGCTTGCCAGTTTTCGGCGCACGCAACTAGGGTTTATATTTCAGGATTCAAATCTTCTAGAAACGCTTACCGCTTACGAAAATATAGCATTACCGTTATGTTTAAGCGCATGTTCTGTGCGCGTTATGGACGAGAAGGTTAAAAACCTTGCCAGCCTTCTTAACATTGCCGATGTACTTAAAAAATATCCCAACCAAATGAGTGGCGGTCAGCGCCAACGCGTTGCTGCTGCGCGTGCCCTTATTTCTGATCCAGCAATTGTTTTAGCCGATGAGCCTACAGGTAGCCTTGATTCAAAAAATTCTCGTATTCTTCTGGAGTCTTTTGAGGAAATCAACCATAAACGCGCTGCAAGTATTCTTATGGTAACGCACGACCCGTTTTCGGCTTCGTATGCAAGCCGCATTATTTTTATTAAGGATGGGCGCGTGTTTAATGAGCTTGTTCGTGGCGAAAAATCGCGTCAAGCGTTCTTTAAGGAAATCATGGACGTTGTGTCTTACTTAGGAGGTAGTGATGCTGCTTTACATTAAGCTGGCATGGGGTAACCTCCGTCGAGCCTTAAAAGATTTTACTGTCTATTTTGTAACACTGATGCTTTCGGTTTCTCTCTTTTATTCTTTTAATACGCTTACTAATCAGGCGTTTTTTGTAGAACTAAGCAGCTCAACATCACGCCTTGTGTTACGCATGGCAGAGCTAATAACAGGGCTTTCGATATTTTTAATGATTGTTATTGGTATTCTTATTGTGTATGCCAATGTCTTTTTTATGCGTCGTCGTGTTCGTGAGTTTGCAACATATCTGCTGCTTGGTATGAAAAAATCAAGTCTTACGCTTGTGATTCTCATTGAAAATTTTATAGTTGGCATATGTGCACTTATAGTTGGTTTGCTTGTAGGCGTTGTTGTTTCTCAATTTTCTTCGCTTGCTGTTCTCAAGCTTTTTAATTCACCCGTTGAGCGGTTCCACTTTCTTTTGGTACCTCAAGCGATGATATTTACCGCCTGTATGTTTGGCGTGGTGTTTGTGCTTTCTACACTGTGCGCTACGTTTGTGATTTCGCGTACGAGGTTGTCTGTGTTGTTTCGCTCAAGTTTTGCGTCTGATCGTTTTAAGATCAAAAACCCATGGATTACCTTGGCGCTGTTTGTTGTATCGGTTCTTCTCATTGCTCAAGCCTATCGTATGTTTTCCTATGAAGTGCTCACAGTCAATGGCGGGGGAACCTTCTTATGCTGCACCGCATTGGTAGTGCTTGGAACAGCGCTTTTCTTTTATTCGGTTTCTACAGCGTTTACCCAAATTGCGCGCGCAATCAAACCTCTTTATTACCGAGGGCTTAACTTATATGTAGTACGTCAATTTGCCTCAAGAATTAATTCCTCTTGGATTTCTATGACCATGATCTGTGCAACTATTTTTATTGCGCTCTGCACACTTTCCATAGGCTTTACCGCAGTTGCTTCGATTCGTACTCAAGAATCTCTGATGGCTCCTACCGATTTTTTTGCAGATTTTATTTGCAAAGATGGGTATGAACCAGAACAAACAGATAAATTAGTGAGCCTTATGGCACAAGAGATTCCATCCTGGAATACAACTGTACGAGGAACTGCACAGCTTACCAGCTATACTTTGGGAGAAGCTGACAATGTATATACCATAGCAAACCTTATTTCAGACTGCGGTCTATCAAAAGAAAAAGCAATTGACAGCGCTCCTATAGATGTTGCTGTTAATCCCGTGTATTTTGTAGGATGTTCTGAATACAACAGGTTTAGAGCATTGGCTGGTCTTCAGCCCATTGAACTTGCCGACAATGAAGTGAGATTTGCGTCATATCCTGGCTTGGCAGATCAAACGGATAGTTTAGCTGCGTCGGGCAAGACATTTACGTTAGCAGATAAGTATCATAATGTACGCATAAAACCAAAGCTTAAACTCTCAGATCTTGCTGGTCTTTCCAGTAATCCGTGTTCACTCATTGTGCCAGATTCTTGGGTGCGCACTATGAAACCACAGCAAACGCGCCTTTTTGCCCAGTTCTATTCTAGTAGCAAAGAAATCAACGAGCAGTTTTCGCAAGAGCTTGCAGACAGCAACAAACATGCACAAGGGATTTTAGGACAAAATAACGCATACCATTTGCGTGCAGTGAATACCAGCTTGCGCTATGAAATTCTTGAAGCAGCGCTTGCCATTCGTGTAACGGGAACGTTTGTGGCGGTATATACAGGTATTATTCTGCTTATTATCTCGGCGGCCATTCTTTCTATTCAGCAGCTGAGCGAACTTTCGTATATGCGCGAAAGTTATACAAAGCTTCTTCAACTTGGATCCACGCGCGCGTCTTGCTCGGGTACTATTTTTACGCAGCTGGGTATATGGTTTATGCTTCCCTGCTCGCTTGCGATTTCTCATGCATTTTGTGTTATGAAAGAAATGGACGCCCTTTATCGTCTTATGAGTGCCGATGCCGAAGCAAAACAATGGCTTTTTATTACGGCTGGTATTGTTCTTGCTATCTATACACTGTATTTCCTTATGACCTTTGTTGTTATGCGCGCTTCAGTGTTAGGGAAACAAACAAGATAGGGTGCGTTACGCCAGTGCCATGTTGGTGCATTGATACACATTTGAGCGCTGCAAACATTGCTATCGGCGGTTAGAAAGGTTACAAATATGCGGAGTATCCGTTGTGGATGCTCCGCATATGTTTGTCTATGTTGTTACATATTAGTGCGAGTCGTTGATAAGTGGCAAACCATCAGAAACGACAAGAGTTACCGTTTGTCCTTTCTTTGCTTTATCGGGGAAGGATATAACGGTATCTTTTTTCACCAGTGCATCTGGTTGACGTTTTACTCGTACATTAAAGCCTGCATCAGAGAGCTTTTGTGAGGCTTCGGTAGCATCCATTCCTTTAGAGATAAGCGTTGACAGGCTTACCACTGAAGGTGCTTTTGCAACCGTAATAGTAACGGTTGATTTCCGGGCAAGTTTACCTGTTGCACTTTGTTTGGTAACGGTTCCCTCGGGTTTGTTGGATTCTTCTCGCTGTACCGATACATTAAATCCTGCGGCTTGAAGTGCAGATTGTGCCTCGTCCTCTGTTTTTCCTACCACGTTGGGAACGTCTGCTTCGTCTGGACCTTTTGAAAGCTGATAGGTAATGGTGTCTCCTGCTTTAGCAGCTGTACCAGCAGCAGGAGTTTGGGCTGCAATTTTGCCCACTTCTACATCGTCGGAGTTAATGGAGTCACCAGCCTGACTTTTAAGACCAAGTTTTGACAAAATAGCTTCTGCTTCCGAAGGCGATTTTCCTTTAAGATCGGGGACCGTTACATCGGCTGCAGGCTCTGCTCCCTTTGAAACCACAATATTGATTTGCGTACCCTTAGCAACTTTGTGGCCTGCATCGGGGTCTTGGTCGATGACTTTTCCTTTTTCTACGGTTGACGAAAACTCTTCTTTTACCGTACCCCGCTGGAAGAAGTTGGAATTATCTATCTTCATTAAGGCCTCTTGCTGTGTAAGATTAAGAAGATTTGGAACTTCTTGCGTTGCGCCTTGACCCATAAGATAGTTTACCAAGGCAACAATTATGGCAATGAGGACTAAGGCTCCACCTAAAACACCTGCAATTACCTTGTTTTTATGACGTCTTTCATCTTCTTGCGCGCGTAGCTGTGCATGATGAGTTGCACTTTTTCTGTTCTGTGTTGCACCATTGGCAATATGCGGAAGTGCGGTAGTTGAATTAAGTGGCGAAACAGCATTTGCACCCATAACAGGCATTTGAGTTGTTGCGTTGTTAACCTCGTTCATTTTGCCTGCTAGATAGTCGCGCAATACCTTAAAGACTTCTTCAGCAGTTTGAAAACGATTTTTGGGATCTTTTTGCATGCATTTTAAGATAATGCGTTCGAGCGCTTGGTCAACGCGTGGGTTTCGAGCACTTGGCGGAACGGGCTGCTCGTTAACTTGTTTAAGCGCAACGCTAATAGCGTCGTCACCATCAAAGGGAACAACACCTGTTGCCGCTTCGTACATAACAATACCAAGCGAGTAAATATCGGTTGTAGGACCTAAAGGCTTACCTTGAGTTTGTTCAGGCGATACATAGTGCGCTGTACCAAGAACCGAGTTATCTGTGGTCAGGTGACTATTTTTTGCACGCGCAATACCAAAGTCCATGACTTTGATGTTGCCGTCGGGCTGAACCATGATATTTTGCGGTTTAATGTCGCGGTGAATAATATCGTGACGATGTGCTACCGAGAGTGCTTGTGCAATTTGGGATCCAATTTGAGCAACCTTTTTGCAGTCAAGCGCTCCGTGTTTGCGAACGCCGCTTTTAAGGTCGGTACCGCGCAAATATTCCATAGCAATGAAATACGTGTCATTATCTTTTCCCCAGTCGTACACCGAAACAATAAAAGGGCTTTGAAGTGCGGCAGCTGCTTGAGCCTCTTGCTTAAACCGTGCGGCAAACGATGGATCGGCAGCATATTGGGGTAGCATGGTTTTAATTGCAACAGGTCGTCCTAAGCGATTATCAATGCCACGATAAACAATAGCCATACCGCCTGTTCCGATTTTATCTTGTATGATGTATCTTCCACCAAGAACTTTATCGGGCATTGTTACTCCAATCTGTTGTGTTTAATGTTGTTATAGGTAATGGTAGAAGCGCTTTGTACGGCACGTGCGCGCTTGTTTGTGTACGTCCTGTTTGAGACGATTGGTGCGTGTGCCATTTGTTATGCACCATAAACGGCAGGTGTGCCAAGCGTTTGTAACGCAGGTAGAGTAGGTAAAATCGTATCATTTTGCCGCTCCTAACGCTTGTATGTTTAGACAACCTGCAAGAATTTTTCCTGCTATAGCAGCAGCTTTGTTGTGTACGTCTTGCTCAGAGGATCCCTCTACACATACCGAGATTGCAATAGTTGGTTTGTCAAGGGGTGCAAAGCCAATGAACAAAGAGTTTGACACCTGAGGCGAAACTTCGGCAGTACCTGTTTTACCTGCAACCTTTACGCCTTTTACGCGCGCAGGCTGGCCTGTTCCTCGTTCTACAACATCGAGCATTGCTTCTTTAAGTTTATCGGTTGTTTGTGCAGAAATTACCTGACCCAAAACTTTTGGTTGCGTTTTAGAGGTGCTGACGCCTTCTGAGGTGAGTAAGTGATCAATTACAAATGGATTCATAACCACGCCGCCATTTGCAACAGCTGCAGCAATAACAGCGTTTTGCATAACGGTGATTTGAGGACCTGCAGGGCTTGCGTGCATACCTACGGGCTGTCCGCATGCAGCCCAGGCGGTTTCCCATTCGGTCATTTCTGAAGGCTTAGGCATAAGCGAAGACGAAGTAGTAAAGTCTTGGCCTAAAGATGATCCAAAGCCAAAGCCTTGTGCATAATTGACCAGTTTAGAAGCACCTACCTGTGTTCCCAGCTGACCAAATGCTGTATTCGCCGAGAATCTGAGCGCATCTTTAAGTGTTATTTGTCCAAAGTCTTGATTTTTGTAATTAAAGTCTTGATTTTTGTAATTAGAGAGATCTCCGTTGCCAATCGTTATTTTTGCGGGTGCTGAAATTTTTGAATCAAGAGAAGATATTCCTGAGTCAAGAGCGGCAGCCAAAGTAACAACTTTGAAGGTAGAACCAGGTGCGTACAGCGTTTGTGTGCTTCTATCAAGTAATTGACCTTTGGTGCTTGAGTTGCTCATCACTTCGTCGAGATTATCGGGGTTAAAGGTTGGATTGGAAGCTTTTGCAAGAATTGCCCCCGTGGTTGGATTAAGCGCAACAACAGAGCCAGTGTATCCTTCCAGTGCTTTCTCAGCTACTTTTTGCATTTGAGAGTTTATCGTAAGTACTGCCGACGACCCTGGTTTTGCAGCTCCTGCCAAAGATAAGAGTACATCGTTAAGTGACGTATAGTTGCCGTTGTTAATGAGTGTGTCGTTAAGACGCGCTTCTACACCCGACGTACCATATCGAACAGAGGCATATCCCAAGGTATGCGCCGCCAGCGATCCTTCAGGGTGTTTGCGCACATATGATTTTCCATCGTTTTGCTTAACGCTTTCTGCCAGCGTAACGCCATCGGAACTGATGATGGATCCACGTTTTATGTTTGATGTTTTTGCAATGGTGTGGTTGTTGCCAGGCATTTTTTGGAATGTTTTTGCGCTGATAACCTGGATGTTCGTAAGGTTTGCAATCAGAAGTGCAAAAAGGATACAAAACGCGGTAACTAGCTTTACCAGCCTATTGCCAAGCGCAACTCTACCAAGTATACCCGATTCGGGTGTGTCAATCTTAAAGCCGCCTCGTACGTGCGCGCCATGCAGCACGGACGCATGAGATGAATTTTCGTCTTCTTGTAACAGTATTGAAGAACTTTGCTCGCAAACGTTAATATCGGTGCTTCTGCCCGTTCCTTCGTCACCCGCTTTAAGTAAAAGCGCAACAATTATAAAGCTTGCCAGTAAAGAGCTTCCTCCTTGGCTAATAAAAGGCAAGGTTACACCAGTAAGCGGTAACAGTTTGGTAACGCCGCCAACAATGATAAAAGCCTGTATAACAAGCGAGGCAGTAAGTCCAGTTGCGGCAAATGCGGCAATATCTGATTTTGCACGAGCTGCCGTTGCAAGGCCTCGTATTGCCAGTACAACATACGCCAGCAAAACGGCTGAACTCCCTAACAGGCCCATTTCTTCACCAATTGCCGAAAAAATAAAGTCTGAGGCAACTACCGGAATAAGGGTTGCAAGACCGCGTCCAATACCGCTTCCTACTAGGCCACCATCTGCAAGTGAGTAGAGCGATTGCACTATTTGAAGGCCTTTGTTGCTAGGATCACTAAAAGGATTAAGCCAAATTTGTACGCGTGTTTGTACATGGCTGAACAGGTGATAACACAGAATTCCACCAAGTATCAACAACACAAGCGAGATAATGACATAGCTTACTCTACCTGTGCAAACGTAGAGCATAACAACAAAGAACGCAAAGAACAACAGTGCGCTTCCTAAGTCGCGCTCAAAGATGACAATTAACAGCGAGAGTCCCCACATTACCAAAAGCGGTGCCAACATGCGTGGCTGTGGGATTTTAAAGCGTCCAATATGAAGAGCCGAAGCAGAAAGTAATTCTCTATTTTTTGCTAAGTAGAAGGATAAAAAGAGAACGATAAGCACCTTAGCAAGCTCGCCCGGTTGAAACGAAAATGCGCCAAAACTGAGCCAAAGTTTTGACCCACCGCGCTCTGTTCCTATAAGCATAGGAATAAGCAAGCACATAACTCCTGCTGCTCCCAGCGTAAATTTATACGAGGAGAGCTTTTCTATGCCGGGTACTACAGCCAATGTTACTACCAGTGCTACCACTCCTAAGAAGAGCCATAAAACCTGACTAATTGCCAGTTCGAGGGAAAGCCTAGTAACAAAAGCTATGCCTGTACCTGATAAGAAAAAGACAATTGGTAAAATAACGGGATCGGCACCTGGTGCATAGATTCGGACAGCAAGATGAGATACGGCAAAAGCCGCAAACAAACCAAGTGGAACCGACAAAGAAAATACAGATAGTTCTACATGCGCATTCATAATGTAGAGTGCGTAAAGAAGCGTGGTTGGAATAGCTGCCGCTATCAACAGCCCCAGCTCCATGGTTCGTCTTGTGTTGGCGTTTTGGCTCATTTATTCACCTCACTTGTTGGTGTGGAGGATTTAGAATTGGTATCTTGTGTAGACTCATTATCCGTTTGATCGTCTGCTTCGGGAGTTTTACTACCAGCAGACGTTCCTTCCGAGGCGCGCTGCTCCGCTATAGCGGCTGCGCTTTTTTCGGCATCAATTTGATCACGATAATTTTCTACCACACTACGCGCTTCTTGTTCGCTTCCTACGCGAACCCCTCCTTCGAGGTCTTTTTGCGTGGTAAGTGGCAGATCTTTTACTTCAACAGAGGTTGAACCCGACAGATGAGAAAGTTGTATGCCAAAAATCCTATTGTTTACCCCTTGATAAATTCCTACGGTTTTATCGTTTATGCCTAAATACCAAGATGTGCTTACAACCATAAGACCCATGATTAAACACATAATAAGTGATAAAAGCGCACACGCGCCAGTGACGTATAAACGTCTCATGTGCATATGTTTGCTTTTTTGCGGTGCGCCGTCGTCTTTAATGTCTACAACAACTACCGTAACGTTATCAAGTCCTCCAGCTTCAAGAGCTGCGGCAACTAAATTATCTGCGCATGATTGAGGGTGCACGGCACTAACTGCAAGCGACTCGATTTTTGCATCTTCTATCATAGATGAAAGACCATCCGAACAGATAATAATGCGGTCACCCGTGTTAATATCTAGCTTAAAGTGATCGGCATACATGTCGGGATCAGAGCCAAGGGCGCGCGTAATAATGGAGCGTGATGGGTGAACACGCGCTTCATCGGCTGTAATTTCTCCTGCATCTACCAGCTCTTCTACAAATGAGTGGTCGTGCGTAAGACGAACAAGCGAGCCGTTGTGTAAAAGATAGATGCGAGAATCGCCCACATGCGCAATAGCAATTTTGTTGTTTTCTATTAAAGCGCACGAAGCAGTACAACCCATGCCTGGTTTTCCGTGTCCTTGCGCTGCCTGATTTATAATTTCGGTGTTTGCAGCCTCAACGCTTGCGCCCAATAAAACATCGTTCGCGCAATGAGGCGCTTGCTTTCCAATTGTTTCAACCGCAATAAAACTTGCCACTTCACCTGCGGCGTGACCGCCCATGCCGTCACATACAGCAAAAAGGGGAGGTTGAACCAAAAACGAGTCTTCGTTATGTTCGCGCACTAAACCAACGTCGGTACGCGCGCCCCACATAAGGCGTGCATTGGTACCCGATCTAGAATCGGTACCTTCTCTATTTTCTACCGAAATTGATTCGTGACCAGGACTATTGGCAACTTTGACATGCGCAAGACGGGAAATTTTCTTTGCGTTTGCGCCAAAAAAATCTTCCAAATCTTTTCTTGATAAGGGAAAAGATCTCATCGGCGATTCACCTTCATGATGGTATCTCCAATTTGTATTTCATCGCCGTCGCGCAGTGCAACAGGTTCATCGATAGGACATCCATTAACAAGGGTGCCATTCGTTGAGTGGAGATCTTCTAGTACCAATGCAGGGCCTTGCAGCGAAAAGCGCGCATGAGATGCCGAAACAAAGGGTTCGTCAATAACAATATCCGATGAAGGAGAGCGCCCGATAAGCACTGGTCCAAGCACGTCTATATGCAATCCACGCAGTTGTTTGCTGCCTTTCTCGCAATCAATATACCAAATCGCATCATCGGTTCTCTGTCGTCTGACAAGACCTATTCCTGTTTTCATAACTAAAAACAAAAACAGGTACAAGAACACGACCAATATGATTCGACCTGCAAATAATACGAGGTCAAACATGCTAGTTCTCCCTAAATTCCAAGTTAGTAAGCGCAAGCGTTATGATGTCACCGTTGCGCAAAACGCAACTGTCTACCGTCATGTTGTTTACCTGCGTTCCATTGGTTGAACCAAGATCTTGTATCAACCAATTTCTTCCGTTGTACGTTATTTGCGCGTGTCGACGCGAAATATTTGAATCGCGTAACACAATCTGTGCGTGCGAGCGTTCGCGTCCAATAACGGTTTGCGGCGCAAAGACCTCGTACGTCTCGCCTGTCTGATGATTGATAAGCAGCGAGGTAGGAGTTGTTGCTTCGGCGTAATTTTGCGCAGGTTGCGAGAACGAATCTCTTCTTTGCGTAGGAGCCATACCATCAGGAGCTGCAGGATAGGCATTTTGTGCGTACCTATTGGAGTTTGCGTCGTCTGTCGCGCTTGCATGGCGACCCCAATTATCTGCGCGCGCGTTAACTAAAGGCGTGTGCTGGACGTTTTGGGCTGCAGGCATAACGCTTACGGGAGGCGTGTTGATGGAAGCCGAGCCTATGGTAGCAAGGTTTGAAGGCAATACACTTAAACCTGCAGATAAATCGAGGTCTTGTCCGCCAATAAGCGGCGCAAAATCTCCTGCAGAAGTTTCGTCGGGAATAGCAACCACACCTCGTTTGTACGAATTTTGCGGATTAGCAGCTGCAACTTCGTTTTGCCGAGGCGTTGGCTTATATGCTGGTTTGCTTTGTGCGACGCGTGCTCCCTCATTGGGCACACTAGACAGAGCGTTAGGCGAGCTTACGGGCGGCTGAGGTGTTGCTTGCTCAGAAAAACGAGCGTTTCGCTGCCGAGCGCGTGGTGGATTAACCATTTTAACTTCACCGTGAAGCTGTTCTTGTGCAGCGCCACCAACGCCCAATGAGCCCGAAAGAAACGCGTCTTCTTCGGCGCGAAGGCGAGCAAGCGTAGACGCGTCTATGTTTTCGGCAAAGACGGCAAATTTTCCGCTTTTAAGGCCGGGGTCAACCATAAAACGAATGAGTGGCTTACCCGTAAAAACATAGGATTTTGACTGCGCTTTTGCTTCGATAAAAGCCGATATTTCGCTGATGAGCTTTACATACAAAGATCGCATGGTGGCATCATCGGTGGGGGAAACCAATACGGTATAAAGTGCGGGAGCGGTGTTGATCCCGTCTATCTCAAATGTTTCTGCTTCCATTTCGCGTGCCGCGCGTTTAGCAAGCTTTTTTATCGAAAACGGTGCGGTAAAGCCCTCGGTAGAGCTCCCGAATATGGTATTCATTCTTTCTTCAAACGTTTTAATTAAGTTCATAGACATTCTCAATCTCCTCACCTGCAGGTTGTGAATCGTCTAACTTCATCACAATAAACATAAGGATACTTAAGCATAGCGCAAGAGCGATTCGTGTGATATCCACAATTGAGTATATACCGCAACTCTCCATGTCAATAATGGTATGCGATGTAATAAACGCATAGAGCATAAGCGCGCTTGCAGCAATTTGAACGGTGTATCTAAGCCATGGGCTTTGGGTTTGTTGCAAAATGTATGTGGCAAGAGCCGTGCTTGCCACGCTTATACCAAGAGTTATAAGCGCTGGTTGTTGTATAAGATGAAACAGGTATGTGCAAACCTGTTGGGGATTGGACGCGGCCATGGTTGTCCAGCTTGTAAGATGAACGATGAGCCACAATGCAAAACAGTGTATACATGCAGGAAGTAGCTGCACATGAGAGGAAATAACTAGTGGAGTCATGAAGGGATTCTGGGTAGCAATTCCAATAAGTGCGCAGCTCGATACCCATGTATTTCTGCGTACGCATACGATGAGCCAGGCAAGGCTTATGACAGCTAACATGACGGGGAGTAAGGCGCCAATGCCTGTTAGAAATTGTGGATGCAGTATAAGCGAAAATGTATATATAAGACATATAATGCCTACTGCGCCAAACGGTATAAAGGCTGATAAAACACCTATAACGCAAGTACATGCCAAAAAAACTATCAAAGGAGTGCCACCAAGACCTTGCGTAAAAAAGGAAATGCCTTCAAATGTACGCGGCGCGCACAAATGAGCGAAAAACCGCACGATTCCTGCCAAAGGAACCCATACGCCGCTTATTCCGCATACGGCATTAAGCACCTTTTTTGCGCAAGGAAGCACATGAGGGTGACGATACCCAAAAGGAAGCTTGTGCTTATCAAATTCTGCAGCACCCTCGTCTGTTTCAAGAGCTTGTTGCACTAGTTGCGCAATAGAGCGCTTGCCTTCGTTTTCGTCGCCTAATACGTCACCAATTTGGTGTGAAAGATTTTCTACATGTGCACACCTAAGCGTTGGATTTGCGGTGAGTGCCGCCTTTAAGCTTTGATCAACAAGAGTTTGACTTACAGGAGCAAGATCGCACGCGTAGTCGGAAAGCGACTTTTTAATTCCCTTTTCAATGAGCTTGCGCGATGCTTCTGCCGTGTTTGCCGCAAATGGACATGTGCCTGTAAGGCACTGCCACATTACGGTTGCAAGTGAGAAGATATCGCTTCGCTCGTCTACCAAATCTCCCGATATTTGCTCACAAGACATATAGCCTACGGTTCCTCCGCGGGCATCGCCGTATCCGGTTGCCGAAGCCAGCGACGCCATGCCAAAATCGCAGAGTTTAACACAGCCGTTTTGATCAAACATGATGTTTGACGGCTTAATGTCTAGATGAAGCACCCGATTTTTGTGTGCGCACGCCAGCGCCGAACAAAGCGCTCGACACACATAACTTGCCTCATCGCCCGTGAGTGTGCCACCTTCGACGCGTCCAAGTAACTCTTGCAGCGTAAGACCGTCGATATACTCCATAACAAGATAGGCATACATACTATCGGTTTCAAAGTCATACATCGATACAATATTGGGATGCGAAAGCCTTGACGCAGCGCGCGCTTCTTGCAGCGCTTCTTGAATGGTTGAACTTATGTGGTTATACGTGCCGTCTGGACTTGAAAAATCACTATATTCAGCGCCACTAAAAAGCGGGATACGCTTAATTGCAACACGTCGTTGAAGACGTGTGTCCCACGAAATAAGAATATCGCCAAAGCCTCCCGTGGTACATTCGTCCATAACGCGATAACGACCTTGTAAAACGCTGTTTTGGATTTGTTGGTCGTATGAAGTTTCGTAAGCGTCAGCTCTTTGCGAGAAATCCGAATCCGCAGCAGCGCTCGCGTTATGAAATGCACGGGATTGCTGTGGCGTATAGGCAGGTTGCGTGTAATGATTGTTACTCATAATGTGTCCTTTTGAACTTCGTTTTTGGTTGGCGTGACACATTGCTATGCATGTGATGTTATATTTTTTTCTTCAATACGCACATGCGTTATTGCATAAGTTTACCAAATTGGAGTAAAATTTCTACCCATGCGGGCGTGGCGGAATTGGCAGACGCGTATGCTTCAGGTGCATATGAGGGTTCCCTCGTGAAGGTTCAAGTCCTTTCGCCCGCACCACGATTTACTAAACAAATCTCCTAGTTGTGCAATTACGTGGTAGCTTTACGGGTTCTACGACTTCGTGTTTTTTTGCACTCTACCTGTGTTTTACAGCCTCTATTTGTTGTCTTCTTCAAAATCGCTCCAACCACTTTCGTCATCAGAATCAAACAAATCCCAATCACCTTGTTGCTTTTTGTGGTTTTTAAAGCGCTGACGTGTTTTGATTTCAAGAAAAATAGAAATAAGGACAAAGAACACAATTCCGCCTAAAACAAGCACCAAAACGCCTTGTCGGCTTGCGAACAACCAGGTAAAAAAGTCATTTATTGCGTCCATATACGTCCTTTCCCAAGGAGTGTGTAAATCTTTTATAGAACAAGTATATACTTTAGTGCGTATATATAGGTTATTATGCCTGAATGGCGTATAGTTAAACACATAGTACGTACGAGTAGTTTAACAGTTTTTGTATAACAGTGCTTTGATGAGCAAAGTTGGTAACGCAAAAGGAGTAGCAATGCTTGATATCAGGTTTGTGAGGGAAAACCCCGACGTGGTAGATAAGTCGTGCGCATCGCGACAGAACGCACATTGGGATAGGGAACAATTTTTTAAACTTGATGAGTTACGCCGATCAACCATTGTAGAAGTTGAGCGTTTGCAAGCCGAGCGCAATAGTGCCTCAAAGCAAATTGGTAAGCTTATGCAAGAAGGCAAAAAAGACGAGGCGCAGGCTGCAAAAGAACAGGTTGCAGCTGGTAAAGCTCGCATTGCCGAGCTGGAAGAGCAACGCGCGTCTGCCGAAAAACAGCTTCATGATTTAGTGAGCGCTATCCCTAATATTCCTCATGAAAGCGTTCCTTATGGTAAAGACGATAGCGAGAACAAAGAAGTTCGCAAATGGGGAACTCCACGCTCCTTTGACTTTGATGCAAAAGCTCACTGGGATTTGGGTACGCAAACCCATATGATCGATTTTGATCGTGGTGTAAAGCTTGCAGGTTCGCGTTTTTATGTGCTTGGTGGTTATGGTGCGCAAATGGAGCGTGCGCTCATCAATTTCTTTATCGACATGCACAACGAAGCAGGCTTTAAAGAGTGGTGGCCTCCCGTATTAACCAACTATGATTCGCTCTTTGGAACAGGACAGCTCCCCAAGTTCGACGAAGACTTGTTCCATGTAAGCAACGACCTCTATCTTATTCCAACTGCCGAGGTTATGCTTACTAACCTGCATCGCGATGAAGTGCTTGACGCTTCACAGCTGCCACTAAAATATACTGCCTTTACGCCATGCTTTAGAGAAGAGGCTGGTTCTGCAGGTAGAGATACACGCGGTATCATTCGCGTTCATGAATTTGATAAAGTTGAAATGGTAAAGTTTGCAAAGCCCGAGGACTCCATGAATCAGCTTGAGTCTATGGTTGCCGAGGCTGAGAAGTGCTTGCAGGTATTAGGGCTTGCATATCGTGTCGTTTCGCTTTGTACGGGCGATATTGGTTTTTCTGCATGCAAGTGCTATGACCTTGAGGTTTGGCTTCCAAGCTACAACAATTACAAAGAAATTTCTTCGTGCTCAAATTGTTGGGATTTCCAGGCACGTCGTGCAAATATAAAGTATCGTGATCCAAATGAGTTTAAGGGCACACGCTATGTTCATACGCTTAACGGCTCTGGTTTGGCGGTAGGAAGATGCATGGCGGCTATTATGGAAAATTATCAAAACGCCGACGGATCTATTAGCGTACCCGAGGCTTTGCAGCCGTATATGAGAGGGCTAAAAACCATTCCTGCATGCTCATCGTGCTCATTTGTGCGTGGATAAGTATAGAACATATGTTTGTTTTATGTGATGGTGCTTCGGACAGCTTATGTGCTGTGCGAGCACCTTTTTGTAACTTACATAATGAGTTAAAATAAAAATGTAGATGTTGGTAATACTTGAGGAAACATTATGCGTCAAAATCCAGCTCACATGATAAAATCCTTCACGGCTTGGCGTGGTCTTGCTGTTCTTTTTGTATGCCTTTATCACTGGTTTCCCCATACCGTTCAAGGCGGCTATCTAGGCGTCATTATTTTTCTTACCTTATCGGGATACCTTGTAACAGATTCTTTTTTATCCGAATTAGAACTGCATAAAAAGATCTCGATTATAAGATTTTATGTGCGGCGCATTAAGCGGCTTTATCCACCAATGATCTTGTTTATGCTGGTTGCTACCTTATGGGCAAACTTTTTAAACCATGATTTGCTCTACAATTTCTCTGCAAGTGCATTTTCAACCCTATTTGGTGTTAATAACTGGTGGCAGATTAGCCAAAATCTATCGTATTTTCAGCACTTTGCTCTACCCGATATGTTCACTCATATGTGGGCATTAGCAGTTGAAATGCAAATTTACTTGTTTTGGCCGTTTGTCGTGTGGATCGTGGGCAAACTGGCTTCTCGCGCACCTCGTCGTGCGCTGTTGAGAATTTCCCTTATAGGCGCAGCGGTTTCTGCCGTATTGTTAGCCGTTATGTATCAGCTATCTATACATAATATTACGCGCGCTTACTATGGAAGTGATACACGCGTCTTTTCGTTTTTGCTAGGGTCTGCGTTGGCGTGTCGTTTTAGCCGACAAACATTGGTTAATTGGTATCAGCGCGCTCGCACGTTAGACATGGGTAAAAGCCTCTTGGCGTGCATTATTACAGTTTTGTGCATGATTTTTCTGGCTGGCGATACGTGGTTTGCGTATTATGGCGGAATGGTCTTGTTTAATGTAGTTCTTCTTGTGGCGATGGCAACGTCGGTTGATGAGTCTGGCCTTTCTGCGCGTTTGATTAGTAATCCCGTCCTTATGTATTTAGGCAAACGTAGCTATAGTCTTTATCTGTGGCAATATACCTTATGGGCATTTGGCAAAGCTGGTTTTAACCCTCCAGGGACATCTTATGGATCGGCAGTTATTATGCAAGCCGTTTTTCTGCTTATTTTGGCAGAGCTTACCTATCAGATAAGCGAAAAACATTTGATGGCTTTAGTTAACTGGTGCGCGCCTTATGCATTGCATAAAAATCAAGCGCATAGTCGGGGAAAAATGCTTGTACTTTTGGTATTTTCGGCTCTTATCGCTTGCTTTGCGTGGACGTGCATACATGCGCCCGTTGGTGCGCCTGAAGACGTGCGCGAAATGCAAAGCCGTCTTGCTGATGATGACGACGAAAATGCGCAGACCACAACAAACGACACACAGCAATCGGACGAGGATGCTTCGCAGCAGGAGGAAGAAGACAGTACTGCTGGCACGATGCCATATGAAAAGCCTGACAACATAAATCAGTTTGATAAGGTTATTGCACAATATCCTGAACTTGGAATTACTAAAGAAGAGGCAACACTTGCGCACAACATTAAAATCTTTGCCGTGGGCGATTCGGTGCTTAAAATGTGTCGTAAACAATTGGGCAAAATTTTACCGAATATGACTATTGACGCAACGAATAGTCGTCAGATACCTGCAGGTTTAAACATTTTGCGCGAGCTAAAACGCTCGGAGGATTTCCCGGATGTTGTGTATTTTGCGCTCGGTACCAACGGCATAATTAACGACGATATGCTCGACACCCTTTCAACTGAATTTAGTGATACCGATATATACATCAGCACCGTTGTGTCAAATGACTCGTACGAGCACGATGTAAATGATTGCATTACACAAGCTGTTAACCGTCACGATAATCTGCATCTTATTGATTGGCATCAATTTGCTAAGGCAAAAACCGAGTTGTTTTATAATGATGGGACGCACCCTAATATAGGCGGATCTGAGGTGTATGCCCAATTTGTTGCTAAAAGTATTTTGCAGTCACAGCAAGAAAAAAGCTCATCATAACGAAGATCATTGGAGTGCTCTGTGAGCCCGTGTCTTGTAAAAGCAGGCTAAGCCACGCAGGCATATGCATGGGGGCGCATAATGTTTGTGCTTGATAAAATGAGGCGCTTAGCCCTGTCTTATTTGAGGCACTATTCCTCAATTTTTGTTCGATTAATTGCGCTGCGTATATTATGCAACGTTTGCGCTACGTTTTTATCATCAGATTTAAACATTACAGCACAAAAAAGCGTGTCCAAAATTACCAGCTGTGCAACGCGGCTTGCAAGCGATTCGCTTCGGTATCCAGTTTCTTCTGAGGCTGAGATAAACACAACATCGGCAAAACGTGTAATGGGCGTATTCAGGTAACTTGTAATAAAAATAATAGGGACACGATTTTCGTGTAGTATTTCAGCAATCTGAAGGGTTGTTCTAGATAGACCTGAATGACTAATAATAATGGCAACATCTTGTGCGTCTAAAAGTGAGGCTTGCATAATTTGAATATGCTCGTCTATTGCGTTTTGACAATGCAGCGGCGATCGCAGGAACTTGTGATAGGCGTCTGCAGCCACAATGTTTGATCCACCGCAGCCAAAAAATGTAAGCGTGTGCGCGTTGTTAATGAGATTCAGCGCGCGCTTGAGATTGTCTTCATTAAGCAATGCCATCGTGTTATGTAAAGAGGTTACACTTGAATGAAAAATGGTGGCAGCAATAGTTGCAAGAGAATCACGTGTTGTTATGTGCTCATGAACCGAAACCTCAGGGTCGTAGGCTTCGGTTAAGAGATCGTTTCTAAAATCTCGGAACCCTTTATAGCCCATCTTTTGCGCAAACTTAAATATTGTTGAATCGGCAACCCCAAGTTTATCTGCCAATTCATGAATTGTCATATACGAAGTCTCTCGCACATGGTGAAGAATAAACTGTGCAATAGCCTGCTCTTTTTCTGCACACGAAGGAAGGAGCGACTTTATTTTTGCGGTAACCGAGATTCTTTTCATGCGATGCTCTTTCTTTAACCTTTCCTTTTGTTTGGACATGTTTTATGCGTGATTTGCCGTCCTTTGCCGTGGAGCTTATACTATGCAGTACCGCGGTCTTTTCATAAAACCCAAACTAACCATAGTGTAGCAATAGTGTAGCGTGTAGTGTGATTGAAGATTTTAATCGACCGTTGAGCTTTCGCAAATGACCGTTTAAGAAAAAATATTTCCTAAACAGGGGTATAATAAGAAAAAATAATTATAGTATAGGTAGACGCTGATTATGCTTAAACGCATAATCGCGCGCATACACTTCTAAGCAAAACACCCTGTTGGTGGGTGCTAACTTGTAAGTTTAGAATGGTTGGCAAAGTGTACGAATAACCTTTGCTGCAGGTAAAAGGAGGCAATAAGCGTGGCTTGTTTTGTAGGTGTATACGGAATGGGCGTTATGGGTCAAAGCCTTGCGCTTAACATCTCTCATCATCACTATACCCTTGCAGTTTATAATCGTGATGGGGATAAAACGCGTGAATTTATGCAGAATAAAGTGCAAGAAACCGATCAAATTACTCCTTCATATTCGCTTAAAGATTTTGTTGCCGCACTTGAGCGACCAAGAAAAATCATCCTTATGGTTAAGGCAGGCACGGTGGTTGATCTTGTGACCGATGGCTTGTTGCCTTATCTTGAAAAGGGCGACATCGTTATAGACGCTGGTAATTCTTTCTATAAAGATACCGAGCGTCGTATGAAACACTATGCAGAAAAAGGTATTAAGTTCTTTGGCATGGGTGTGTCTGGTGGCGAGAAGGGCGCGCTTTTAGGGCCGTCTATTATGCCCTCGGGTAATAAAGATGTATTTAATGACCACCTTAAACAGCTGCTTAAAGATATTGCCGCGCATACTACGACAGGTGATTCGTGTTGCGACTATATTGGAAAAGGTGGAAGCGGCCATTATGTAAAGATGGTTCACAACGGCATTGAGTATGGCGACATGCAAATTATTAACGAAGCATACTTTATGCTTAAAAATGTATGTGGCTTTTCAAATGCTCAGATAGCAGACGTTTTTGAAGATTGGAATCGTGGCCGTCTGCAGTCGTATCTTGTTGAGATTACGTCTAAAATTTTGCGCGTTAAAGATCCCTGCGGCACCGGTGAGCTTGTTGATGCAATTTTGGACGAAGCAGGACAAAAGGGCACAGGTATGTGGACGGCAATGGACGCGTTAGAAAAGCATCAATGCGTTCCAACTATGTGTGAAGCTGTGTTTGCGCGCAATTTATCGGCTCAAAAAGATGAGCGTGTATATGCCGCGCACGAGTTTGACAAGCAAGCTGGGGGTCAAAATCTTTCGCCAAAGATGTCGCAAGAAGAAATCAACACCTTTATTACCGATCTTGAGCAGGCAGTTTATGCTTCAAAGATTATGTCGTATGCACAAGGTTTTTCTTTACTGCAAGCAGCGTCAGATACCTATCAGTGGAATCTTGACCTGGGTAACATTGCGCTTTTATGGCGCGAAGGTTGCATTATTCGTGCGGTATTTCTTGAGCGTATTAAGCGCGCTTATGATGAGGGTAAGGTTGTTAACCTTATGCTGACCGATGAGTTTAAAGACGAAATCAAATCCTCTGTTGCGGCGTGGAGACGTGTAGTGCTTGCAGGTATTGGTGCAGGATTATATGTTCCTACCATTGCAAATTCGCTGCTTTATTTTGATGGTTACACCTCGGAAAAGCTTCCGGCAAATCTTTGCCAAGCTCAACGCGATTGGTTTGGCGCTCATACATTTAAGCGTGTTGATAAGCCGCGTAGTGAGTCGTTCCATCACATTTGGGAGCAGATGTAGGGTTTATTACAAAAAGCGGAAATGGTTTTGGTGCGTTAATGCGGTAATTTGATGTATGAAAATCAGAATGAATCTTATAGGATGAAAGAGCGGTTCAGTGTACTTTTCAAGTGATTATATACAGTTAAAGATAGACGCTCGAGATTGGCAGGAATCATTAAGGCTTGCTGCTGTCCCTTTACTAAAACATGGTGATATTGATAAGACGTATATCGACCACATGATAGATGCTGTTAAAACTTTAGGGCCATATATAGTGATTGCGCCAGGCCTTGCCCTAGGTCATGCTCGGCCTGATAAGAGTGTGCGCAATACAGCAATTGCTATTGCAACCTTGGATCATCCGGTTGATTTTGGAAGTTCTGCAAACGATCCAGTTGACATTATTGTTGTACTGGCAGCAAAAGACAACAATTCTCATATAGTGCTTTTGCAAAAAATTGTTGCATTGCTTAATCAAGAGCATGGTTTTGAGCTTATAAGAGGAGCTCAAACGCAAACAGATAAAGAAAAAATTGCTCAATTATTAAACGAGTAAGGCAGGTGTGAAGCATGGATACTTTAAACATAGTAGTGTATCAATTACTTACAAACCAAGTTATCTTTATGGGTCTTATTGCGATAATTGGTTTGCTATTACAAAAGAAGAAAATGCCTCAGGTTATAGATGGTGTAGTTAAAACAGTTGTAGGCTTGTTAGTATTATCCAGCGGTGCGGGGATTATATTTACTTCACTTTCTGAGGTTGTAAGCGCACTTAACAAAAGCTTGGGTGTCTCTGGCACTCTTCCTATTAACGATGCGGCAGGTGCAATGGTTTTAACAATGGAAGGTTTTAGCCGTAATGCCGTGTTAATATTTCTCTTTGCTTTTCTCTTGCACCTGGTAATCGTGAGATTATTGCCTAATAAAGATTTTAAAAATGTTTATCTGACGGCACATCTTGCTTTGTATCATGCGTGCTTTATGGCTGTGTGTCTTCCAGTAGTATTAGCAACTGAAAATACGTTTGTAGTTGTTGCGGTTGGTAGCATTATCAATGCTATTTATTATGCTATTTCTCCATCTATAACCAGAAAACTTGCCAGAGAGTGGACAAAAGATGTAATTACATTAGGTTTTATGGATCAAGTTGGATCACTGATTGCCCATTTTGTTGGGCGCTGGGTTGGTTCGAGCAATCCTGATGAAGACGCTGATAAGCTTAAACTTCCTGTTTGGGCATCGATGTTTCGTGATAATACCGTTGTACTGTTCTTTTTGATGCCGATTATTTTTGTGGGTATGGGTTTGGCAGTTGGCCAAGAAGGAATTCAAGCGCTTGCAGGTACGGGCCCTGAAGCTACCAATTGGATTTTGTGGCTAATTATAAAGGCTTGGACATTTTCTGCTGGTATAGTCATACTTTTACAAGGTGTTCGTATGTTTGTTGGCTCTATCATACCTGCGTTTAAAGGAATTTCTGATAAGTTTTTGCCTGGAGCAGTACCCGCATTAGATGCGCCTACCTTTTATCCGTATTCTCCAATGGGTGGTATGTTTGGATTTTTGGGCTCTTCAATCGGTGCAATTATGGTTTGCCTTCTTACAATTATTGCCCATGCCCCAATTATTGTTTTTCCTTCGCCGATCATTATGTATTTTGACGGTAATGTAATGGGTGTATTTGGAAATAAAGCAGGAGGGTGGAAAGGTGCTATAGCTGCTGGTTTTATTACAGGTGCTATAACTTCTGCAGCTGCAATTCTGTTTTATCCGCTTACGGGTGTTATGTTTGGTTCGGGCGTAACCTGGTCAAATATTGACTACGCTTTGGTTTGGATGCCACTTATGTATATTTTTAAGTTCTTACGCATGGTATTCATGGGTGCATAATATCCAGAAACTTAACGTGTAAGTTATTCGGCTGTATTGCAATTTTTCGGCCTTACGTTCATAACAATGGGCAGTTGATTTACAAGCGTTTTGCCAGGAGGTTTAAAGTGAAAATTTTTGCGGTATGTGGCTTTGGTGTGGGTTCAAGCGTAATTGCAAAAATGAATATTGAACAAATCATTGCTAATCGTAATTTAAATGATATAGAAGTTGATACGGTAGATTTTGGCAGTGTTCAAGGTGTTGACGCTGATCTGTTTGTAACCACACATGAAATGTATGAGAATTTTCCTGATGAATTAAAGCCTAAGACGGTGGCGGTTGATAATTTTGTTGAAATTAACAGCCTCGAGGAAGTCCTTTTGCCCTATTTGTGCAAATAAAGATAAGCTCAGATAAGTGCCTGTCTAGCAAAGCTTTTTTGTTAGATAGGCACTTTCTGTTTTAGAGATTGCGCACACTTTTACAGTTAAGTAAGAAAAGGTATACACATCTAATTTAGGCTCAGATAAATAGAGAGCTTATAAGCGAGTATGCTCATCTATGCGCTCGTCATTAATACTGCTACCTATATTTACTTGAATAACTTCAATACCTGCCTGCTCAATATCAGCAATTGATTGTGCGTCCGCAAATTCATCGGTTACGAGAACATCTATGGTTTTTGAAGCGGCCACAAAAAAGTTTGAATCACGGAATATTTTTCGATGATCGGCAACAACAATAACTTTTCCTTTGGTGTGTTCAATCATTAAACGATTAACGTTAGTTTCACCTGCGTTGCTGGTAGTTATACCATTTTTTAAGCTAAATCCCGAGCAGCCAATAATGGCAACATCGGCAATCACTCGTTTTACGGCGGTTTCGGCAACCTCTCCTGTGAGTGCCTCCTTTGGCAGACGAAGCTCTCCGCCTGTGATAATAACGGTTGACGCCGGGTTAAGTGAGTCTTTGTGAATTTGTTCGTGAATACGAAGATTGTTAGTCACCACGTTCACTCTTTTTGTTTGCAAATAGTCAAGCGCATAGAGGGCGGTCGAACTGGTGTTAATAAAAACCGTGTCTTTGTTGCGCACAAAGTTTGCTGCCATTTTGCCTATAGAGATTTTTATCTTTTCGATGCTCGTGTTTGTTGGCTTGGCGTCTTTAAAGCGATAGTGCTCACTCAACGTAGCATAGCCGTGTTTGTGAACCAACACGCCCATTTTTTCGAGCGCCACCAAGTCGCGGCGCATAGTCATGGGAGAAACACAACAATGTGCGGCAAGCGCGCTTACCGAAATTGTATGGTCAGGAGCTTGATGAAGCGTCTCTTCTATAACAGCACGCCGTGCGTTAATAAGCTTGGAGGAGTTTTTCATGAGTATCGCCATCCTTGCGTCAATTCATGAGTCGCATCACTCATATGGTTTTCAGACTTAAAACTTTTTTGGATGATAAAACGTTTTACATCTGCATTTGAGCGTTTTATAAATTCTATTATGAGCGAAAAAAGTTCGTAAACAATAAATACTGTGAATAAAACAACCATATAAGGTTGAAACAAACATAAAAACACATTGTCTGCATATTTAAACGTTCATATAATTGAACTAACTACATCAAGAGAAAGGAATGTATATGAGTGCTATCGATGAGATTACGAGGGAGTCGTGGCTCAATAAGACATTTCCCGAGTGGGGAACATGGCTTACCGAGGAGATAGCTCAGGCTAAAGTTCCAGAAAAAACACTGTCTATGTGGTGGTTGGGCAACATGGGCATCTGGATTAAATCAGACCACGGTACTAATGTTGTCATTGATATGTGGAACCAAACGGGAAAACAAACCATTGGCTCTGGTCATATGAAAAAAGGCCATCAAATGATGCGCATGAGCGGTGTGCGCAACTTACAACCCAATCGTCGTAATCAACCGTTTGTTATTGATCCATTTGCAGTTCGTGATATCGATGTTTTATGCGTAACGCACTCACATTCAGACCATCTTGATCAAACAACCGCTGCTGTTGTAACACGTAATTGTCCTAACGCTACCTTTGTAGGCCCACAAGACGTTGCCGACAAATGGATTGCATGGGGCGTTCCTGCGGAGCGCATTGTTGTTCTTCATCCAAATGAAAGCGTTAAAGTAAAAGATGTTGAGGTAAAGGCTCTTGAGTCGTTTGACCGCACCATGTTGCTTACCGTAGACGATCCTAATGAGTCTCTTAAAGGCAAACCTGTTCGTGATATGAATCAACTTGCTCTTAACTACCTTGTTAAAACTGACGGTGGTAACGTTTACCACGCAGGTGACTCTCACTACTCCAATATGTATGTAAAGCACGGTAAAGAAAACAAGATTGATATTGCCTGTGTTGCATATGGCGAGAACCCAATTGGTATTACCGATAAATTAACCTCCTCTGATGTTCTTAAAGTTGGAGAAGCTCTTCAGACCAAGGTTATTATTCCTACGCACTACGATATTTGGACCAACTTTATGGCCGATCCTAAAGAAATTCTTATGCTTTGGAAATATCGTAAGGATCGTATGCAGTACAAATTTAAGCCATTTGTATGGCAAGTTGGCGGTCGTTATGACTATCCTGGTGACACCGATCACATGGAGTACATGTATGACCGCGGTTTCCACGATGCGTTTGATTATGAGACTGATCTTCCTTATGACGCATTCTTATAAGATGAGCCGTACCGTGAACTTCAACCGGATGTGAGTGTGAAATGCTTAAATATTTTTATGATAACAATCTTGTTTACTACGCCGAAAAACAGCCTCAAGACTGGAAAGAAGCTATTCGTATGAGCTGCAAGCCCTTGCTTGACAACCATATGATTGAGCCGAGCTATGTTGATACTATTGTTCAAAACGTTGTAGACAACGGTCCTTATATTGTTATAGTTCCAGGCATTGCAATGCCACACGCGCTTGCAACTGCTCCGGGAGTTTTGGGAACAGGAATCGCATTTACTAAGTTTGAAGCTCCTGTTACGTTTTATGATCCTGCCACAAAAGAGGAGCCGCAGGCACAATTATTCTTTACGCTTGCCGCAAAAGACTCTGATGAACATCTTAAAAACATTCAGCGTCTTATGGATCTTTTGATGGACGAAGAAAAGGTTGAGCAACTTAAAGCTACTCATTCTTTAGAAGACTACAAAAAGCTTTTGTAGTTTTAACATTGGTGGTAATTGCACAAATGGTGCAAAGGAGTATATACGTCGTTTAAGACAAAGGAGGCACAATGGATATTCCAGGAATTTTATTAGCATGTTGGTCGTTCTTTGCTAAAAATATTCTTACTCAACCGCAGTTTATGATTGGTTTTATCGTACTGATCGGTTATATCCTGCTTAAAAAGCCCTGGTATGAATGCTTAGCAGGCTTTTTAAAGGCAACATGTGGATACTTGATTTTGTGCGTAGGTTCAGGCGGCTTGGTCAAAAACTTCCGTCCTATTTTGGTTGGTTTGAGAGACCGCTTTAATTTAAGCGCAATGGTTATCGATCCATACTTTGGTCAAAATGCAGTAACCGCAGGTGTTGAAGAAACATTTGGTCGTATGTTCGGCGACGTTATGTTGCTTTTGTTATTCGCATTTATTATCAACATCATTGTTGTTCGCTTTAACAAACTTACTAAACTTCGTGCTATCTTTACCACAGGTCACGTACAAGTTCAGCAAGCATCTACTGCGTTCTGGATTATTTTGTTCTGCTATCCATTTATGGGTCGCTGGGAAATCTTGGCAATCATGTCAGTTATCTTGGGTCTGTACTGGGCTGTAGGTTCAAACCTTACCATTGGTATTTGCCAAGACTTAACTGATGGTGGTGGCTTTGCCGTTGCTCACCAACAGATGTTTGGTTTAACGTTCTTTGCTAAAGTTGCAGAACTCTTTAAGCCTAAAGATGGTAAAGAGCCTAAGCGTATGGAAGATGTTGAGCTTCCTGGTTGGCTTTCAATCTTCAACGAGAACATGGTTTCAACTTCTATTTTGATGCTTTTGTTCTTCGGTATCATTTTGGCTGTTTTAGGCAAGGATTACCTTGTTGCGCTTAAAGCACTTAAACCTGAAGATGACTTCTTCTTCTACATTCTTCAAACCAGTTTGTACTTTGCTGTTTATCTGGCAATCTTACAACTTGGTGTTCGTACCTTCGTGGGCGAGCTTACCGAGAGCTTCCAAGGTATTTCTAATACCATTCTTCCAGGTGCAGTTCCTGGTATCGATATTGCAGCAACCTTTGCTTTTGGTTCGCCAAACGCTGCAACTATCGGCTTCTTGGCTGGTGCTGTAGGACAATTTATTACCATTGCCCTTCTTATTATTTGCCAGTCACCAACCATTGTTATCGCAGGCTTTATTCCAGTCTTCTTTGATAACGCTGCTATTGGTGTATTTGCTAATAACCGTGGTGGTTACAAAGCTGCACTTGTTCTGCCTTTCATTTCTGGTATCGTTCAAGTTTTGGGCTCAGCACTGTTTGCAAGCTGGGTTGGTTTGGCTGCATACGGCGGATACCTTGGTATGCTCGACTGGGCAACGGTATGGCCAGTTGCAACCCTCGTTATGAAATACCTTCCATTCGTTGGTATCGCAATTGTTATCGTTGTTCTGCTCGCTATTCCACAGCTTCAATACCGTGCTAACCCCAAGGGTTACTTTATGCAGGTAGAGGATTACGAAAAATACAAAGCAGAATTCAAAAAGGCATAAGCTTTAGCGTCTTTACTTTGTATGTGTTGATTTAAGTGCGTGCTCATAGGGTGTTTGTTGAGCACCTGAGCACGCGCTTTTGTTTGAATTGCGTTTGATACGCGCACTGTTTATTTTAGGAGGATATCATGCGTGTTTTGGTTTCTTGTGCTAATGGTTCTGGAACTTCTTTAATGCTTTTGCAAACGGCCACTAAGGCTCTTACTGCTTTAGGATATAAGGTTACCGCAAGCAATCACACCTCTATTGCCGAGGGTAAAAGCACCGCTAAAAGTTACGATGTTGTTTTCACACCACTTAACTTTGTAAACATGTTTGACGACGCTGCTAAACAAGGCGTTACCGTTATTGGTGTTCGCAATGTTATGAGCGTTCCCGAGTGCAAACAGCGCATCGAAGAGAGCGATCTTAAGAGCAAAAATCTTTAATTAACACCAAGAAATTAAGAAATCTCAAAAGGAGTAAATTATGGCATTACCTATGCTTCAGATAGCTTGCGATCACAATGATTTACCAAGCGCATTGGCAGACATTAAAGCAGTTGGAGACGTAGTAGACATTTTGGAAGTAGGAACCATCCTTATTCTTCAAGAAGGTCAAAAAGCTATCAAATGCTTTAGATCAATGTATCCTAACAAACTGATTGTTGCTGATCCTAAATGTGCTGACGCAGGTGGAACTGTTGCTAAAAATGTTCACGACGGTGGTGCCAACTTTATGACATGCATTTGTTGCGCAACACTTCCTACCATGGCCGCAGCCGCTAAAGAGGTTGACGCTGTTCAGGTAGAGCTGTATGGTGATTGGACATTTGAGCAGGCTCAAGGCTGGCTTGATACGGGAATTGAGCAGGCAGTATACCACCAAAGCCGCGATGCTTTACTTGCTGGTCAAACTTGGGGCGAAAAAGACCTTACCAAGATTAAGAAACTTTGTGACATGGGCTTTAAGGTATCGGTAACTGGTGGTTTGAATGTCAACACACTTGAGCTGTTCCGTGGCATTCCTGTATACACCTTTATTGCAGGCCGTGGTATTACGCAGGCTCCAGACCCTCGTCAGGCTGCTGTGGACTTCCAAAACAAGATTAAAGAAATTTGGGGCTAATAACCCATACGCTCATAATGAGTCATGAAGAGATTGGACGTGCAATATGGCACATTTAGGCATTTATGAGAAGGCTTTGCCTAAGAATGTTTCTTGGAAAGATCGTCTTTTACTTGCAAAAAAACTTGGCTTTAATTTTGTAGAAATGTCAGTAGACGAGACTGACGAGCGTTTGGCTCGACTTGATTGGACAAAGCAAGAGCGCAAAGAGCTTATCGATGCTGAATACGAAGTTGGCCTTAAGGTTTATTCCATGTGTTTAAGTGGTCATCGTCGTTTTCCGTTTGGTTCAAGCGATCCTGATACGCGTAGCCATGGTTTACAGATTATGAAAAAAGCCATAGACTTGGCCTCTGATCTGGGTATACGTAATATTCAGCTTGCTGGATATGATGTGTACTATGAGCCAAAGACGCTTACATCGCGTGCTTACTTTATGGAAAACCTGCAAAAGGCTGTTGCAATGGCTGCTGAAAAGCAAGTGATGCTTTCGATCGAAATTATGGACGATCCGTTCATTAATTCGGTTACCAAGTTCAACAAAATTAAAAAGCAGATACATTCTCCGTGGTTGCAGGTATATCCCGACCTTGGAAATTTGAACGCATGGCCTGAAAACGATGTTGAAGCTGAGCTTGAATTAGGTATCGATGAAATCGCAGCTCTTCACGTAAAAGATACGCTTAATGTCACTGATACCTTTAAGGGGAAATTCAAAAATGTTCCCTTTGGCGAGGGTCAAGTAGACTTTTTGGGCTGCTTTAAAACCTTAAAGCGCCTGGGATATAACGGAACGTTCATGCTTGAGATGTGGAGCGAAACCTCCGATGATCCTGAGGCAGAAATCAAGAAAGCACTTGCTTATACTTTGCCGATCTTCAAGGAGGCAGGCTATGAGTTTTAATAGCGAAGAGTTGCTTCATTGTCGCGAAGTTGAAGCTATGTGCGAGCGCGTTTGCGCGGCAAATTGTCGCTTGCCAGAGCTGGGATTAGTTACGCTTACCTGGGGAAATGTTGCTGAGGTTAATCGCGATTTAGGCGTTATTGTCATTAAACCTAGTGGTGTACCTTACGAAACTATGAAGCCTTCCGATATGGTGGTAACAACACTGGACGGCAGTGTTTTGGGCGAGCACAGTCTTCGTCCTTCGTCTGATTTGCCAACAGACGTTGTACTCTTTAGAGAGTTTCCTCAAATCAACGCTATTACGCACACGCATAGCGTTCAAGGCGCTGCATGGGCGCAGGCTGGTCGTGATGTACCGGTATATGGAACAACGCACGCAGATAATTTTTACGGCCCTATTCCGTGCACGCGCGATTTAACTCAACAAGAGGTTGAAGAAGCGTACGAGGAGAACACAGGCAAGGTCATTGTAGAAACCTTTAGGACTCGTAATATCGATCCTGTTGCTACACCAGGCGTTCTTGTGCGTAATCATGGAACATTTTCATGGGGAAACACTCCTATGAAATCTGTTGAGGTGGGTAAGGTTATCGAAACCGTTTGTGATATGGCTGAGCGCACCGAAGATCTTATGGGTCGCGTGCGTCCAAGTGCGGGCGAGCAACCTTTTGAGCCGATTCCTCAGTATTATCTTGATAAGCACTATTTTAGAAAACACGGTGCTCATGCATATTACGGACAACCTGGCGACACTCATTAGTACCTTGTGCATTGCAGGCTGTTCTGCTGGTGTTCCACCGCAATATTGTGGTAGTTGAGGATATGCAAATAAAAGGTGCCAGAATGTTTTGGCACCTTTTTGTTATGAGCAAATCTATTATGAATGGATTATGTAAATCGATAAAAACCGTACAACTTTCAACTAGTAAAACGTTTTATCACTTAGAGTTAGATGTGTAAAAAAGTATAAGGAGGACAATATGGGTCAACCGGTATTGGGTACACCGTGGCATAAACTCGGGAAATCTGTATCTGAAGAAGAGCTTGAAGCTGTTGATAAGTATTGGCGTTGTGCTAATTACTTGTCTATTGGACAAATTTATTTACGCAGTAACCCCTTGATGAAGGGTGATTTTAATCGTGACGATATCAAATATCGTTTAGTGGGCCACTGGGGAACCACGCCAGGCTTAAACTTTTTGTTTGGCCACGTTAATCGTCTTATTCATGACCACAACCAAAATACGGTTTTCTTAATGGGACCAGGTCACGGCGGACCTGCTGGTACCGCGCAATCACTTTTGGACGGAACATACACCGAAACCTATCCGCGTATTACAAAAGACGAAGCAGGTTTGCAAAAGTTCTTTCGTCAATTCTCATATCCAGGAGGCATTCCTTCGCACTATGCGCCCGAAACGCCTGGTTCTATTCATGAAGGCGGAGAGCTTGGTTATGTATTGTCACATGCGTATGGTGCTGTTTTGGACAATCCATCTCTATTGGCTGTAGCTGTAGTAGGCGATGGCGAATCAGAAACTGGTCCTTTGGCAACAAGCTGGCAAACCAACAAGTTCCTTGATCCACTAACCGACGGTATTGTGTTGCCAATTTTACATCTTAACGGCTATAAAATTGCTAACCCATCAATTTTGTCGCGTATTAGTGGCGAAGAACGCGATGAATTCTTCCGCGGTATGGGATATCACCCCTATGTGTTTACAGCTGGTTTTGATGATGAAGACCATTCATCTATTCACCGTCGTTTTGCGGCCCTTCTTGAGACGGTATTCGATGAAATTTGCAATATTAAGACGCGCGCGCAAGCAGGCGAAGAGGCTCGTCCTGCGTATCCTATGATCGTGTTCCGCACTCCTAAAGGATGGACATGCCCAGCTTATATAGACGGTAAAAAGACCGAGGGTTCTTGGCGTGCTCATCAGGTGCCTTTAGCATCTGCTCGTGATACCGAAGCTCACTTTGAGGTTTTGAAAAATTGGATGAAATCCTATAAACCTGAAGAGCTTTTTGACGAAAACGGTGCAATTAAGAGTGATGTTGTTGCAGCTATGCCTCAAGGTGATTTAAGACTTGGTGCTAACCCCAACGCAAATGGTGGTAAGCTCCGTCATAACCTTGATCTCCCAGACGCAAAAGACTTTGCTGTTGATGTAGAAAAAGGTGGCCATGGCTGCGGTGCCGTAGAGGCAACACGTGTGTTAGGCGATTTTACGGCCGAAGTAATTAACAAGAACCGCGATTCGTTCCGTATTTTTGGACCCGATGAAACTGCTTCAAACCGCTTACAGCCGTCCTATCGTGTAACCGATAAACAATGGTTTGGCGAAATAAACGCCGATCCTCAAAATGACGAGCACATGGCTCCTGTTGGAAATGTTATTGAGCAGCTTTCTGAGCACCAATGCGAAGGACTTTTAGAGGGTTATGTATTAACTGGTCGTAATGGTATTTGGTCGAGCTACGAATCATTTGTACACGTAGTGGACTCCATGATCAATCAGCACTGCAAGTGGCTGGAAGCATGCGTTCGTCATATTCCTTGGCGTCGCCCTATTTCGGGAATTAACCTTTTGATTTCAAGCCACGTTTGGCGTCAGGATCACAACGGATTCTCGCACCAAGACCCTGGTTTTGTGGACATTATGCTTAACAAGAGCTTTAACAATGATCAGATCACCAATATTTATTTCCCAGCTGACGCAAACCTTTTGTTGGCCGTTGCTGAGCGTGCGTTTAACTCAACCAACTGCTTTAACGCTATTTTTGCTGGTAAACAACCTGCTCCTACCTGGGTTACGCTTGACGAGGCGCGCGAAGAGCTTAAACGTGGTGTTGTTGAGTGGAAATGGGCTTCTACCGTACAAAAGGGAGAAGAGCCCGATCTTGTCATTGCATCGTGTGGCGACGTACCCACGCAAGAAGCACTTGCTGCCGTTGAGCTGCTTGATAAGCTGGGTGTTCACGTTCGTTTTGTAAACGTTGTTGATCTTCTTAAGATTCAAAATGCACAAGAAAACGATCAAGCAATTTCTGACGAGGAATTTGTAAAACTCTTCTCTGCTGATAAGCCCGTTTTGTTTGCATTCCATGCATATGCTGGCAGCATTCGTCGTTTGATTTGGAATCGTCCAAATCACGATAACTTCTGTGTCCACGGATACGAAGAGCAAGGTTCTACCACCACCCCGTATGATATGGTTCGTCAAAATCATATGGATCGCTGGGCTTTGGCTCAAGATGCTTTGCGCTTGGTTGATGCAAATAAATGGAAAGATCAGATTGACGCTTGGGAGAAATTCCGCGCTGATGCGTTCCAGTTTGCGGTAGATAAGGGCTATGACCATCCAGCCTTTACCGATTGGAGATGGCACGACGCAAAGGACTCTGCCGAGGTTTTGTCTGCAACTAAAGCAACGGGCGGAGATAACGAGTAAGCGTTGCAGGTTTGGTATAGCTGTCTTCATGCAATAATTATTGCATGTGTGCTTGCCAAGCGCTTTTAGAGCGCTTACAGGGCGCCTTTGCGCCAAGTGTATGACGTGTTATAGCATTTGGTCATGAATTACTAAACACGCCTTTACAGTACGATTAAGGCGCTTTAAAGCTTGCTGCTGTACATAGAAGCTCAAAGCTTTGTAAAAAATAAGCTGACATCGGAATTATTCTGATGCCAGCTTTTTATTTGTCTATTTTGTCCTATAGTTCTCGGGCTGTTCCTATTTCACATGCCGACAATTTGTCGACAACTTATTTTGTTCTATAGCTCGGGTTATACCCTAAAATAAGCAAAAAAACCGTACCTTATAGGCACGGTTTCTAATTCTATGGTACCCCCAACGAGAATCGAACTCGTATTTCCGCCTTGAAAGGGCGGTGTCCTAACCGTTAGACGATGGGGACAAGCGCAATGAAGAAGTATACCAAACCATAAGAATTTATGCTAGTGACTTTTTAAGAAAAACGTGGTGAGGCGGTTTCATCACAAATACTAAACAATTTTTTGGCATACATGAGGCTTTCGCGTGGTGCCTATTTACATAGTATTAATTTTATACAGCACCATATCGCCCTGTTGTAAGACAGGGGTAAATCCCTTCGTATCGGGTGTAATTCTTTCTATGCCGCTAAATGCTTGAGGTCTATATTCAGCCATAAGTACTGCGTCTTCACGGCGATTTTTTCCAAGGCTTAATACGTATCTTGCGCCTAGTTTTTTAACAGCGTCACGTACTTTGTCGTTATAAGAAATCTCATCAAGCTCAATACGCAAACGCGCAAAACCAGGTTTCTCAAACTCATTGAGAATATATGGATAACGCCAAAACGTTTGCATGGAGGTCATCCCATATGCCAAAACACTGCCGTCAAAGGGGTTATTAAGAACAATATCTTGTTGCGTAATTTTTTGAGCACGTTTTAAAAACTCGTACTTTTGAGGGTCTAAAAATCGTGTATCGTGATAACCCGCAGCAACAACTTTTATATTATTAATAACGCCGCTGCTTTGCGCAACTTCGGGCAGGTCATGAGGATTTTTTTCCTTAAATTGAGGAAACGGTATTAACGTATTTGCTATTAAAAAGAAAACAATTACAAAGGCAGTTGAAAACACATATCCACTCGCGGTGTGTGTGTTTGCACAACACATGTGTTTAACACGTCCCATAAGGCGGCAATTGCGCATGTTTATACGCGAGCATATAGTGCGCACCATAGGGGAAAGTTGTTCTTGTGCAAAGACACATAAAGCGTCTAATCCATGTGCTACAAGCGGTAAGCTTACCAGCGAAATCAGTGCAGCAATCCTATAAGGATCGGTGTACCAAAAGCTACTCAAAACCCCTTTTATAGGTAGATCAGAACAGATGACAATTATGCAAACGCATATAAGATAGAGATAACTGACCGCCAAAAATCGTCCGCGCGCGTGTTTGAACGCTTGCCATACTCCTATGATGAACACGAAAAACAAAACTGGTTGCGGCGCAACAAACCAATTGCCCATTGTTGTAGTGCCTACAAATTCAAATAATACGGTTTGTATAAGAGCGTTTGGGATGCTGCTATATGCACTCCACCAATAATTGAGTGCAACTTTTCCTACAATCAGACAATACAGACCAATCCATCCAGCGACAACTGCCCATAAAAACGCTATTGAAAGCAAGAGCGCGCTGATGCGTTTTGCTCCTATATGAAGGTTTCGGCTTGTATTTTTGATGCGTGCAATACACCAAGGTGTAAGGATAAGCACGCATACAAAAAAGGACGAAGGATGTAGCATGATAAGGGTAATAGCGCCACATATAAATACGGGAATGAGATACATACGATCGCGCGCCGTTGTTTTTGAGCGCGTAAGCGTCATGAATATCCAAAAGATAGCAGGCGTAATACAAAGCGCAGCTACAAAGGGGAAAAGTGGTCCATATACCAAAAGTATCCAAGGAAACACACATGTAAGTGCAGGTAAAAACGCTCCTACATATACGGTGCGTGGGTAGCGTGGATAAACCTGTGCTATAAAAGTCATAATTGCCCAAGGATAAACTACCGAAGTAAAAATAAAATTAAGTGCATTAGCTGCGATAACGGTATTGGTTTGAGCAAGTTGCGTAATGGCTGCGCATAAAATGTTCCAACCAGCAGGGTAAAATTTTGTTCCATAGGACGACGGATTAATTGCATCAAACGCGTGCTCATAAAATGAGGGAAGAAAGGCATTGTATGCACCTTCGCCTATCATGGTTTGTGTAAAGTTAAGATGGCTGACTATATCCCAACCTTGTGCAATATTTTCGGGAGACGAGATTGGAAGGATAAAAAATATAAGGCCACCTAATAAGCCCATAAATAGATATGTTAGGTATGTGGTAGGTGGCAGCGGCGAAAGCTTAAGTCCTGGGCATAGTGTGCGCGCTTTGACAGACGTTTGATTAGTGGTACCGCTTGTTTTTTTAATTATGCGCTTATATGCATAAATGCAGATCATAATGACAGGAACCCATATAAAGCTGTAAAAACATAAGGCCACAGCACTCAGCGGAATATGCATAAGCACAAAAGCTTCTGCTGTTACAAATAGTAGTGCACAGCTTATTAAAGGAGCGCTTGCAAGAGCGCGCGCAGTATCCATGCGTGCTGCTTTAAGCAGCAAAAACCCTGGAATATAAAGAAGTGCGCTTCCGATAAGAGCGCTTGTCAAAAAACTAAACCACATAGCAAAACCTATAATCACGTCATGTACATGTATAAAACACGGATCAAGAGCGTCCGTTTGCATAAAAGCGTGCTGCAAGAGCATTTGTTCGTACATAAAAAGTGCAGACGTGTTGTCTGTGCGCACGTTTAGTACGCTTCAACTTTACCACGAGTTGCAGTTTTTATGCAGAGTTTAGGCTTCGGTTGATTTATATTCGTCTCGACAGGCACACAACAGATGAATAAGATCGCAAAAACCATCGGTGGAAGGACGCTCGGTTACAAATGCATTATCCGCGCCTGCGAGTTCTTGCATACACGATTGATTTTTTGCACCGTTTTGCATAAGCACAAACAAACCAGCGCTTTGTACCATCGAACAGTCGGCAGATGAGTCGCCACAGGCAAGTACTTGCTCGCGAGAAAGATTCATCATGCGCATAAATTGAGCAACGGCATAACCCTTGTTAAGATTTTTAGGAACAATGTGATAGTTGCTGATATTGGTAGCCACACCTTGTGCATTGCGCGCAAGAATAGTTGGTCCGTTAATATGAGTAACAACACCATTGTTCACTAAGTCGAGTGCCAAACCACAGTGGTTAAGCATGTCTTGGGCTTCGGCTTCATCAAGCTTGCCGCGCAGCGCAACGGTTACTTCGCGATATTGATAGCCAAGACCGTTATCGTTATACAGCTCAAGCGACGTGCTCCAACGTTTAAGAAGTGCATCAACAACACCTGTTTGTATAATCATGTCATGTGGAGTCTTATGTGAGCTTGCATCATATTCCATATCCGCGCATGCATATTCCCACACAGATTCTGCTCCGTCTTTTATGCAGATGATGCCGCCCATTTCGCCAATCCATTGTGAAAGTCCTAAAAGGCGCGCGTCTTCGCGAATCATAGCGCGATTTCGACCTGTACATGGAACTATTGAAATATGGTGCTGACGTGCTAAAACAAGCGCTTTTGCAAGCTCAAATGAGGGTGTTCCATCAGCGGAACATAAAGCACAACTGTGGGTAATCATAGTGTTATCAGTGTCGGACAATACATAGCTAACGCGACTCAGACGTGCTTTAAGCTTGTCACTGAGGGTGTCTAGTGATGAGAGACGGTTCAGTGAGGTGGTTTGATAAGGCGCGCTTTGTGCGTGGTTATTGATCATGAGACTCCTTTAGAGCATTAACGGCATGTATAAATATGTCTTTATCAGGCAAGCAACTTACGTAACGATCTTGCTCGTGTTGGGTGGTTTCGTCGCCCTTGCCAAGCATACAAATAAGTGTTTTTGCTTGTGAGCAATTTGCAAGCTCAACTGCTTTTTCTATAGCGGACGCGCGGTTGCATTCAATATAGTATTTCTGACCTTTTGGCATATGCTTTGCCATTTCGTTGCAAATATCTTGCACGCGCTCATGCCCGGGGTCTTCTTCGGTTAGTATGATGGTGTCTGCCCATTTTGCTGCTTCTTCTACCAGATCTCGCCTGCGGTCAAAGGCTTTTCCTCCAGGCGCTCCAAAAAGAGCAATGATCTTGTAATGAGGAAATTCATGAGCAAGGTCACTAAAAAAGCATCTAAACGACAACGTATTGTGTGCATAGTCTACAATGCCTTGAATGTTTTGCGTGTGAGTTGGAATAAATTCCATTCGTCCTGCAACGTGTGTGTTGGCTAAACCCTGTTGAATATCAGAGGTGTTGACATGTAAAAGATCGGCACATGCAATAGCGCATAATGCGTTATCCACGTTAAATGTTCCATGAAGCGGTACAAAAAATTCGCGCTGTTGAGCGTTAGCGTTGTGTGCTTCATCACAGCTAAATTGCAAACCACATCCTTGAGGACGTATGTCGTGCGCCACTATATCTGCAGGTAACGTGCGGTTAAGCGCAGCCTTTAATGTACTCGCTGTTTTTTTGTCTGACAGAAATTGTGGCTCATATGCCTCAAGACGTCGCTGTGCATGCATGCGTCCACAGACAAGCAAGGGACTGCATGTGTGAGCACGCGCGTAAATTGCCTCAAAATGATCGGCGTCAAGATTCATAATTGCAGCATCCGCCATAGAAAATATCAAAAGCTTGCTTAAGAAATAATCTTCAAAGGTAGGGTGCTCAACTTTGGATATGTGGTCGGGCGAGATGTTCAAAAACAGCGCAACATCCAAATGAAGACCATCAACACGATGGTGTTTAAGTGCCTGACTTGAAATCTCCATAACCATATGTGTGATTCCCGATTCTACTGCATTGTGTAGATGACGCCAAAAATCGGGGGCTTCGGGTGTGGTATTGGTACTTTCTTCGTTGATGATGCCATCATACGTGATGATAGATCCCATAAGACCAATAGGAGATTTGCCTTGTGAAGTGCATATATGCTTGCGTTGTGCGCGTGCATCAAGAATGCTTTTAATCATGCATGCGGTGGTTGTTTTGCCTTTGGTTCCGGTGATTCCAACCGTAATAAGGCGCGTATCGGGATGTCCCCATGCAAGAGGTGCTGCTTGTGCCATCGCAAGCCTAATGTCGTTAACAACAATTTGTACGGCATGTGGACAGTATGTTCGCAACGCCTGCGCGCGCGTGTTGTCGCACATATATGCCGTTGCGCCTTTTTTGAGTGCATCTTGGAGATACTCGGGCTTAAAAGCTGCACCCTTGCACACAAAAATATGGTGCTTTTGTGAGTAGAGCGAATTTGAATCCAAACCGTTTATTAAACTGTCTGCAGTTGCCATAATTTTGTTATTACCGCAGGTAGAATCTATAAACCGAACGTTTGGCAAAAAATTACCCCAGCGCGGGTCACGCTCGTCGCATTTGAGGTTATAAACCTCAAGAAGTAGCCCTTGAGCTTGGAGTTGTTTAAGTATGTCATAAAGTGTTATTTCCATACGTTTTAGTATAGTGCGTTTTAGAAATTTAGGATTCTTGAAGAATATCACTGCGAAATAATTCCATTTTGTGATACACTTCTTTCGGGCGATTGGCGCAGTGGCTAGCGCAGGTGCTTTACACGCACAAGGTCGGGGGTTCAAATCCCTCATCGCCCACCATTTTTTTATTTTTCCCTTTTATAAAATCTTTTACTTCCTAAGCGTTCTGTTTTGTATCAATATGACGCTCGCGATACAGTTCAAGTGTTTGCGCGTCAATCAACGCCTGAACAACGCCTGGTCGTGTGGTGCTGTAGCCTGCGGCATAACACGCGTCGTCTAAAGCGCGCTCAACAGTATCATTGCTCAGTAAGCTTGTTGCAAACGCGCAGATAAATGCATCGCTTGCACCAGTTGTGTCGATCGTTTTGAATGCATGAGATGGCATATGAATATGTGAGGACGCCGAGAAATAATCGCAGCCTTTTTCGCCGCGTGTAACTATGACATGAGGAATCCCCAGGTTAAGTAACATATGTGCTTGGTCAATCAATGCGTTTTGCGTCGTTTTCGCGCTGCGGTCATCACGGTGAGGAGTATGTGCCTGCACGCAATGTTTGAGCGCGCGACACAGCGTGGCAAGCTCGTGTTCGTTGGGGATAATGTAATCAATATAGGTTGCCATGCGCTTTGGAAATTCCGTAAGTGCCACCGGCTTAAAAATAACCTGCGCTCCCTGGCGTTTTGCCTCTTTGCAAGCCTGTTCGGCTGCATCAAGTGGAACTTCGGATGGAATAAGACACAAAGACGCGTTTTTAAATAGATGTTTGCGCTCAATTATGTCTTGAGCACAAAGTTTGCTATTGGCGCCTGTAAGAATGGTGATGGTTGACGCGCCCTGTTTATCTACACAGATGTATGCCTTGCCCGTTTGCTCGTCTTTTGTGCGGACCACGCCTTTGGTATCTATATTCCAGCGGCTTAACTCTTTATAAATCATGCTTGATTCGCTATCGTCGCCAATATTGCCAATAAGCACGGCTTTATGTGCAAGTTTAGCAACACCAATAGCATAGTTAAGACCTTTTCCTCCAACCGAAATATGCGATGTGGTTGTGGTTACGGTTGAACCTGCTCCAGGAATATGATCCACTAAAAGCTGAGTATCAATATTGATGCTTCCAACAATTACAATTCGTTCGTGTTGATTATTTTGAGGCGAAGCAATGCTCGCTCTGGTGGTAAGTGCGTTATGCGTGGGGATAAAGTTGAACACGGCGTCTGAGGCAGTGTCTTGCTTGCGCGCACATCCATCGTCATTAGCAACTGATTGATTTGCTATTTTTAGCTGTTGCGCTATATATGTTCCAAAATCTTTATAACTTATGCTGTATGCACTTATAGGCGTATTCAAATAGGAATACACCACAGAGGCGCAACCATTTGTGTTTGCAGCGCCCGTATCTGTTTGTGGCTGCTCGTCTGCGCTTTGTAGCGCGTATTCTGCATCGCTTTGCAGACATACAAGCGAAAAATCCTGCGGCGCTTGTATGTGAAGCGTATAAAGCTGCGTACGAAGGTCTTGCGCTTGTTGCCATGAAGCGCACACCACGGCTGTTATATCGCCGTTTACAAGCGCTTGCAACAGTTCATTGCACACGCTTGTATAACAGTTTTGTTCTGCAAGCATAATTTTTCGCTGAAAAAGTATTGAGGCGTATCCCTGTATAAACGCGCGTGGAGTTTCTTTATTGGTAAGACACGCAATATGACGATGACCAGCCAAGATAAGCTCGGCGCTTAGGTCGTGCGCCAGTGTTTTAAAATCAATGCTATAGTTGTGCTTGCCACCATCTTTGCCAAGTTTAAGCACCTCAATGTCGTGCTTTGCACAAAGACTATCTATAGTTGCGTTAGTTGATGTATGTGTAGCGTCGAGTGGCTCCCAGATGAGCGCGCTTATATTTGATTGTATAAGTTCTGTAATGCTCTGTCCTTCACGAGACTTTTCGCTCGTGTATACCACAAGGGTAGAGATATGATGCTTATGCAGCGCCCCTATTATGCCCGATACCAAACACATATTCTCTTTTGTCTCGCGCACACAAACACCTACAAGCCATGTGTTTCGTTGCACGGTAATACGTGCATAAGGGGTGTAATGATATTTTTTAATGGTATCTAATACCACAGTGCGTGTTTGACTGCTAATATTTTGGTCTTTACGATTAAGGATTTTTGAAACGGTTGTTGGCGAAACGCCTGCTAATCGTGCTATATCTTTAATGTTCATGGTATTCCTTAGAACGCTTATCGCTCATGCTTGGGCATGGTAAAACTTCATATCTCAATGTCCAAACTTGCACGCTTTATGTTACCAGTAAAAATCCTCAGTCGCTTATACTTTCTTAAGAAATATACCGTTGACGGAATAAACAGAGCCACTCGTGGATGCGCACGCTTGGTGCGTTTTTGCATGCAGCTAGTATAGTAAACAAGATTAGGAAATTATTTTCCTAAACACGAAAGATCACATCGCATGGGCAACTGATAACATAAGTTTTATACGCAGATACAAACAAGCGTAGTGCCGTGTGTTATAGATTGCGCGTGCAGTGTTACAAGGTATGGTGATGTATGAGTAAAGTGGTGGTGCTGGGCAGCATCAATATGGATGTGTCCATAGAATCAGACAGAATGCCGTTAGAAGGCGAAACGCTTTCGGGCAACAATTTGCTTATTAACGCGGGAGGAAAAGGCGCAAATCAGGCGGTGGCGTCTGCACGTGCAGGAGTTCATACCCATCTTATTGGATGTGTAGGAACCGACAGTTTTGGTAAAGAGCTGTGCACCAGCATGACTCAATCAGGTGTTGATATTCAAGAGGTAACAACAACTACCTCAACAACTGGTATGGCAATTGTCCTGCGGTCTCATGGAAACAACAGGATTATTATTAATCACGGTGCAAATGAGTTTGTTACACCCGAATTTGCACATGCAGCACTTTCGCGTATCGCACAGCCGCACGACATTTTTTTGACGCAATTTGAGTCCCCAGCACAGGCGGTTGAGTCGTCCATAGAGTTTGCGTACGCTCATCATATGACCACAATTGTAAATCCGTCTCCTGTGCGCTCTATTAAGCCATCGTTGTATAAAAGTATCGACATTTTATGTCTTAACGAAACCGAATGCATGAGCTTATTTGACATTAATCCAACCATGGATGCACCCACCATGTGCGCACTTACAAAGGTTTTGCAACTTGGTATGAAAACTTTGGTTGTAACATTGGGCGCTGCAGGATGTTTGCTTGTTTCGCACCAGCATCAGCTTTTTGCACCTGCATATTCGGTAAAAGCCGTAGATTCAACGGGTGCTGGCGATACCTTTGTTGGCGTAATGAGTGCCTGTCTTGCAAAAGGTGTGCACATCGAACAGGCAATAAGCTTTGCTCAAGCTGCGGCTGCACTTTCGACTACGCGCGTTGGCGCGCAGGTGTCTATTCCAACCTGTGATGAGGTCGAAGCGTTTCAGCAAACTCACGAATTGGCCAAGCTTGCCAGTTGTGTATAAGACAGTTGTGTATAAGACGTTACATGAATCTTGTACGTTGAGCAGGTGATACCATGCATTCTGGTACAAGTGCTCGTATGAAGTGCCCTGAGTTTTAACCATTATGTGTGTATATGTAAAGGTCGTCATCGTTGAAAGGAACTGCTATGGCGAAAACACCAATTATTTTAGACACCGATCCAGGTGTTGATGATGCAGTGGCTTTAGGGCTTGCGCTTGCATCGGATACAACAGATATAAAGCTCATTACTACTGTTGGTGGTAACGTAACGCTTGAGAATGTAACAAATAACGTGCTTAAACTTTTACATTTTTGGCATGCGCATGTTCCAGTTGCAAAGGGAGCCCAAGGTCCACTTGTGCGCAAGCTTACAACTGCCGCAAATGTTCACGGCGAATCGGGTTTGGCAGGATATGAGTTTGAAGGTCAAGCAGATGAATGTTTGCTCGATGACGCGGCTCCTGTTGCAATGCACAAAGCGCTTCATGCAAGTAAAGAGCCTTTGACCATTGTGGCAATAGGGCCTCTTACCAACGTTGCTCTTTTGTTGCGTGTGTATCCTCAAGATCAAGAGCTTATTAAACGGATTGTAATTATGGGCGGAACATGCACGCGTGGCAATAAAGGCGTTTTGTCCGAGTTTAATATTGCCACCGACCCCGAGGCCGCAAAAATTGTCTTTTCATCAGGTATTCCTTTAGCTATGGTTGGGCTTGATATTGGTTGGAAGGCAACGATTCCTGCAAACGACATCCTAACAATTAAAACGTTTGGGAAAACGGGCAAGATGGTGTACGACTTGTTTAGTCATTATCGTTCGGGTTCAATTAACACCGCGCTTAAAATGTACGATCCAACAGCTATGGCATACTTTCTTAAGCCAGAATTCTTTAAGGTTGAAAAAACATTTGTTGATATCGAACTTGCAGGCACGCTTACTGCAGGTTGTACGTTGGTTGACTTTAGAGGCTATCTGCATGGAGAACCCAATGTTGATGTTTGCACCGATATTGACGTTGAAGCATTTCGTTCGTGGTTTGTTGAGCAGCTTGGTATTTGCGAGCGCAAGCGTGCCGCGGCGTCAAATTAGCTAACGGTTGTGTGGGCGCAATTACCGTAATGTAAGTTCGTACATGTTGTGCATGTGCTTGTGTCGTAAGGAGAGTGGTATGGAGCTTATAGTAATGTATGTGATAGCAGCGCTATCCATCGGCATTATCGGCTATATGCTGGTAAAAAAGATGGATATCAAAATTACGCTGTTTATCATTGGTTTAGTGCTTATGTATGTTGCTATTGCAACAGGTCATGGATTAGCGATTAAAGATTTTAAGCCAAGTTCAACTCCGCTTTTGGATCCTTTGCTTGCCATTATTGTTACGTTTAAATCAACGCTTACGGGTGCAGGCCTTGTTATGCTGTTTTTAGGTGGCTACACCTCATATATGAGCTCAATTGGCGCTAATGATGCAACCGTGAGCGCGCTGGCAAAACCTATTAAACGTGTTCGTTCACCATATATTTTGGTGCCAATTGTCTTTCTGTTGGGTAACGTTTTATCGCTGGTTGTTCCAAGTGCATCAAACTTGGCAATTATTTTGCTTGCAACGTTGTATCCAGTGCTTAGAAAATCGGGTATGTCGGCTTTAACTGCAGCCGCAGTTATTGCAACAACAGCCACCGTTATGCCAACACCTTTAGGAGCCGATAACGTTGCTATTACAGCAGAGTTGGCAAAGTATCCAATGTTTGAAAACCTTACGGTTTCTCAGTATGTTTTTGGATACCATGCAGTGGTTTCTATTCCTACCCTTATTTTTATGGCGGTTGTTCACTACTTCTGGCAAAAATTTATGAGCAAGCGCGCTGCTCAAACAGCTACCGCGCAAAATGCAAGTAAGTCCAATGATCAAGCTGATGAGGCTGCAGATAAGTCGCACACTGCACAGCAAAACTCTGATACAGCAAAAGACGAGCTCAAAGGCGGCTTCTACGCACTCTATGCATTTTTGCCCCTGTTACCAATTGTGCTGTTAATTGTGGCGTACATCGCAAAAATTTGTTTAGGCGTAGCCATTACGATGAGCGTAGAGCTTGCAACTCTTATTTCGTTTGTAATTGCGCTTATTTGTGACGCAGCAAGACGTAAAGATATGCATGAAGCACTTGGCAAAACCGAAACTTTCTTCAAGGGCATGGGTTCAACACTTCCTATTATCGCTTTGTTGGTTGCTGCTATGATTTATGTAATTGGACTTAAATCTATTGGCCTTATTGCTTCGCTACAAGCAATGATGACTGGTATGAGCGGTAATGGTTTAGGATTTGTGCTTCCGCTTATTCTGGTTGGTCTTACCGCGCTTATTGTGCTGCTTTCTGGTTCGGGTGTGGCACTCTTTTACGCAATGGTTCCGCTTATCCCGGCTTTGGCTCAGGCAGCAGGAATATCTCCTATTGCCATTTCAGTTCCTATGGGATTGGCAGGAAACTTGCTGCGTGCGGTATCTCCTGTGTCTGCGGTTATTATGATTGTATCGGGTACTACCAAGACCAACCCTATCGACGTTGTAAAGCGCGTCAGTGCGCCTATGCTTTTGGGTTGTGTGTTCATGTTCATTCTTTCGATGATACTGTTTATCTAGGAAGATTATTTAGGAAGATATGATTACTTTACATTGTTAAATGTAAAGTAATAGAACATATGTGCCAAACAACGCCTATATTACGCTTGTAGTATAGGCGTTCCTGTTGTGCGCAACTTTCTTAACACAACCTCATCATCGCAGTCGGTAATTATGGCCGAAAAATCGGTTATAGTTGCAAAGCGATACAGTTCTGCTCGATTAAATTTATTTTTATCTGCCAGCAAGAAGGTATATGAAGCATTGTGGATAACTTTTTCTTTTACGGCTCCGCCGTCAATATTGTCGCATGATACCGCCATTTGATCCAAATCTATGCTGCCTGCGCCAATAAATGCTTTAAGGAACAAGAGCGGTTCGAGTAAGCTGATAGTTTCGGATCCTACAAAACCATTGAGCTTTATGTTAAGAAAACCACCTGTTGCAAGTGTTGTTATGTGCGGTGCGTCAGAGAGGATTTTAATAATATCTAACATGTTGGTAGTTACAATAACATGCTTGTTTCCCTGTGCTAAAAGCCGTGCAAGCTCTATGTTGATGCGCGATAAATCCAAAAAAATCGAATCTCCGTCGTTTATTTCCAAATAAGCGCGCTTTGCAACCGCCCATCTGTTGGTGTCAGCATGATCTTGTGTTCTTGAGTCTTGCGCTGTTTGTGGTTCAGGTGAAAGAGCATGGTTAAGTGAAGGTATAAGCTCGTCAACGCGTTGTTTTGTACGCTGACTGTTAGGACGAGCAGAAAGTTTGGAATCAACGTTGGGATGCAAAAAATTGTTAAGCGCGCTCACATCAGCACTCTTAAGCGCACCACCATACACGCGTTTGCATAAACCGTGTTTATCAAGATATTGAAGATCTTTACGGATGCTGTCACAGCTAACTCTATAATGGGCGGCTAGATCTTCTACTTCTACACGGCCTTGTCTATCGAGCAGGCGCAAAATCTCTGTATGGCGTTCTTTTCGGAACAACGTTTCCTCCTTTCTCGTCTAGACAATTTAAGTGTAGCGTACTTTGTGAAATGAGTTATATTTTCTTGAGCACTACACGTTTATTCAATTTCTTGTAAACGTAAGAAGTAATCATAAGAAGTAAACATAAGAAACCTTGATTATGCACAACCCCTCAAGGATAATTTGCACACAAAAGTGATGATCGTCTTTTGTATGCTCAATATTAAGCTTATGTTGCATATTAAAGAGCTATGGGAGTTTGGACAAGTTAGCCGTACTTTTACGCTTGAAATAAGACCGCTGACGGAAAATCAGGAAAGAACAATAAAAAAATGTGTCAATATTACGAACTAATTGTTACACTAAGAGCTGTCTTAAACGACGGTTTTCATATTTTTGCACGCATACGAACTATTTGAAGGAGTTTACGCATGACTATGAAAGAAATGCTCAAGCTGAAAAACATACAAATTGTTTCGGCGTGCAAAGACTGGGAAGATTCTATTCACGTTGCCGTCCAGCCGCTTGTGAATGATGGCAGTGTCACGAGTGCCTATATTGACGGGATTATTGCAAACGCGCATGAATTTGGGCCATATTTTGTTTTAACTCCCGACCTTGCACTGTTGCATGCGCGTCCTGAACAAGGCGTTATACATCAGCAGCTTGCGGTTACGGTGGTACGTGAAGGAGTTGTCTTTAAGGAGGGTAATGCTCCTGTTCGTGTTTTGGTGACACTTGCTGCGCAAAATCCTAACGATCATATTGACGTTATGCGTATTCTTGCAACCATGTTTGCTTGTGAGGCAAACATTACCAGCATTGCACAAGCTCAAACAACACAGGAAATTTACGATTTATTTATCAGCGCTTCAGCGTAAGGCGCACACATTGCTCGTGTTGGTAAAGCAGTAGTAACAGAGCAGATAAAACAGTGCCAACTATGCGCTTTACATAAGAAGCTCGTGATAAATCCAATTATGGTGTGCGCCGTTTTTAACATAAAGCGCGCATACATAGAGAAAGGAAGTCAGATGGCAGTACTTGAGGTTATCATTAACATCTTGTCTACACCTGCTATTCTTGTAGGCTTGCTTGCGTGTTTGGGCTTGTGTTTGCAAGGAAAACCAGTTGAAGACATCGTTAAAGGTACACTTAAAACCATTGTTGGTTTCTTGGTGTTAAGTGCAGGTGCGAGTTTTTTGGTAGGAAACTCTCTAACGGGTTTTGGTCAAATTTTTAACTATGCGTTTAATATGCAAGGTGTTGTACCAAATAACGAAGCCGTTGTTGCAGACGCGCTTAAGAACTTTGGTGTTAGTTCGGCTGTTATTATGGCAGTAGGAATGGTTCTCAACATTGTTCTTGCTCGTTTTTCGCGCATGCGCTACATTTTCTTAACAGGTCATCACACGCTTTATATGGCATGTATGATTGCGGTTATTTTAGGTGGCGCAGGTCATCTTGAAGGTTGGATGCTCTATCTTGCCGGCGGTTGCTTGCTTGGTTTTATTATGGTGCTGTCACCTGCATATTGTCAGGTAACGTTTAGAAAAGTAACAGGAAGCGATTCAGTGGCACTTGGTCACTTAGGCGGACTTGGTTACTGGCTTGCTGGTGTGGTTGGCCGCTGCTTTGCCAATGACCCTCATCGCAAAAGCACCGAAGAAATCAACTTCCCCAAACGTCTTATCTTTTTACGTGATACAACGGTTTCAATTGGATTAACGATGGTTATTTTGTTCTTAGTGGTAACAGGTATTGCTGTTGCACGCGGAATTTTAACCGAAGGTCCAGCGTTACTCGCTGCAGATCCCAAAGCATTTGACGCTCAGTTTGGCGCATTAAAAGGGCTTATGAACATTGGTTCCGAAACAGTTAACAACTGGATCGTATGGGCCATTACAGGAGGCTTGAGCTTTGCTGGTGGTGTCTACATCATCTTAAGTGGTGTTCGTCTTATTATTGGCGAAATTGTTCCTGCTTTCAAAGGCATTGCCGATAAGCTGGTTCCAGGTGCCAAACCTGCACTTGACTGTCCCGTTGCATTTACATATGCACCTAATGCGGTAACCATTGGATTTATTAGTTCATTTGTTGGTGGCATTGTTGGACTGTTTATCCTTGGCGGATTAAACGCTATGATTCCTGTTGCTCTTATCTTGCCTGGCGTTGTTCCTCACTTCTTCTGTGGTGCTACCGCAGGTGTATTTGGTAATGCAGAAGGTGGTGTAAAAGGTTGTGTTGCTGGTGGCTTTGCGCACGGTTTGCTTATTACATTCTTGCCAGCTATCTGCATGCCAGTGTTTAATGCTCTTGGGTATACAGGCGCAACTTTCTCCGACGCCGATTTCTCTTGGATGGGAATCGTATTTGGTAACATTATAAATTATGCAAATGGTTCGCTCTTAATGCTTATTTGTGTCGTTGTTTACATTGCTCCTATTTTGTATAACTTCCTTGCACCTAAACCAAAGACGCAGGCGTAAGAAAGTGTTACAGCGGCGCTAAGAAAGATTTGGCGATTGTTTAACATCAAGCGAGGTCAGCTGGCCTCGCTTGTTTTATCGGTGGGCTTATAAAGGTACAAGCCTACAAATGTATTGTGTTATATCTCTGTTTACCGTAAGTGCAAACATGTGTTCAATAAAGTTCAGAGATAATAATAGTGTAATAAGGTTACAGCCCTGTGATACGGTAGGTGTAGAGGGCGTCCAAGTACATTGTAAGGGGTTGCTATGAGTGTACATAAGATTTTATGTTGTTGCGGTTCCGGATTGGGTTCAAGCCTTATCGTTCATATGAATGCGGAAGACGCTGTTAAAAAGCTTGGTCATCCCGAAATTGAAGTTGATCATACTACCATTTCTGACATCAATCCTCAAGCTGCCGATTTATTTATTGTCGGTAATGATTTAAAGGATTTTATGCAAGGTATTCCCGATGAGAAAAAAGTAGTTCTTATAAATATTTTAGACAAGGCAGAGCTTGAACAAAAGCTGGCACAACATATCGGATAATCGTTGTTTTGTGGGTAAATAATTCAATTTTTATAACAGCTAGATATATAGAGCGTGCAAAACAGTGATAGAACAGGAGTGTTCCGTGGAGGATAGGGAATATAAAAAAATTAAGCTTTTAGCAACAAAAATTCGTCGTGACGTACTTGCCATGCTTCAGCACAGAGGTTACGGACATGTTGGTGGTTCGCTTTCATTAGCCGACGCTTATGCTGTGCTTTATGCTAAACATTTACGCCATCGCCCCGATGATCCTCACTGGGAAGACAGAGATCGTATTGTTTTGTCAAAAGGACACGCAGGTCCCGTTATGTATTCAACACTTGCCGAGCGTGGATTCTTCCCTAAGGAATGGCTCTTTACCTTAAATGATGGCGGAACACGCCTACCTTCTCATACCGATCGTCTTAAAACACCTGGTGTTGATGCAACAACTGGTTCTTTGGGTCAGGGGACTTCGCTTGCAGCAGGTATTGCCTATGCTCTTAAGAAGAAGCATTCTTCCCGTAATACCTATCTTTTTGTAGGTGACGGCGAGCTTAACGAAGGTCAGTGTTGGGAAGCGTTTGAGTTCATTGCTGCGCATCGCCTTGATCGCTGTATTGTGTTTATAGACGACAACAAAAAGCAGTTAGATGGTAGAACTAAAGACATTCTTGAACCGTTTGACTATGTAGACAAAATGCGCGCCTTTGGTTTTTATACACAAAAGGTTAATGGTCAAGATATTATTGCGCTTGATGAGGCAATTACTCGTGCAAAAGACCAGCACAATCAAGCCAATGCTATTGTGCTTGACACCATTAAAGGTGCTGGTGTTCCTTACTTTGAAGAAACCGAAATGAATCACTCGATGAAGTGGAATAACGACGAAATCAATAAAGCTACCGATGAAGCAATTGCGCGCTTTGACCAAGAAATTGCTGCGCTTGCCTTTGCGCTTGAAGGAGAAAGTCTTCCTTGCGCTTGCAGTGGCTTAGATGATGGTGAAAGTTCTTGCGCCACGCAAAATCTTTCTTAATATGAGTAGCTACGGAGAGTGAGGAATAATGTTTAAACTTGCAAAAGATTGTAGAAGCGCAGGAAAACCTTATCGTGACACGGTTGTTGATACACTGCTTGACCTGATGAAAGCAAATGATCGTATTTTATGTTTTGATGCAGATTTAGGTGGCGCAAGCGGAACGCTTAAAATTCAAAAAGAACGCCCCGAGCAGTTTGTAGAAGTGGGTATTGCCGAGCAAAACATGATGGGTATAGCGGCGGGCATGTCGTCTGAGGGGTATATTCCATTTTGTCACACCTTTGGGCCTTTTGCTACGCGTAGATGCTTTGACCAAATTTATCTGTCGGGTGGATATGCGCACAACACTATCAATATTTGGGGTTCCGACCCTGGCTTTACCGTAGGGGCTAACGGAGGAACGCACACAACCTGGGAAGATATAGCGCTTATGCGCATGATTCCGGGTTCGGTTGTTACCGATGCGGCAGATCCCGTACAAATGGAGTGGATTATCCGCACGTTTGCAACTTTGGAAGGTGTGCACTACGTACGCTCGGGAAGAAAAGCCTCGTACAGCATTTATGAGAGTGGTTCTACCTTTGAGCTTGGACGCGGAAATGTTCTTCAAAAAGGTAGTGACGTTCTTATCATAAGCGCTGGTCAGCTGGTTAAAGATGCGCTCGATGCTGCAGAAGAATTAGAAAAACAAGGCTTGTCGGTAGAAGTTATTGACATGTTTTGCATTAAGCCGCTTGATAAAGAGCTTGTGTTAAGCGAAGCTGCAGGTAAACGCGCTGTAGTAACTTTTGAAAATCATAGTGTTAACGGTGGTTTGGGATCAAGTGTTGCCGAAACTCTTGTAGAAGCGCAAGTATGTGTCCCATTTAAGCGTATTGGTGTAAACGAGCAGTTTGGTCAAGTTGGCACTGCCAATTGGCTTCAAAAAGAGTTTGGCCTTTGTGCTTCAGATGTGGTAAAGACGGTTAACGCTTTGCTTGCTCACTAACTTGGGCATTTGTTACATTGTTCGTTTTATAATACGACTCTCTTAAGATAGCTTTCGTGCAAAGAACGCCCCTTGTTTTAAGAACAAGGGGCGTATTTGTAAGCTATGTTAGCGGCGTTTGTTAAGTGGCAACGCTTTTAAGAGGCAATTAAAACTTTACCTCAGGAACATTGCGTGCGCTTTCGCTTGTAACAACAAAGCCTTCGCGTTTGTCAAAGTGGAAAAGTCCTGCAAAAATAACGCCAGGAAACGTGGTTATGGCGTTATTAAACATAAGCACACAGTCATTAAAGCTCATGCGCGCATAGCTAATTTTATCTTCGGTATCGCTTAGCTGAGATTGAAGCTGCTGAAAATTGGCATTTGCTTTAAGGTCGGGGTAGCTTTCTGCAACGGCAAACAAATGACCAAGTGTTTGCGTAAGGGTGTTAGAAGCATCCATCTTTTCTACGGGAGTAGCTGCGCTGTTAACAGCTGCACGTGCGGCAATAACGTTTTCAAGCGTCTTAGATTCGTGCGTGGCGTAGCCTTTTACGGTTTCAACGAGATTAGGAATAAGATCATTTCTACGTTGAAGCTGCGTATCAATAGTTTGCCATGCGTTGTCGCAACGGTTGTTCAGCTGGACAATGTGGTTATACATCATAACTGCAATAAGCAGCACAACCACAATTATGCCGACAATTATAAGTGTTTCAGGCATGGTATCTCCTGTTCGCCTTGTTGTGTTTGATAATTTTGTTGTACATAAATCTTTATTATACACGTTGCTGAGCAGTTTTGAGATGCGGCATATGGTTACGAAGTAATCTAACAACGCAAGATGGAGCGGCTGATGAAATACAGGTTATATGAAGTGCATAGGCATTAAAACGTAATTTACGTGCGATTTGCGTGCACTTTATACGCGATTTGCGCGCGCAAACAACTGCACGTTAATCTGGGAATATTGCAAAAAATTTGTGTAAACGTGATTGAGTAAAAATGGCGGAGGGGGAGGGATTCGAACCCTCGGAACGGGGTTGCCGCTCAACGGTTTTCAAGACCGCCGCATTCGACCACTCTGCCACCCCTCCGTAGCTGCCTAGCTTTTGTACGTGCGATGAACAAAACGAAATGAGTACATAAGCTCTTGCACAGCTTTTATAGTGTACAACATTAAGCTCTATAAGTGTACAAAAACTTATATCTTTTTGATTTTCGTGTAAAATTTAAGGATACGAAGCTTGCACGCATGCTATGTGCTTGCTCTTGCCGCAAAATGACGTGCCGTTTTGGGGAAAAATTTGTAAGGAATTATCGATGACACACACGAGCTCTTGTTCTAATAACACAACAACCAATGAGACGCTTTTACAGCGTACGCATGCTGACTGCAAGCAGCCGTTGCACCATGTGTACGACTCGCGCGCGTTTGATACATTGGCTGCTACGGCGCCTGATACGACAACACATCCGAATCCATGTGACGCCGAGGATTTTTGCGACCTTGACACATACTATATGCAATGCGCCCTTGCACAGGCTCAAAAAGCAGCTTTAGAGCAAGAGGTCCCTATTGGAGCGGTTGTTGTTTGCAACAATACCATACTTTCGGCAGCACATAATTTACGCCAACACAGCCACAACCCTAGCGATCATGCAGAATTTATTGCCATGTTGCAAGCAGCAAAGAAGCTTGATTCATGGCATCTTGAGCACTGCTGTGTATATGTAACGCTTGAGCCTTGTCTTATGTGCGCAGGTCTTATGCTCAACGCGCGCATTGCACGCTGCGTTTTTGGTGCATACGATCAAAAAGCAGGAGCTTGCGGAAGCCTGTATAACGTAAGCAATGATTTTAGGCTTAATCACTCCTTTGAGCTAAAAGGCGGCGTTTTGGCTGATGAAAGTGCAAATCTTCTGCAACAGTTTTTCAAACATAAGCGTGCGCATGACTAGCGTAGTTTGAGTCTTTGCGCACATGATGGGCGAAAGACCCGATACATTTTTACACGCTTAGCACGAGAGCAAAGACTCCACGCGGTAGGATTTTGCAATCTTTAACGCTAAATTGCTGGCAACTAACACGTTGTTAGCTACAACACGAGGATCTTCTTCGTCTTCGGGAATGAGATACACGTAGGCAAATTGTGTTTGCATAGAAGCAATAACCTTATGCAAAATACTGCCAGAAGACATGTCAAGTGGGGAAATGATATTAGCTAAATACACGCCGTCTGCGCGCAGGCGGCTTTTAAGTAAGCGCGCGCCCTCTTGATTTGCAAGCGAGATCAGTGCGTTTTTTCCAGCAAACGCATCGTTAATGATTACGTCGTAGGTTTCTTGAGTGTGTTGTAGATAATGCACACCATCGGCATGGATAATGCGCGCGCGACATGTGCTTAGTTGCTGCTCCTCTAGGCACGCAGGATAGTTGAGCTCTTGATATGAGTTTTTGCAAAAGGTATCAAGCGTTTGTTGTAAAAAGAAAAATCGTTTGGCAAGTTTTGTAATAACAGGATCAATTTCTACCACACTCACCTGCATGTTTGGGTAGTGCGCCCACATCCATTTGGGGAGGGAATAACCTCCTGCGCCTATAACGAGCGCTTTACCTGATTCTTTATGTGCAAGCTCTACCACTTGCATCATGTACTGATGATAGATGCATACCAGTTTATAGCGCAGCTCTTTTTGCAGGTAGCATACCGACTGAAATTTGTTACCTACGTTCAACAACCTAATGGGCGTTTTTTGTTTATCTTGTGAATCAAAAATCAGCACGGGGCCAAATTTACTTTTTATGAAGAGATGGGCCCCACGCATTCGTAAGATAAGGTAAAATAGTGCCAATATACCTGTGCTCACTACACAAGTCCAACCGCTTATCGTAAGAAGTGATGTAAGTATATTGTGCATTATTAAAGAAAACTCCTTATGTTAGGCATAATGGATAAAATCTAATTGTTATTTTGCAGTTGGCTCAGCTATACTAACTTGTGCAAACTTGTACATCGCATACTATTGTACGCTAAAACAGGTAACATCAGGTATGTGTAATACGTGGACGTATTGGAGGCATATATGATTCTGGGTATGGGTCCTTTGGAGCTTGTTATTGTGGTAGCCATTGTTTTGGTTATTTTTGGGCCTAAAAATCTTCCAAAACTCGGAAGTGCATTGGGTAAAACCGTTAAAAGCGTTCGCGAGGGTCTTGATGATTCAAGCGATGACACCAATAAAAAAGACGAAAAAGCAAAAAGCTCTGCTAAATCTCAAGAAGCAGAGGATGTTGTTGTTGAGGACAGCAAAGAGCACTAGTCTTGTTCGCGCACGTCACGCACTTTGTGTGTAAGGTAAAGTATTGTGCGCTAACACATGAGCATGGTTTGTAAGTTTCTTTTGAGAAGGTAGCAGATGGATAAAAAAGAGTTGATACTTACCCCGGAAGGTCGCCAAAAGTTGGTTGACGAACTTGCGTATCGTGAGGGCGAGAAGCACGAAGAAATTGTTGAACGCCTTAAAGAAGCACGTGGGTTTGGTGACTTATCAGAAAACTCCGAATACGATGCCGCCAAAGAGGAGCAATCACTCAACGAGTCGCGTATTAATGAGATTCGCCAAATTTTGGCTACTGCTAAAGTGGTTGAGCGCACCGACGGTGAGTTGAGCGTTTCTATTGGTACTACCGTTGAGCTTTCCGATAAAAAAGGCAAGTCAATCAGCTTTACCATTGTTGGTACCACCGAAACAGATTCTCTTGAGCATAAAATCTCAAATGAATCGCCAGCAGGCGCCGAGCTTATTGGTCATGTTGTGGGCGATGTAGTAAGCTTTTCTACCCCAAGCGGCAAAGAAAAAACCTACACGATATTAAATATTACTCGTTAGGTGCAACTGATTCGTTCGTGTGTTTTATACGATAAGCATTCGCGTCCTTGCGCCCCGCGGCTCAAGGCGCGTTTTTGCATTTAACAGCGCATGTGTTTTCATAAGCAAGCCACACATACGGCAAGCAACAATACGTAAACGTACGCATTACCAGCTATTAAGGAGTTATCAAATGTCCGAATCTACGTCTTTAACCTCATCGGAGTCAACTATCAATGACGAGCGCGCCACGCGTCGTGCAAAGCGTAAGACTCTTATTGAGCAAGGCATCAATCCATATCCTATTTCGAGCACCATTACTGCTTTCGCGCGCGATCTTGAAACGCAGTATGGCTCACTTGAAGATGGAGCCGCTACAGAAGATTCCTACACGGTTGCAGGCCGTATTAGGGCGTATCGTCGTCAAGGCAAGGTGTGCTTTATAGTTTTGGAAGATAAAACAGGCACCATTCAGCTCTTTTTGCGCATTAACAATATGAGCGAGCAAGACTGGAATTTGCTTTTGCAACTCGATTTGGGCGATATTATTCAGGCAACAGGCGTGATTGTACGTACGCGCAGAGGACAGTTGTCAGTGTCGGTTACCAAGCTGGTTTTGCTTTCTAAAAGCGTGCGCCCCTTGCCCGAAAAGTTTCACGGATTAAGTGACCGCGAAATTCGTTATCGTCAGCGCTACGTTGACTTGATTATGAACCCCGAGGTTCGCGACGTTTTTCGCAAGCGCAGCCACATTATTTCGCTCATTCGTCGTTTTATGGAAAACCAAGGTTATCTTGAAGTTGAAACTCCTATGATGCATCAAATTTTAGGTGGAGCAAATGCGCGCCCGTTTACCACGCATTTTAATGCGCTCGACTGTGATTTTTACTTAAGAATTGCAACGGAATTACCGCTTAAGCGCCTGATTGTTGGCGGCATGGATCGAGTTTTTGAAATTGGCCGTCAGTTTAGAAACGAAGGTATGGACCTTACCCATAACCCCGAATTTACGTCTATGGAAGCTTATTGCGCGTATTCCAATTTACAGGGTATGAAAGAGCTTACCGAACAAATGTTCCAGCTTATTGCGCAAGATGTTTGCGGCTGCGAAAAGGGAAGCGAAATTATTACGTACCAGGACAAGCGTGTTAATATGAGCGGCACGTGGCGAAGCGTTGCACTTTCCGATGTTGCGTCTGAGGTTGTGGGCGAAAAAATCAACATGGACACGCCCGTTGAGCACTTGCGCGCACTTTGCGACAAGCACGAGATTTCGTGGGAAGAAAGCTGGGGTGCAGGTAAGCTACTCTTTGAAATTTATGATGAGTTGGGTGAACAAACGCTGCAGGATCCAACATTTGTATGCGACTATCCAGCAGAAGTTTCGCCTCTTTCTAAGCGCAAAGATGAAGATCCGCGCTTAACAGATCGTTTTGAACTTGTGATTTGTGGTCACGAATACGCAAATGCATTTTCCGAGCTTAATGACCCAGTTGACCAGGCGCAGCGCTTTATGGCACAGGTTAAGGCAAAGGGCATGGGCGACGATGAAGCAATGGGTTACGATTACGATTATGTTCGCGCGCTTGAGTATGGTATGCCACCAACTGGCGGAATTGGATATGGTATCGACCGCATGATTATGCTGTTCTGCGACCAGCCGTCTATTCGCGATGTATTGTTGTTCCCACAAATGAAGCCCGAAAGCATTTCAAAAGACGATATTGCCGCTCAGGTGGATAATTCCTAAAGGGGGCTTAAACCCATATGTTTGAACAATTTACCGCGCAAACACGCAACATCTTATTGCTTGCTCAAGAGGAGGCTCGCAGCGTAGGAAAACTCTACGTTGGTACCGAGCATATTTTGCTCGCATACCTCAAAGACGAGGAAAATGCCGTTACGCAGGTGTTATCGTCATTTGACATTACCTACGCGCAGGCATATGAAATTGTGGAATCGCTTGCCTCAACAGGTACTGCCGACGCCGCGTCGGGACACGTGCCGTTCTCTGCACTCACCAAGCGCGCGCTTGCTCAGGCTTTTACACTTGCATCCGCTCATGCTACTGGTTTAATTACCACCAAGGATCTTTTTATTGCCATGCTTGCGCTGCCCGAGAGCCATGCATGTTTGGTGCTCACGCGTATAGGTGTTTCGTTTTCGTCGCTCAGTACGGCAATTGACGCGCTTGATGACAGCGAAGAATACACAACTCCAGAAGACGCAGAGTCTACTCAAGACGAGCAAGATGACGACTTAACCGAGGTTGCCTATGGTATTCCATCGGCTTCGCAAGCGCGCTCAAAGATGGGAAAACTGCTTAAACGCTATGGGAAAAATTTGGTTGCCGTGGCGCAACAAGAAAAACTTGATCCGGTAATTGGTAGAGATAAAGAGATCACGCGCATTGCGCAGATTTTAGCCCGTCGTCAAAAAAATAATCCGCTTATTTTGGGCGATCCTGGCGTAGGAAAAACCGCAGTTGTAGAGGGCTTAGCTCAACTGATAGCCACGCATAATGCTCCAGTTACCCTTGCAGATAAACAAATTTGGACGCTTGACATTTCTTCGATGCTTGCAGGTGCAAAATATCGCGGAGAATTTGAAGATCGCTTAAAACGTGTAATTAACGAAGTTCGCAAAGCAAAAAACATCATTTTGTTTATCGACGAAATTCATACGATTATAGGAGCAGGCTCTGCCGAGGGCTCCATTGACGCTGCTTCTATTTTAAAGCCGCCGCTTTCGCGCAGTGAAATTCAAGTTATTGGTGCCACAACTGCAGAAGAATATCGCAAACACATCGAAAAAGATCCAGCTTTAGAAAGACGCTTTCAGCCTGTTGAAGTTTGTGAGCCTACGGTTTCTCAAACGCTGCAGATACTCAAAGGTTTAAGTGCTCGTTACGAGGCGTTTCATCACGTCCATTACACGCAAAATGCTTTAGTTGAGGCTACGCGTCTTTCACATCGCTATATTCAAGACAGGTTTTTGCCCGATAAAGCAATTGACGTGATTGACGAGGCAGGCGCTCGTAAATCGGTGGTTAAACGTCACGAGCCGCGCGAGATAATTGCCATGCGTACCGCGCTTGCCAAGCTCAAAGAAAAAAAGGAGCGCTTGCTGGCGCGCGAAAATTACGAGGATGCGGCATCGGTAAGAGATGACGAAAAATCTTTGGAGCAAAAGATTGCTCATGCGGTAAAAGACTGGGAGAAATCGCGCGCGTCCGAGCAACAAAATGTTGACGCAAATGATATAGCTCGTGTTATATCGGATATTTCTGGTGTTCCTGTTACGAGCCTAACAGAAAAAGAGTCAGAAAAATTACTCCGCTGCGAACAAGAGCTGCATAAACGCCTTATTGGCCAAAAAGAAGCAGTGGCAAAGGTTGCGCACGCTATTCGTCGTTCGCGCTCGCCTCTAAAAGACCCTGCGCGCCCTGGCGGCTCGTTTATATTTTTAGGGCCTTCGGGTGTAGGAAAAACAGAGCTTGCTAAGTCTTTAGCCGAGTTTTTGTTTGGTACCCAAGAGGCACTTATTTCCTTTGACATGTCAGAATTTATGGAGAAACATGAGGTTTCCAAGCTAGTTGGTGCGCCTCCAGGATACGTTGGCTACGATCAAGGCGGAGAACTTACTAAGGCTGTTCGTCGTCGTCCATACTCGGTTGTTTTGTTCGACGAGATAGAAAAAGCGCATCCAGACGTATTTAATATCTTGCTTCAAATTTTGGAGGAAGGTCGCTTAACCGATGGTCAGGGTCGTGTTGTAGACTTTTCCAACACGGTTATTATCATGACCTCTAACATTGGAGCACGTGAGATTGCGCATACTTCTCCTATGGGCTTTAGTTCCCAAGGTGATGACGGTCTGTCGTACAAAGAAATAAAATCGCGCGTTAAAAATGAGCTTAAGCGCTCATTTAGGCCAGAATTTCTCAATCGTGTTGACGAAATTGTTGTCTTTACCACGCTTTCCAAAGAAGAACTCAGAAAAATTGTGGGGCTTATGGTTTCTAAGCTGGCATATCGACTTGCACAAGAGCACATTATGCTTACGCTGAGCGACGCCGCCTGTGATTTAATTGCTCAAAAAGGCACCGATCCTATTTATGGTGCACGTCCTTTGCGTCGTACGCTTCAACGTTTGGTTGAAGATCGTCTTGCCGAAGACTTGCTTGAACATAAGTGGAACGCAGGCGATGAGGTTTACGTTGACGCGCAGGAGCATGAGCTTGTGTTCAAAAAGCGCGAAGCCGACTTACAAAAGCTACAAGCTTTACGTGCGCAAGGATCACAACTTGCAGATGCGGTACCTCATGTATCGCATGAACGCAGCGTTTCTTACGCTGGCACGCAAAACGCAAGTGGTGGAGCATACAGCGAGTAACCTACATAAGTTTATGTCGCATGCAGACTTTGTAAGCGTTTGTGTGTGCAACAATTATATAATGGTTGTGGCACCTAGGAAATTCGTGTCAAAATGAAGGAGCCTTTGAAGGTGTTGTGCGTTGGTTAAACCAGAGCAACACCTTTATAAACCGTGTAAGAGCATAAGCCAAGGAAAGGAGATGCCATGAGCACATCTCAAACACCTGAGGATGCGCAAGATACTAAAGCACGCTTGCGTGACGCCATTCGCAAAACAGCGCCAGGCACGTCTTTGCGTTTTGCGCTCGATATGATTTTAGCAGGTCATCTTGGTGCTCTTATATGTATTGGCGACACGGATAATGTTTTGGCGGCAGGTGACGACGGCTTTCGTTTGGACATCTCTTTTACGGCAAATCGTTTGTTTGAGCTTTCAAAAATGGACGGCGCTATTGTTATTGACCGCGGCTTAACTAAGATTTTGCGCGCAAATTATCATCTTAATCCTTCACCTTCGCTTCCTACGTCCGAAACGGGCATGCGTCACCGTACGGCAGCGCGTATGAGTCTGCTCACCAAAGCGGTGGTTATTTCGGTGTCTGAACGCAGACAAGTGGTTGCTATATACGTGGACGGTCACGGCCATCAGCTTCAATCGGTTCCAGAACTTATGAGTTCGGTTAACCAAATGTTGGTTTCTATGCAAAGCACGCGTGCGCAGCTTGACCGTGCTCTTTTGCGCCTTACCACACTTGAGCTTGATGACTATGTAACGCTTTCTGATATTGCAGACACCATTTATCTCTTTGAAGTACTTATGACCGTTTCCGAGCAATTAAGCGACATTATTTTACAGCTTGGTAGCGAGGGCAAAACTATTGAAATGCAGCGTGAAGAGTTTATTGGTAATGCGTCAAGCGATTACACATTGCTTATTAGAGATTATGCAAAGGATTCGTCCGAAGAGCACGCGCAGTGCATTCGTAAGCAATTGCACGAAATTTCAAATTCGCAGCTGCATGCACCCGATAAAATAGCCGAACTTCTTGGATTTGAAAACAAAGGCGAGGAATCAATTATGGTTCCACTTGGGTTAAGAACGCTTTCTAATGTGTCAGTGGTTAGAAAAGGTATGGCAGATAAGATTGTAGATGAGTTTGGCTCACTGCAACAGCTTTTGGATGATATTGAACAAAACCCCTCTAAGCTCGATGAACTTGGTGTGGATAATCCTTCAATTTTGGCTGATAGTTTATATCGTATGTGGGGCAAGCGCGCATGACAGCAGATACCTGCGCCGTTATAGCCTCTGGTGGCACGGGTTCGCGTTTTGGCGACGCGCGCGGAAAACAATACACCACCTTATGCGGTTATCCCATTTCATATTGGGCAATACGTGCTTTTGTAGAAGCGCCTTCGGTAGGCTGTATAGTTATTGTTTGTGCTGCCGAGCGCCAATCCGAAATGGAAAAGCGCGTGGTTTGCCATCTGCATACACAAAAGCCCATAGTGTTTGCTCATGCTGGTGCTACGCGTCAACTTTCAGTGTATGAAGGTCTGCGCCACGTACCTTCTACCTTTAATTTTGTGGCTATCCACGATGGCGCGCGCCCTCTTATTAAAGTTGATACCATAGAGGCTTGTATCAACAAACTACGTACCACTCCTCATATAGCAGGTTCAATTTGTGCGTTTCCCGTAAGCGACACACTTAAAACGGTTGACGGTACACGCATTATCTCAACACCTAATAGAGCGCTGTTTTGGTCGGCGCAAACTCCGCAGGTTTTTAGGCGAGAAATTATCTGTAAAGCGCACGAATATGCACTTACGCACAAGCGCAGTGTTACCGACGATGCTTCAGTTGTCGAACAAATGTTTGGAGATGTGGTGTGCGTTGAAAGTCCGCGCGATAATATAAAGATAACGCTCCCCGAAGATTTTGCCGTTGCAAAAACTTTGCTGGAGCAACGCTTTAATACGCAAGACTCATAGCAAGGAGATACCATGCGGATAGGGCACGGTTTTGATGTTCACGCGTTTACCAAAGATAGACCCTGTATTATTGGGGGTATTACCATACCATATGAGCGTGGTTTATGGGGCCATTCCGATGCAGATGTTTGCGTGCATGCACTTATGGATGCACTTTTAAGCGCGGCGCGTCTAGGCGATATCGGACAACTGTTTCCGCCCGATGATCCTACATATGACAATGCCGATTCGTGTAAGCTCTTGCATGAGGTAGTAAGACGTCTTCAACAAAGCGGCTTTGCAATTGTTGATTGCGATTGCACCATTGCAGCTCAAGTGCCTAAGATTTCGCCATATCGTGAGCTTATGCGCAAAAAATTGGCAGAGGTTATGGATATACCGCTTGAGCATATAGGCATTAAAGCAACTACCACCGAAGGTTTAGGTTTTGTTGGAAGGTCAGAAGGTATAGCTGCATGGGCATGCGTTTTGCTTGAGGAAAACGTGTGCGCTAAGATTAACTAGTAACGTAGTAACCGCTACGCCTTTAAAGCAACGGTTGTATAACAAGGAGTTCACATGCTAATTTACAATAGTAAAACGCACAAAAAAGAAGAGTTTATACCTCTTGAACCCAATCGCGTTCGCATGTATGTGTGTGGACCTACTGTTTACGACCAAATTCACATAGGAAACGCTCGTACGTTTTTATCGTTTGATATTATTCGTCGGTATTTACAGTACAAAGGTTTTGCTGTTGTATTTGCTCAAAATCTTACCGATGTTGATGACAAAATCATCAATAGAGCCAATGAGCAAGGCATTTCGGCAGACGAGCTTGCAAAAACATATTCTTGTGCGTTTATCGAGCAAATGCACCGCTTTGGGATTTTGGATCCCGACATTCGCCCTCGTGCAACTGCAGAAATCGAACATATGCAGGCAATGATTCAAATACTTATTGATAAGGGTCATGCCTATGTGGCTGATAACGGCGATGTATATTTTTCGGTACGAAGCGATCACAACTACGGGGTAGTTTCAGGAAGGCAGCTTGATGATATGCGCGCAGGTGAGCGCATCGAGGTCAACGATGCCAAGCGTGACCCGTTTGATTTTGTATTGTGGAAAGCTGCAAAACCTTCCGAGCCAAGTTGGGATAGTCCGTGGGGCAAAGGTCGTCCTGGCTGGCATACCGAGTGCTGCGCTATGATACATAGGTATTTAGGAACGCCTATTGATATTCACGGTGGCGGACAAGATCTTATGTTTCCGCATCATGAAAACGAAAACGCGCAGGCAAGCTGTGCATGGGACAAGCCGTTGGCAAATTATTGGATGCACGCAGGTATGTTGCGTGTAGACGGTGAAAAAATGTCAAAGAGCTTGGGCAATTTTTACACGCTCAAAGAAGTTCTTGATGCCTATCCTGCCGATGCAGTGCGCTTGCTTATGCTGCAAACACATTACCGTGCGCCGCTTGATTTTTCGTTTGAGCGGCTTAACGGTGCGCGCGGAACCCTGCAAAAACTTATTGGCTGCGTAGAAAACTTACGTTGGTCGGCAGAGCAATCGGGAAAATCAGGTGCCTTAGGCAAAGCAGAACAAGCTCTTGGCAATGCAGTTGACCATGCTCAAATAGAGTTTGATACGCAAATGGACGACGACTTTAACGCCGCAGGTGCACTTGCCGCTATTTTTAATCTTATGGCACACGCAAACAAATATCTCGAAGAAGCAGGTGCTCATCCCTGTGTTGCACCCATGCTTCGTTGTGCCGATATGCTTTGTGAACTCTGCTCGGTTTTGGGTATTACGCTTGCAGCTAAAACATCTGAGCTTCCTGCTGAAATTATTGACTTAGCGCAAAAGGTTACCCAACAGAGTGCTTCTAGCTGCGAAGAGGCCGCACGCCTGCTTATTATGGCTCGCGCAGAAGCTCGGAGCAATAAAGACTGGGCGCGCGCCGATGCAATACGTGACGGCATTGCAGAACTGGGGCTTATGCTCGAAGACACCGCTAACGGTACGCGCATTAAGGTTAAAAACTAATTGGTATTAACACCGTGCTTGCTTAATGTATTGGTGACCAGATCTGCTGATGAGGGAATACAAGATGGCTCAAACACATAATCCACGAGGCAATTTCAAAAAGCCAACAAAAAAGAATAAGAATGTGCCAATCGATCGCTTTACTTCAAGCGAAAAGGGCGCACCTTACAAAAAGCGTACGCGTGTAGCTGGCGAAAGTGGCGCGCACGCACGTTCTTCGAGTGCAAACGCGCGTTCTTTCTCATCTCAAAAGCGCAGTTCAGGTGTTTCTTCTGCACACATGCGTCCGCGGCGTGTACGTGGCGCACACGCGCCCATGATTGAGGGTAGACGCGCCTGCTTTGAAGCGCTTGAGGCTCATTTGCCACTTAAAAAGCTCCTTGTGCAAGAAAATATGAACGCCGCGTTGCAAACAGCCGATGTTGAGCGCTTAATTGCTTGTGCCCGTGAGCGTGGTATTTCGTGCGAATATGTTAAAAAGTCTGCTATGGACTCATTAAGTTCGCACGGTGCACATCAAGGCGTTATGTTTGAAACGGCGCCTTTTGCATATGCCGAGCTCGGTGATGTGCTTGCCGCTATTGACCGAAAAGCTGCTAGTGCCGCAGATGCTTTCGATGCAAATGCTAGCGAGCTCGTTACAAACACCAACAATCAACCTAGCGCCCCCAAACAAGCTTCGCTTGTTGTGCTGCTCGACCACGTAGTTGATGAAGGCAATTTTGGTGCCATTGTTCGTTCTGCCGAAGTGGTGGGCGCGTCTTGTGTCATCATCGCAAATGCACGTTGTGCATCGGTTGGCGTGGGAGCATATAAAACTTCAGCTGGCGCGGTGCTTCATATGCCTATTGTGCAGGTTGTTAATTTGGCGCGCGCAATCGACGAGCTCAAAGAGCATGGTTTTTGGGTTATTGGAGCCAGCGAACATGCGCAGCAAACGGTATGGAACGCTCCTTTCACGGGAAACGTTTGTTTGGTTATGGGCTCAGAAGAAAATGGCATTTCATCGCTTGTACAAAAAAAGTGCGACTTTATCTGCAAACTTCCTCAACGCGGCCGTATTGAATCGCTTAACGTTGCACAGGCTGCAACGGTTATGTGTTACGAATGGATGCGCCAGAACACACTCTCTGTTTAAGTTATCTGCGCCTGCACGTGAGTTTGCTACCATACGGAAATAGTTATGAGTCGTCATAAAAATCAGTATACAAAAAAGCCTCTGGGAAAGCGCGAAACGCAAGCTGCGTCTGCAAAAGCTGCAGGTCGGCGAGCTAAACAGTCGCTGCAGCTGATTTGTCGCCCTGCGTTTGCACATTTGCCGCTTCTTGTGGTTGATGGTTACAACGCACTTATGGCTACCAAACACTACGCGTCTAGTATGGGTGGGGCTGCTTTTTCTCCCTCTGATAATGCTTCTTGTGCTAAGGCACAAAACTCTAGGTTGCACAGAAATACCTTGGTAGAAGGGGAGTCTTCTGCTTTTGCCACTCATGCCGATCCTTTTGATCGCGCTCGTGAGCGCCTGATCAGCGACGTTGCTGCTTTTGCTCAAGGTAGTTACGAAGCAGTGGTGGTTTTTGACGGAACACAGAATTTGTCAAGTGTGCCAGCCGTTTCTATTCAAGCGGGTATTTGTGTTGTGTTTTCTCGAAACGGTGAGACGGCTGATAGTGTAATTGAGAGTCTGGTTACGCAAGAAAAGCAAGTTAACAGAAAAATTACCCTTATTACCTCGGATAATACCATTCGTTCTACCGTGGGCGACGACGTTACTAAACTAACAAGTGCGCTTTTATTGCACGATGTTGA